>DASYRR010000265.1:0-11219 GCA_036004125.1 Pyrinomonadaceae bacterium | reverse complement strand
ATTTATTCACGATTTACGATTCACGATTTACGACTCACGACTTTCGTACTGCTGTATGAATTCTGGAGACCGCTTCTTTAAGTCGTCATAACTCACACGTCCACTCCTGGTCATTGCGCTAAGGGCTAATTCAATCGTACTTAGGTGCATGTGATCCGCGGCGTTCTCAAACCAAACCATGCTCTCAAACGCTGCAGCCTGATAGTCCTCGATTATCGGACGCCGTAGAGCTGTGAAATCACTTAGCGCTTCTGTGACATCAGTCGCACGCTTAAAACACTCTGCCAATGCAATCGCATCTTCCATCGCCAGCTTTGTTCCTGAGCCAATGGAGAAGTGCGCAGTGTGTAGTGCATCTCCGAGCAGGACGAGGTTTTTGAAGAACCAATTAGCATTCTTCACGAGAACAAAATTGATCCACTTTGAGTTGTTACTGAGCAAAGGATATTCGCCTAGATCTTCTTTAAAGACCTTGGCAATGTAAGTGCGGGTTTCTTCATCCGATTTTGTTGAAAGGCCCGCTCGGTCCCATGTGTGCGGGTCACACTCCACAATAAATGTGCTGGTTGTCGTATTGAACTTATACGAGTGTGCCGCAAACACTCCGGTTTCGTTTTCTCGAAACGTCAAAGTCAAACCATGAAACAATTGATTTGTGCCATACCAGATGTACCGGTTGGAACGAACATCGAGGTTTGGGTGCAACTGATCCGAATATCGGCTTCGCACCCCACTATTTACCCCATCAGCAGCAACCAGCAGGTCACAATTGTTGCGCAGTGTTTCAATGTCACTGATTTCCGTGCGAAACGTGATATTCACGCCGAGTCCTTCGGCGCGCCTTTGCAATATCTTGAGTAGCTGTAGACGAGCGATACCAGAGAAGCTGTTTCCGTGAATCGAAACTTTGCTGGCTCGGTGAACGACGTCAACGTTGTCCCAGGCTTCGAACTCTTTCGTGATTGCTGCGTGTGACTCCTCGTCGGCGGCCCGAAGATTTGCGAGCGTCTTTCCGGAAAACACCACACCCCAACCGAACGTGTCATCTGGGCCGTTGCGCTCGTAGACATTGACTTGATGTGAGGGGTCGGCCTTCTTCATCAGGATGGCGAAATACCGGCCCGCCGGACCGCCGCCGATGATGTTGATCTTCATTCTCTTGTCAGTAGTTTTCAGTTTGTGGATCGAAGCCAAACGCGCGGATAACATCTTCGCGAGGTAAGACCCGAGCGATGAACTTACGTCTAATGGCAGCCCCATCGGCTTCCGGGTATCGGTGCTGAAGATCAGCAATAATCAACTTGCGAGTTGCTTCGGTGAGATCAAACGCGAGTTTGAGTCGTTGCATGGGCGCCAAATTACTCATCAGTTCATAGTGCGTACGCTGAGCTTCTGGCGTCGTATCTGGAGATAATGGCTTCATTAGACTAATCAGTGTAAACGAATCTAACTCTCCTTCAGAAGTTGACTCGCAATCACAATCTTCTGAATCTCTGAAGTCCCTTCATAGATCCGTAATGCGCGTACATCGCGATACAGTCGTTCCACAACACTCCCTCGCACTAACCCTGTTCCGCCATGTATCTGAACCGCACTGTCGATAATGCGACCGGCTGCTTCAGTCGCAAATAACTTCGCCTCGCTTGCTTCGCGTGTGACTCTCCCCGAGCCAGTGTCTTTCAAGTACGCTGCGCGATACACCAGCAAACGGGCAGCGTCGAGTTCCGTAACCATGTCAGCGAGCTTCGCCTGAATGAGTTGATGCTCTGCTAACAAACGCCCAAACTGTTTGCGAGACGATGCATAGCGAACTGCTTCATCGAGCGCACGTTGGGCCATACCGCAAGCAGCAGCGCCAACACTGGCTCGAAACGTATCCAACGTCTCCATTGCCAGGCCAAACCCGTCACCTTCGTTCCCTACCATGTTCTCCGCAGGTACACGGCAATTTTCAAATTGGATTTCACCGATTGGGTGTGGTGACATCAGCGCAGTCCGCTCAACGACACTGAAGCCTGGTACTTTCGCGCCTACTACAAACGCGGATAGGGCGGCCCGGCCACCTTCTCGTGTCCCAGTTCGTGCGAAGACAGTGTAGAAGTCTGCGACACCGGCGTTGGAAATAAATCGCTTGCGACCATTGAGAATGTAAGAGTCGCCATCGAGCTGAGCTGTAGTCTGAATCGCTGCGACGTCCGAACCCGCATCTGGTTCAGTTAAGGCAAAGGCCGCGATCGCCTTGCCTTGCTCTGCGCGTGAGACCCAAAACTCGCGAATATGATCGCGTGCGGCATGACTTATTGCGTACGTTCCCAGGCCCTGCATTACAAAAGCAAGATCGGCCAGCGAGGATGTGTACGATAAAGCCTCTCGTACTAAGCAAAGAGCGCGGATATCGAGCTTCGCTTGAATGGCGACTGAACAACGCAGAATCCCCGCTTTAGCAAGGAGGTTGACATAGTGTCGCACTCCCTCCTCGGGGTCCTGTTCCTCGCTTGCCTGTGGTTCAATTTCGTGTTCTACAAAGTCCGCAACACTGTGCGCCAGGTTGCGGTGCTCGGGGGTGAAGAAGGGAAGGGTGTCGATCATGGGCAATTATCGGAACTTCGCTTCTCTCGTTTCGCCACAAACGCCTCATACGCTTCACGGTAGTCAGGGTGCTGCATGCAAATCGCCTGCGCCTGCGCCTCAGACTCAAGCGCAGTTTCCAAATTCATGTGGAGTTCGCGATTGAGCATCTCTTTTGTTTTGGCGATCGCGAACGCGGGTCCCCGCGCCAACGTTTCGGCAAAACGGGCGGTCGTTTCGGCTAGTTGTTCGGCAGACACTACTTTGTTGTAAAGCCCAATTCGTTCTGCTTCTGTTGCTGAAACAAAATCACCTGTGAAAAGAAGTTCGGTTGCTTTCGATAGGCCGACAATTCTTGGAAGCAAGTATGCTGCACCCATGTCGGCGCCCGATAGTCCAACCTTGACGAACAGGAACGCGATCTTGGCAGTCTCACTTGCCAGACGTATGTCCGAGGCAAGGGCGATACACGCGCCAGCTCCAGCGGTTGTACCGTTTAAGCTGGCGATGACGGGCAGTGGCAGAGCGCGGATGTTGTGTACCAGCTCACACGTCATGCGCGTAAACTCAAGCAAGCCTTCCATGTCTCGATCAAACAACTCACCAATGATGTCGTGAACATCTCCACCCGAGCAGAACGCCCGGCCAGCGCCTGTTATGACAACTACTCGGACGTCTTGTTCATGTCGGAGCGCAGCAAAGGTATCGCTGAGTTCGCGATAGACTTCAAAGGTTAATGCGTTGAGACGTTCGGGCCGATTGAGCGTTATCGTTGCGATTCCATCCGGCGTTTGTTCGAAAATAAAAGTTGAAGGCTGCTTCATGTTGAAGACTTAGTTATTCCGCTCCTCAATGATTCGAACCGGGGCGGGAAGCGCACCGGAGTTCAGTATGTGGGCCAGATCTTCGGCGGATTGTTTTGTAAATCTTCCCGAGATTACCCCAGAGTCTGATATCTGGGATTTAATGAAAGCGATGGATCTAAGCTCGTTGTTTAGCACGACGCCGACATATTGATTCATGTTCGCCGCAGTCCACGATGACAATTTGCTGGCACCATCAGGCTTCAACGTAAACCCAATGTGGTACCCATCTCCGCGATCGGCGGCTGGAAACGCGTTCGCATTGCGAAGGTCAGTTCCCTGAATGATTGAGGGCACTTCAACCACAGCCCATTTTTTTTCCTCCGGCATGCGACTGTAGGGTAGCACTCGGGCATTCGCAACATTCTTCGCAACAGTGTTAGCTGCTACTTCGTTATCGTAGGTGGACGGAGGAGCAGGATTCGGAGATCCAATCACGTGAACAATTTCAAGCTTACCGCCTGCAGTTAAGAATTCCCTCATGCGCTGGGGATCGCCCATACTCGGCAGATTAACTTCGATTCGACCACTTGAGACCGGTTGTTGAATGGTCACCTTGAAGTCGCGTACGCCAACAAGATCTAATCTTCTCTCAATTATGGCCACCGTATTCGCGACAACACCTTCTAAGTCAGGCGTCGCCGGATCGACCTGGAGAACAAGGTGCCACATCAAAGGCTTTTCAGAGCGCAGCTTAGAGCAAGCCATGGCTATGACCGCCAGCACCACTAACGTCACGAGGGCGTGGACTCGATACTTTTTTGACATGATGAACTGAAGAATCATGAACTGAGAACGGCCATGCCTTCGATTTCTACTTTTGCCGCGTTGTCCAATAGACCTTTGACTTCAACGAGCACCATTGCTGGAAAATGTTTCCCCATGTGTTTCCGATAGCGCTCTCCGACGTCTTTGGTCCGTTTGCGATATTCGTCTCTGTCCGTTACATAAATCACCAAGCGAACGACTTGTGTTGGACTGCCGCCAGCTGCGCTAACGACTGTGATCAAGTTTGCCAGTGCGCGATCAAACTGTTCGACAAAATCTTCACTCACGATTTGTTGATTCTGGTCCCAGGCAACTTGTCCAGCGATGAACAACAGTCTGCCGGTGGAGTCTAATAAGACCCCATTCGAATATCCGCGCGGTGCGCCTAATGATTCTGGATTTATTAGAGTGAAGGCCATTTCACAGCACAGGTTAATTGTTGAGGGATAATTAGTAAACTGCTAAGTGTGCGGTTATCAGGCGTCGAGGAAGTTTGAACCACAAAGCTGCCCTGCCTGTCTTCGGACAAGCCGATAACGAGATGAAACTTTTGACGGTGAAGAGACAATGCAAGTGATCTGAAAAGACCAAACCAGTTTGAAATCAAAGGGGACTTTCTCATTAAGTTTCTAAGAAGACGCTAAGACACTAAACCGAGAAGATCTTGGGGCTTTCTCCAAAAGTTTTCTTAGTGTCTTTGTGGCTTCGTGGTTGATTCTTCGATTGGCCCGGTACCTCCAGCTTCCCCAACGAAAAAGAGCCGCCAAAATCTTGGCGGCTCTTGTGTCTCTGACGTCTTCGGTCTCACAAAATCTTATCAAGGCGATCGGCCAACTGGCCCGCCAGGTTGCCACTCGGATCGAGACCACCAATCGGTGCGCCAACCATGTTGCCCTGCTTATCCAGAATCACAATGGAGGGCAACTGATCGATTCCCATCTTTTTCGAAACGCCCCCATCAGGATCGCGAAGTACTGTGACTTTCAAACCATACTTCTGTGCAAAAGCTCGCAGTTGGTCATCACTCGCGTAGTTCTTCGACTTCGAATCTTCTGATTCCGTACTCACCCAGTAAACCACCACGCCGCGGTTGCTGTATTCATCGGCAAATTTGCGAACACCCTGCAGTTGGGTTTTGGACAACGGCAACCACGACGCGCCAAACGCCATTACCACAACTTCGCCGCGCAAGCTGTCCGACGTGACGGTTTGACCATCAATTGATCGGAGTGAAAACTCGGCAGGGGCCCGGTTCTGCACACCAGACGCCAGACAGCCCAAAAAGAGCGTCAGCGATCCAGCAATAAACCGTTTTCGATTGCTCAGAAGCATCTCATCTCCTTTGTCGAAGGATTCCGGTGTCCCTGCGACAATGCGTTAGATGACCCCACCGGGTTTTTCGTTGGAACTATTTGTGAACGGGTCCGGGGGCCGCTTTCCGTGCATTTCCTCGTACAGACCGCGGTAATCATCCCACGTATCAATGTCGCGGGCAATGTAGGGTGAATCAACTTCGACCCTGGTCACCTCATTCCTAAACTTGTCAAAAAGAGACTTGAGACCGAGCGCTGGGTCCAAATGCAGCAACTCCTCTCGTAGGCTCAAATCCACCAGAACTGGATGCCCTCCCTTACCAAACCGAGTTGGCTTCACAAGACGGGAACCTCTGGACCATTGCGTAATCAAAGAGGAAACAACCGACGGTGAAATTGCCGGATAGTCGACAGGACTGATCAGTGCGGCCCGCGGTGTGTGATGAAGCGCTCGAACTCCGACTGCGATTGAAGCAGCCATCTCACTCGTTGGATCCGGATTGATTGCAAAACGGATTGAGTCATCACGCGATAAGTGATTCCGAATATCTTCGGCGCGGTGGCCCACAACTACAACTACTGATTCAGCCCCACCTTCTTTTAGGTAGTTGATGCACGACTCGATGACCGTTTGTTTGCCAAACGGAAGCAGCGGCTTGAACGCGCCCATTCGCCGAGACTGTCCGGCGGCGAGGATTATTGCTGCGACAGAACGCGCGTCATTCTCCATATATTATTTGACACTTCTCATTACTTCTCATTTGTCATTTGGGAGAGATTAGACGCGCTATCTAAAATGTCAATGATATGGAAAAGCAAAGGATGATTTCGCTTCTTACTCGTTTGCCAGAAGCTCTCTTAGCGCTCGAATTGTGTACTGCCGCGCCATTTGTTTCCGCCATTGATAGACGAAGTCAGTATTGTCCAACGGTCGTGCTTTGATGTAGGCAGCTTCGGCGGCGGCGTTAATTTGATCGGCGTCGAGTGTCTTTCCGATCAGTGCTGTTGCCGCTTCATTTATCTGAATTGGTGATGGCGCGATTCCGCCCAACACAATCTTTGCATCGCTGACGAGCCCGCCATCCTGTTTGACATAAGCAGCAACGCCAAGGACGGGAAAGTCGAACGCACCGCGACGTCGAAGTTTTTGATATGAGGCGCGCCAACCATTGGTAGGAGGCAGTTCAATGCTTACCAGCAATTCATCCGGCCGTTTGTGGAGATAGTCGATGCCATCGTCATTGTACAAACCAGCCGCATCGACAACTCGTTCACCGAGTGTTGAGGCGAATCTTAGCTTCGCACCAATCGCAACCATTACCGGAACGAGATCAGCCGACTGCACTGCCCAACACTTCGAGCTTCCTGGCGCGACCCAACACACGTCACCGTCTTTCTTCAAACAGAAGTTGATTCCTTTGCGCCATTCGAAGTTTTGGTCGTAGTAATTGCAGCGTGTATCCAACAGCAAGTTGCCGCCAATCGTGCCCATGTTCCGAAGGATAGGAGTTGAGATTAAGCGTGCAGCATGTGCTACGACTGGATAGTCACGGTTGATATCCGCGTTTTCGCAAATGTCTGTGAGCGTGACTGACGCGCCAATGTTTAGACCATGTTTACGGTCGCCAGTGATCTGGTTCAGCTCTTTAAGCCGCATCACCGAGATCACCGTCTTCGGCATCTGTTGACGGCGCTTCATGTTTGGATACAGATCCGTGCCGCCCGCGACGAACTGACCCGTGGGGCCAGCGTCAGCCATGATTTTCACCGAGTCCGCGATTGTTTGCGGAGTGCGGTATTGAAATTTGGGAAGTCGCATCATGAGATTACAAGTTGAGCGACTTCTTTCCAGTCGTTTGCTCGCGTCGAGTCATCCCGTTGGTTTTATTTGGGTTTCGAGTTCTTGCAGACGTCGATCTGCGTATCTTTGATCAGCCTGTACTTGGAGAATGTTATGGTTGAGCGCGTCGATCTTTAGTTCGACGCCGTGTAATGAATGGTCTATTTCGTGCCTGAGTGCGGCAAACTCAGACTTCATTTCGGAGCGCACCTGTTCAAAACCTTGATGCATTCGCTCATTGGTTTCTGCAATCGAAGCGAGAGCCTGTTCCCAAATTGGCTTTGTGTCGTACTGTTTCATTTCAAGCTTTTCGACGCGCCCATCCAGAGAATCCAAACGCGCGTCGATTCTCTCGAGCCGAGCGTCGACTTTATCGAGCCGAGCGTCGACTTTATCCAGCCGTGCGTCGACTTTATCGAGCCGCGCATCGACCGCGTCAAATCGCAAAAACACTCTCTCTTCGAATGATCGGGATTGATTTGTTTCTTGAGTATTGTTATCTCTCATTGCTTTGCCTTCCTTTCTCTTAGGTGAGGTAATCGAAAGCCAGGCGGCTTTCACTTCATTTGCTATTAACGATCAAACAAGACGCTCAGTTTCACTCTATTCACTTCACGAATGCACCGCAACCCTCGGCATCTCTTTCCCATCTCCACCTTCGCTCGGCGTCAACACTCGCAACGGCTCCGGCCACTCAACCGTCGGCACAGCATCAGGACCATAACGACCATCTCGACCACGCGACTTTTCACGCAGTGCCTTCAAAACTTTCTCCGGTGTGATTGGCACTTCATCAATGCGCACGCCCACCGCATCGTAGACAGCGTTCGCAACAGCCGGCGGCACTGGTAACAGTGGACCTTGCCCAACCTCCTTCGCTCCGTACGGGCCATTCGGATCCGGATCTTCGATGAGATAAGTTTTTACGTCACACATCTCCAGCGTGGTCGGACTCTTGTATTCAAGCATTGACGGAAACTTATGGACTACGTTGCGATTCGCGCGGTAAGTCATCTCCTCCATCAGCGCCTCGCCAAGTCCCATGTATACGCTGCCTTCGACCTGGCCCATTACCAGCATTGGATTAATTGACTTCCCAATGTCGTGAGCAATCCAAATACGCTCCACCACGACAATACCGGTGTCTGGATCCACATCGACCTCAGCAATCGCAGCTGAATAACTGTAAGCCGGCGACGGCCCAACACCCGCGCCTTTGTACTTTCCCGGAGAACTTGGCGGTGAATATGAACCGACGGTGCCAATCGTTCCAAACTTTGATTCCGCCAAAATCACTGCTTCTGCAAACGAAACACCAACGTCCGGATTCTCAACATCAAACACACGTCGTTCGGCGAGGGCAAGATTCTCAATTGGAACTCCAAGCTTCTCGGCAACCGCCATCACTAACAACTCGCGTGCACGTTCGGCTGCTTGAATTGCAGCGTTACCTGTCATCAACGTGACGCGACTCGAATAACTGCCGAGATCAACCGGTGTCAAGTCTGTGTCGGCGGTGACTACGCGAATATCGAAAGGATCGATTCCCAGAACCTCCGCGACGATGTACGCCAGTATCGAATCGGAGCCTTGTCCAATGTCGGTCGAACCACACATCACACACACACCACCCTGGCGATCAAGGCGCAGTTGAACACCAGACTGCGGCATGTTGTTCCAGTAGATGGGCAACCCTGCACCGCAGAGGTAGGAACTGCAGGCGATGCCAATGCCTTTGCCGGAGGGAAGCTTGCGGCTGTTGCGATCCCAGGCGGAAAACTTGTTCTTCCAGTCGGCACCCTCGACGACTTTGTCGATACACTGACCGAGACCCATGCTACCTACGCGCAAATAGTTTGCTGTTACTGAATTGGGTTCGACGAGGTGATTGCGTCTGATCTCGACCGGGTCAAGTTTTAACTGCTCAGCAATCTTGTCGAGTTGAATCTCCAGAGCGAATCTAGGTTGCGGAGTTCCATGCCCGCGCTTTGGTCCACATGGCGGTTTGTTGGTAAAGGCCCGCAGCCCCTGAAACTTGTACCGGGGCACGTTGTACGTCACCGTTTGCAGCGCACCCGTGTAGAACGTGCTCGCGACGCCGTAGCTTCCGTAGGCACCGCCGTCAAGGAACGACTGAAAGTGCATCCCGGTAATCGCCCCGTCTTTCTTTACGCCGGTTTTGACTTTCATCAAGACTGGATGGCGGCCGCGATGACAGTAGAAGACCTCCTCGCGCGTAAGCGTCACCTTCACCGGTCGCCCAGTGATCATCGCCAACTTGCAAACCACGACTTCGTGATTAAACGGATCGCTCTTGCCGCCAAAACCGCCGCCGTTTGGAGTAGCAATCACACGGATGTGGCTGGCAGGCAGCTCTAAAACTTTTGCCAGTGCTCGATGGACGTAGTGGGGCGTCTGAGTTGAACTCCAGAGCGTGATCTTCTTGTCAGAATCAAAATGAGCAACTGCTGCATGTTGTTCCAACGGTAAGTGCGTATTGCCTTCGTAGAAAAAAGTGTCCTCGCGAATCAAATCAGCTGCGACGAATCCTTCTTCCACATCGCCAAACTCTAACGACACTTTCTTATGGACATTGCCTGAGTCGCCATACTCGTGGATTCGCGGCTCGTCGATCATCACCGCTTCTTCAATCGACGAGATGGTATTCAGAGGCTCGTATTCGACTTCGATCAGATTCATCGCGTCGAAGGCCACGTCTTCGTCAATCGCGGCCACTGCGGCAACTGGATCTCCAATAAAGCGGACCTTGTCGATGCAGAGTGCGTGTTCGTCCTGACTGACCGGTAGGATGCCGTACGAGATTGGCATATCTTTTCCGGTAACAACTGCGAACACCCCTGGTAGCGCCAGCGCCTTCGAAGCATCGATGCTTTTGACGATTGCGTGTGGGAGATGAGTGCGAAGGATCTTGCAGTAGAGCATGCGTGGCAGAACGATGTCGTCAGCGAACTTCGTCTGTCCGACACACTTTGCACGCGCGTCGACTTTGCGGAACGGCTTGCCGACAACCTTTAGCTCCCGCCCTTTGTTGTTACGCTTCGTCATTGAATACGTTCACGGTCGGTTTAGTTTCTCGTGCCGCTCTGTGTCTCCGTGGCTCTGTGGTGATGAAAGAGCTTAGCTACCACAGAGTCACAGAGACACAGAGAACCACAGAGAAAAACTCCTCAGTCGAGACCATAAACACTCTCACGTGGCAGTTCATACTCTTCACCGCGGATCATCGCGGCTGCCAACTCCACCGCTTCATAGATCTTGATATACCCGGTGCAGCGGCACAGATTGCCAGACAACGCTTCTTGAATCTCAGGGCGCGTCGGTCTCGGATTCTTCTTCAATAGTTCCTCAGCCACTAACAAGAACCCTGGTGAACAATAGCCACATTGCGCAGCTCCCAAATCTGCAAACGTTTGTTGAAGAGGATGAAGCTCAGCACCTTCAGCCATTCCTTCAATCGTCTTTACTTCACGACCTTCGGCATCCAGTCCAAGCATCAAGCAGGAAAGAATGGACCGTCCATCGACTAGCACCGCACACGTCCCACACTCACCCAACTCACAACCGTGCTTCGTCCCCGTCAGATTCAAATCCTCGCGGAGCACTTCGAGTAAGGTCTTGTGCGGCGAAAACGCAACCTCCGTTTGTTCGCCATTCAGTTTAAGAGTGATGTGAACTTTTTGCTTCATTTCTTATTCAGATTATAGAGGTCCGCAGAAGAACGCGGTAGCCGATGGCTCAGAAAATAGGGCTAAGTGAAGGGCGCCTCCTTGGAGTGCGGGGACTTGTCACCGCTTTGGTACAGCGAATCTCAGCATCTACAACGCCCTGTACCAAAGCGGTGACAAG
>DASYRR010000264.1:0-4492 GCA_036004125.1 Pyrinomonadaceae bacterium | reverse complement strand
CGCCCAACCAGTTGGCAGCACCGCGGCAGCAAGAAGAACCTTAATGATGTCGCCAGCGATGAAAGGTGCTACACCCACTTTGAATGCCGCTAATGGTGGAGTTCGTAAAACGACTAGCCACGACCAGCCTGCGGCAAGAATGATCACAGATCCAATGGCCATCGCGGCAACCGCTGCGAGAAAGCGTCGATCCCAACCGTGTTCAGCAAACGCGCCAGTGATGTAAGCAGCAGCGGGGAAGGAAACGAGATAGCCGCCATGTGGACCTAACAGAACCCCAAGGCCGGCGGAAAAATTGGCAAAAAACGGAAGACCAAAGCAACCCTCAACTAGATAGGCCACCAGCGCCAGCGCACCTAATCGCGAACCTAGCAACGCTCCAGTCAACGTTACGGCAAACGTTTGCCCGGTGATTGGAATTGGACCAATGTTTAGTGAGAACTGAGCAGCAAGCGCGTTGAACAAACTAAAGGCGAACACTAAAGAGACAGCCCGCGTCCAATCCATTGGAGCAAGCGCGGTGCCGAGTAAGGTTTCTGTTTTGGAGTAGGTTGTCATTCGTGTTCTTAAACCTCGGTGTTTTGTGCTTTGTACCTTGTGCTTTGTTTGCTTTGTCGGGCAATAAACTTAAGTAACAAAGTACAAAGATCAAAGCACCAAGCACGCCAGTCGTTAATCTCCCGCCGCACCCTTCGCAACTGGCGCCGGCGCTGCAGGCTCTTCCACAAGGTTGCCAATGCGCATACCGTGAAACGACCGCCAGACAAAAAATACCGACACGAGGAAGAATGCTAATGCCAGAATACGAGTCAGCGTTGTATCGCCATTCGCGCGTCTCGTTAAGCTCACTGCCAGTTCGACCGCAAGTAGTCCGAACAGAGTCGTAAACTTGATCACCGGGTTCATGGCTACTGACGATGTATCTTTGAAAGGATCTCCGACCGTATCACCGACGACTGTTGCGTCGTGCAGCTCGGTGCCCTTCGCTTTTAGATCAACCTCGACAACCTTCTTCGCGTTGTCCCACGCGCCCCCGGCATTAGCCATGAAGATCGCCTGATAGAGACCAAATACTGCAATTGAGATCAAGTAACCGATAAAGAAGAATGGTTCCACGAACGCAAACGCCAGTGTCGAGAAGAACACCGTCAGAAAGATATTAAACATTCCCTTCTGTGCGTACTGTGTACAGATTTGTACGACCTTCTTACTGTCCTCTACCGAAGCCTTCTCGACCCCTTCCAGCCGGATGTTAGCTTTGATGAACTCGACGGCACGATATGCACCAGTTGTCACAGCCTGGATCGAGGCGCCGGTGAACCAGTAAATGATGGCGCCACCGGTAATCAAACCGAGAACAAAAGGGGCGTGCAGGAGCGACAGACCTTCGGTGTTCGTAGTTAGACCACTGGTGAGCAACATGATGATCGAAAAGATCATGGTGGTGGCACCGACTACGGCCGTGCCAATCAACACAGGCTTCGCAGTTGCCTTGAACGTGTTGCCGGCACCGTCGTTTTCTTCCAAGAGGTGTTTGGCGCGGGCAAAGTTAACGTCGATATTGAAATCTTTCTTCAATTCTTCTTCGACGTTCGGTACGTGTTCGATCAACGACAGTTCATAAACCGACTGCGCGTTGTCCGTCACGGGCCCATACGAATCCACAGCGATGGTTACTGGCCCCATCCCCAAAAAGCCAAACGCCACCAAGCCAAATCCGAAAACCGGCGCCACTATTGGGTTAACCATCAATGCTCCCAGAGCAACGTCGGGAGTTGTGCCCATGGTTGTGAACACGTAAGAGATCGCCATAAGACCGACGATACTGATTCCCAGCCAGTACGCGGAAAAATTACCCGCAACCAAACCCGACAGAATGTTCAACGATGCTCCGCCTTCTCTTGACGAAGTAACCACTTCACTAACGTGTCGCGACTCGGTTGAAGTAAAAACCTTTACCAACTCCGGAATGATCGCGCCGGCAAGCGTGCCACAGGAAATAATCACACTGAGTTTCCACCAAAGAGTATCGTTGTTGCCGAGCGTGGGAACGGTGAGTTTCGAAACAATAAACGTGATGACCACAGAAACTATCGAAGTGATCCAAACCAACGAAGTGAGCGGCGCTTCGAAGTTCATCTTATCCGAGTTTTTATAGCGCGACTTGGCTATGAGGTCGTTCACGAAGTATGACCCGGCGCTGGCCACAATCATCATTACGCGCATCACAAAAATCCAAACGAGCAGTTGCACCTGAATGCGTGGATCCCGGACGCCTAAAAGGATAAATGTGATGAGCGCGACACCGGTGACTCCGTAAGTCTCGAAACCATCAGCGCTTGGTCCGACTGAGTCGCCGGCATTATCCCCAGTACAGTCGGCAATGACTCCCGGGTTGCGAGCATCGTCTTCCTTGATCTTGAAGACGATCTTCATCAAGTCTGAACCGATGTCGGCGATTTTAGTGAAAATGCCGCCGGCGATTCGAAGCGCAGCAGCGCCGAGTGATTCACCAATTGCAAAACCGATAAAACAAGGGCCGGCATATTCGCGAGGAACAAACAGCAGTATGCAAAGCATGATCAGCAACTCAGTACTAATCAGCATCATGCCGATACTCATTCCGGCTTTCAGCGGAATTGCATAAAGCGGAAATGGTTTGCCTTCGAGACTGGCGAATGCGGTTCGCGAGTTGGCGAATGTATTAACCCGGATTCCAAACCACGCGACACCGTAACTGCCGGCAATTCCAACTAAACTGAAAGCCAGAATAATCACGACACGCTCTGGAGCCAGACCCGATAGCACACCGAAGTAGAGAACAATGATTACGGCAATAAATGCTTCGAGTATCAGGATGAACTTGCCCTGAGTCGTTAGATAAGTCTTGCAAGTCTCATAAATCAGCTCAGAGATTTCCCGCATGGCCCGATGGACTGGCAATTTCTTGAGGTTCATGTAGATTGCCAGGCCAAAGCCCAAACCGAGGATTGAGACGACGATGCCAATCTTCAGCAGGTTGTGACCCGTGACGCTGTCATTGAGAAAACTTACCGATGACAGATCAGGTAGTTCCAAACTGGCTTCGCCGCCATGATGTTGAGCGTGAGCCGGTACTGCGAAAGCTAGTGTCGTTACAGCGGCGCCAAGTCCGATTAAGGCCGGACGGAATTTTGCGAGTAATAGCGACAAGCGACTCTGCGATGTCTTCTTGAACAGGAGCACTGCCGAACAAACAGCCAGCAGGCTGACAAATAAGATCAGCGATAGTTGCACGTTAAAGATAGTCCTTTCCGATGCTTCGAAATAATGGCGAGACTTTCGCTGCCTGCCGTGCGTCCGTGAGACCGGGCTCTTGCGCCGCCGGGAAGACCCCTGTGGCATACAGAGCCCACCGCAGGCCCTTTTTGAAAGCGCGTATTATTGCCGATTTCTAAGGAAACTGTCCAATTGACGGATATGACCAATGATTCTTTCGATCTATCTACGCTTCCGCCGGTTCAAGGATCGGCTCAGGTCGCCGTCGCGTTCCCAACCAGCGACGTATCGAGTCGAACATGATCACGATCGCTGCGAACATAATGATGGCCGTCAGGATTGTATTAATGTACCCCTGCAACGCGGTATCTGGTTTCTGTGCGAGAGGCCAGAAGATGTCGGTAATTGATTTGAAACCTGCCACGAGTGTCGTCGTACTCACGAACGACAATGGCACGATTGTCACCCAGGCGTATTTACCTTTGCCAGAGTTGACTATGATCGTTGTCGCAACACATAGAGCCACCGATGCTAGTAGTTGATTGGCAATGCCAAACATCGGCCAGATCGTTGAAATAGATCCCGACCAGATAAATGCCGCCCAAGCTGTGACAACCAGTGCCGAAGTGACAATAGACCCTGGCAGCCAGTTTGGTTGTTCGAGCTTTCGATAGAATCTGCCGCCAAACTCGCCCACCAGAAAGCGAGCGACACGTGTACCCGTATCTATCGTCGTGAGGATGAATAGCGCTTCAAACATGATTGCGAAGTGATACCAGTACTTCATGAACCCGCTGAGTCCAGGAATCCCGTCAAAGATTTTCGCGATTCCAAGCGCGAGCGTAACGGCTCCACCTGTTCGTCCGCGTAGATTCTTCTCGCCCGATTCCTGTTCCAGTCGATCGATTTCCTGCGGTTTGAGGTTGAAACCTTCAGCCGTATGCGAGTCGACCATTTGAACGTAAGCGGCTTTTTGCGCATCTGTCCGTTGCGCTGTATTGATGGCGAAATAATCACCGGGGAATAGTGACGTAGCTGCGATGAGTGCGACGATACCGACCACACCTTCCATTAGCATGCTACCGTAACCAATCATCCGCGTGTCGGTTTCCTTGGCGATCATCTTAGGCGTTGTGCCTGAAGAAACCAGCGCGTGAAAACCTGAGATTGCACCACATGCGATTGTGATGAAGACGAACGGATAAAGCTTTCCGGGTATGACCGGACCACCACC
>DASYRR010000263.1:0-24743 GCA_036004125.1 Pyrinomonadaceae bacterium | reverse complement strand
GCCAGCACGTCGGCAATAGTCTCACCGGTGATCGTCAATGCATCACCATGGAGCAATCCTCGACTCAACAGCATCTTCATCACTTGCGGTATACCACCAGCCTTATGCAGGTCAGTCGCGACATACTTGCCGGAAGGCTTAAGGTCACAAAAGAGAGGAATCCGTTTTCGGATCTGTTCGAAATCGTCCAGAGTGAGTTCGACAGAGGCTGCGTGTGCGATTGCCAACAGATGAAGCACCGCATTCGTTGAACCGCCAACAGCCATCACCACGGCGATCGCGTTTTCAAAAGCCTGTTTGGTTAACAACTGCCGCGGCAGGATCTGTTTGTCGATCGCCCGGGCGAGCACCTTTCCTGATGCGGCTGCGCTTTCAGCTTTCTCAGAGTCTTCTGCCGCCATCGTTGAGGAGTATGGCAAACTCAAACCCAAAGCCTCGATCGCCGACGACATGGTGTTCGCTGTGTACATGCCGCCACACGATCCTGCACCTGGACAAGCTCTCCGTTCGACTTCGATTAATTGACGCTCCCCGATCTTACCCGCGCAATACTGGCCCACAGCTTCAAAAGCGCTTACCACTGTGAGGTCTTCACCGTTGAGTTGTCCGGCCTTAATTGTGCCGCCGTAAACGAAGATGGAAGGAATGTTCAAACGGGCGATGGCCAACATCGCCCCGGGCATATTCTTGTCACAACCGCCAACTGCCAGGAGACCGTCGACAGCTTGAGCTTGACATACCGTTTCAATCGAATCCGCAATCACCTCACGAGAGACGAGCGAGTACTTCATTCCTTCAGTACCCATTGAGATTCCATCGCTGACGGTGATTGTGCCGAACGTCTGAGGCATGGTTGAAGCCTCTCTTAACGCATCGACAGCTCGAGTTGTAAGTAGATTCAGACCGGCATTGCAGGGAGTGATGGTGCTGTAGCCATTTGCAACCGCCACGATTGGTTTTTTGAAATCTTCATCGCCGAAGCCAACCGCACGAAGCATTGCGCGATTGGGTGTCCGCTCGATGCCGCGGGTGATGGAGTGGCTTCGAGCTTGAACGTCTTTTTCTGACAACTGCGGTCTACCTCAGTTCTTCGCTTTGTCGACGAGCCGTCCATTAGATAACCAGGGCATCATTTGTCGCAAGCGAGCACCCACTTGCTCGATAGGATGTTCCCGCGCTTCGGAATCGAGCTGTTGAAATCTGGGACGACCGTTACGACTTTCCTTCATCCAATCGCGCGCAAAAGCACCCGACTGAATTTCAGCAAGCAGACCTTTCATGCGCTTCTTTGTTTCGTCGTTGACTACCACCGGTCCGCGTGTCATGTCTCCGTATTGCGCCGTGTTAGAAATTGAATAGCGCATCTCCGAGATCCCACCCTCATAAACCAGGTCGACTATTAACTTCATTTCATGGAGGCACTCGAAGTACGCCATTTCCGGCGAATACCCGGCTTCGATCAAGGTTTCGAACCCAGCTTTGATCAGCGACGTGAGTCCGCCGCACAATACGGCTTGTTCACCAAACAGATCTGTTTCAGTTTCTTCGCGAAAGGTCGTTTCGATAATTCCGGCGCGCCCTCCCCCGATCGCCGATGCGTAGGCGAGTCCGATCGCTTTGGTCTCTCCAGTCGGATCCTGATTGATGGCGAGCAAACAGGGAACTCCAGCGCCGCGAAGATACTCATGACGCACCAGGTGGCCGGGCCCTTTCGGCGCAACCATAAAGACATTCGCTTCGGGAGGCGGCTCGATAAACTTATAATGAATCGAAAAGCCGTGTGAGAATGCTAAAAACTTTCCTGTTGTAATCGACTCTGCTACTTCTCGAGCGTAGATGTCCGGGGCCAATTCATCTGGTACCAACATCATGACGATGTCAGCTTCGGCAGCGGCTTGAGCTACCGGCTTGACCTTAAGACCAGCCTGCTCCGCTTTTTCCCAGGAAGCGCTACCAGGGCGCAACCCAACGGTTACTTTGCAACCAGAGTCTTTAAGATTGTTTGATTGGGCAAATCCCTGACTACCGTAACCAATAACCGCGATCTCTTTTTCCCGTAATGTTTCAAGATCAGCATCTTTGTCGTAGTAAATATTCATCCCTCGCAGTTCCTTTCCATACTCACAGTTGAGAAATGAGTTCCTCTTCTACTTCTTCGACCGGAGCGATTTGAGCAGTTGCGGCGAGTCTGTTGATTGCTATATGCCCGGTACGCGTGATGTCAGTAATACCAATTGGTCGAAGCAACTCGATAAACGTATCCACTTTCTCCTTATTGCCGGAAGCTTCCACGATGACGTGTGTATGTGAAATGTCGACTACCTTCGCTCGGAACACACTCACGAGACTCAGGACTTCTTGTCGTTCGACGCCGGCACAAGCGGCCACCGTGATCAGGGCCATCTCTCTTTCAATGTGTGGCCGAGTGGTCACGTCTTGAACCTCGCGAACTCTGGCTAGCCTTTCACACTGTTTGACGATCTGCTGAATCGTTCGGTCCTCACCGCGAGTGACGATGGTGACACGAGACCAGTGCGGATCTAGAGTACTGCCGACAGAAATCGTTTCGATGTTGAAACCCCGCGCACTAAACAATCCTACGATACGCGAGAGCTCACCGGGCTGATTAGCTACGATAATTGATAGGGTGTGACGCATGCTATTGTGGATTGTAGATTGCAGATTGCAGATTTGTTCGCATCCTCCGACTCCAGCCAATCTTCAATCTGCAATCTACAATCTTCAATGTTTTAGGCTCCATCATTTTGAACAATCATATCGTTCGCGTTAGCACCGGCGGGTACGATAGGAAAGACGTTCTCTTCCTTAGAGACCACGATATCGATCACCGCCACACCTTTGTGGTTAAGCGCCGCTTTAAGAACATCATGTAACTCATCTGGGTGTGTCGCTCGAAAACCTGCCGCACCGTAAGCCTCAGCAAGTTTGACAAAGTCGGGTGCGACCGAAATATCTACCTCGGAATAAGTGCGGTCATAGAACATTTCCTGCCATTGACGAACCATTCCGAGATAGCCGTTGTTCATAATCAAGATCTTGACCGGTAGACTGTATTGGACTGCGGTTGCCAATTCCTGATTGGTCATCTGAAAACCACCATCACCAACGATTGCAATCACCAGTTCATTCGGACAGGCGAGCTGTGCACCAACGGCCGCCGGCAAACCGAAGCCCATTGTGCCCAGACCGCCGCTAGTTATCAGTTGCCGGGTCCTTGTAAATGGATAGAATTGTGCAACCCACATCTGGTGCTGACCCACGTCAGTCGTGATGATCGCTTCACCCTTCGTTAACTGATGCAGTTCTCGAATCACCGCCTGCGGCTTGATCTGATTCTGTGATCCTGAAAAGCGAAGTGGCTGTGATCGCTGCCAGGCGCGAATCTTTTTCCACCACGACTCGCGAGCGTTCAAACTCTCGTCCAGGACTTGAGGAGAGACTTGCTTCGCAAACGATAGGAATTC
This sequence comes from Pyrinomonadaceae bacterium, assembly GCA_036004125.1. GTDB lineage: Bacteria > Acidobacteriota > Blastocatellia > Pyrinomonadales > Pyrinomonadaceae > PSRF01. Next base: position 21,258 of record DASYRR010000263.1, on the reverse strand, counting down.
AGTCAACACTGCTTGAGCATCGCCAGCGATACTCAGAGTTGGCGCTACATTCTTGCCAATATTTGCTGGATCGATATCAACATGAATGATGCTGGCTTGCGGCGCGAAGGTCGCTAATTTTCCTGTAACTCGATCGTCAAAACGAACGCCGACAGCAATCAGGAGATCGCTTTCCGCGACGGACATGTTGGCAGCGTATGTTCCGTGCATTCCCAGCATGCCAAGGCATAGCGGATGGCCCGACTCAAACCCTCCCAAACCCATCAACGTCGGCGCTACTGGTAATTGCAGCTCCTCAGCAAATGCGCGCAATGATTCGCCAGCGCCGGAATTTACTATGCCGCCACCGACATAAAGTATCGGCCGCCGCGAATTTAGAATCGTCTTCACAGCGTCAGCAATAAGCTGTTGTTGCGGCTTTTGCTTCGACGTCGTGAATGGAAAACTAACGTGATCGAGACGTGAATAAGAGGCCCTGGCCGCGGTTACATCTTTCGGAATATCAATCACGACTGGTCCGGGTCGACCAGTCCTTGCAAGGTGAAACGCTTCCCGGACAACCGCACCGAGATCGTGAACGTCACGAACCAGATAGTTATGTTTGACGCACGGTCTCGTGATACCAACAGTGTCAACTTCCTGAAACGCATCAGTACCGATTAGGTGCCGGGGTACTTGTCCTGTGATTACCACAATCGGCGTCGAGTCCATGTACGCGTTAGCGATACCGGTGACGGCGTTGGTTGCACCCGGACCAGAGGTCACCAGGACCACACCAACCCGGCCAGTTGCCCGCGCGTAACCTTCGGCCATATGAACGGCACCTTGCTCATGGCGGACGAGGTAATGCGTAATCCTTTCTCGCGCACGCCAGAGTTCGTCGTAAATGTGAAGTACTGCGCCGCCCGGATATCCGAAGATTGCGTCCACTCCTTCGAAACAGAGAGCCTCAACCAGGACTTCTGCGCCAGTTGGATGTTGTGCCAACTCTCCTGACACCGGTTGCTTACCAGCTTTTTCGATTAGTCGTTCGGCAATCATGGACCCTAAGTATCGAATCGAACTACTTGCCTGGATGAATCAATCGGGCCATCAACTAAGATAGTTGATGGCCCGCGTCGTTGATCCCCTCTCGAAACCCGCACAGGCTATGGCTGACAAATGCTTCACAAGCCGGCTTTTTGTGGCCTGGTTACGTGAAGTGTAAACACTCTATCTTGATGGGCTAGTGGCTGTAAAATTTATTCTTTTAAGATAATAATAAATCTGGCTCATCGACGGGAGGGTCGGAATTATGGTACAAACCTAGGCCATGGAGATGGCCCAGCTCGAATATTTTTCGAAAGTGGTGCAGGAGCGTAGTTTCTCAAAGGCGGCAGACAGGGTCTTTCGCACCCAGCCGGCGGTGAGCATCGCAATCCGAAGGCTGGAAGAGGAAATTGGTCTACCTCTGCTTGATCGAAGCCAAAAAACACCGGTTTTGACCGAAGCGGGTCAGGTCGTTTACGACTACGCTCAGCGTATCCTGGCGTTACGGGATCAGGTTGGGCAAGCCATCTCCGAACTGCAAAGCCTAAAGCGGGGTCGGGTACGAGTCGGCGCTAATGAAAGCACCTCGCTATACTTGCTGCCTGATCTGATCCTCGCATTCAGAGAACAACATCCCGAAGTTAAGGTCGAGATCTATCGACACGTCTCGAGTCGGTTACCTCGCGAGGTACTCGAACGAAATGTCGATTTCGCGCTGATGGCATCAGAGCCCGCAGACCGAGATCTCGAAGCCTTTCCGGTTCTGAAAGACGAGCTGGTGCTGATCATGAGTCCCAAGCATCCTCTGGCTGGTCGTTCATCTGTCAAAGTAAAGGATCTTGGAAAGGAATCGTTCGTAGCGCACAACGTCAAATCAGGATCGCGTTTGAAAGTGATTGAGGCCTTCGCCAGACAACACACGCCTCTAAATATCGCGATTGAGCTCGCGACCATTGAAACGATTAAGCGCTTTGTTCAAAAGCAGGTGGGCTTGGCCTTTGTACCACGGATGTGCGTCCGTGAAGAACTTGAACGGGGTGTGTTGGCAAGTGTCCCTGTTCGCGGTCTTACACACAATCGCATCCTTTGGGCCGCGCATCGACGAGGCTCAAGCTTTTCTCCTGCTGCCGCTGCGTTTCTAAAGGTTCTAAAGCAACACACCAAGGTTTAGTGCGGAACGTAGGGTCTGCGCACAGGGCAATGTTGCTTACGCTGCCTTGCTCCTTCCGGCCACCGTGAACAAATAGTGTTCGATTGCAACCTCGAGTGCGCCGCCTAAATCGGCGCCGTGCATATCGCCAGGTTCAAGTGACCAGCGCGAGAGACGGCCCGCTAAAGACATAGCAATTGCTGCGCGAGCCGACATCTCAAGAAATTTCCAACCATGGACAAGCTCACCGCTTAATACAACATTTGGTACGCCAAGCCCGCCGATTACGTTGCCAATGCCAATGCCTAAGTGAGTACCAACTCGTTCGAGCGTCACGAGTGCACGTCTTTCACCGGCATTTGCTTTTGAAACCAAATCCGTAAACCGTAAAGTCGAACGCATCTTTGCTCGGTGGGTGTCTCCGGTGTAAAGCTCCACGGCGCTTGCGGCACTCGCGTATCGTTCCCAACAGCCGAAGTTTCCGCATGGGCACGACTTGCCACCTGCCACTATCGTCATGTGACCGAATTCTCCGGCAATGTCCGCGCCGGTAGTGCCACGGAAAGCCTCTCCACCGATCACTAAGCCTACGCCGATACCCGTTCCAGCTCGCACTACCACAAAATCACCGGCGGTTCTGGTAGCAGATTGTTGACGACGTCTTTGCGATTCATAGATCGCTGCGGCTGTTGCGTTGTTCTCAATCAGCACAGGCACATCGAGCGTCAGCAAATGTGAGACGGGAACATCGCGCCATCCGAGATGAGGTGCGTACATGAGCTTCGTGCGTTCAGAATCAGTTGGGCCAACTACACTAATACCGACCACTGACAACGATCTATCTGATAAGGTTGCGCAAATGCGTTCTATAGCGCGGCGAATTCGGGCGACGGCTAATTCAGGATTAAGGTCAGTGGGAAACGTATCTTCCTGCAACAACCTGCCCTCGACAGTAGCGGCGCCAACGTGAATGTGAGTGACCCCCATATTCACGCCGATCAGAAAATCTTTTTCTCCACGCAGCGACAAACCAATTGGCGGTCGACCTACCCCGCGGCCAATAGATCGGTCCGGCGCACCTTCACGCAGTACCCCCGACTCAATCAGCGGTTTCACCAATACCGTAATTCGACGACGATGGACTCCTAGCCTGCGCGCCACAGCCACGCGGGGAATAGGCTGGGCGGCCCGGACGATGCGTAGCAGCTCATGTGTTGTTTGGGTTGGGACAACCTGCTCAGGAGAGCAGTTCAACTTCTTTTTGCGTGATAAGGACGAAACATCCTGTAACTTAGACACCTTGATCCTCCCAGGAAAAGTAAGTTTTGAAACTAGTTTCGCAATTGCTCAAGCAATCGAGCGGCCAAGTTTGAATTAATAACCCAAATCGTAGCGGTGCGGCATTACCTTGGTGTTACGCGCCAACTTTGTGGGATAAACGCGGGCGAAGCGACATTGATGTAATCAACATCGGCAAAAGCAGCGATGGTGGGGTAGGGAAGCGAGGTGAGGTTTAGGTTCGAAAGCGATCACAACTGATTTCATATTTTTTTACTTTGTAGCCGATGATTCGTTCCGTGCTGTCGAGAAGTTTGGCTGCTTTTGCACGATTCCCACGAGATGTCTTTAACGCATCTTGAATCAAATCGCGCTCATAAGCTTCCATTGCGGAAGCAAGAGAGAGTCTTGTCACGGTGTCAGACCCTTCGGCTGTTTGGAGCGTTGGCGGCAGATGATGGCCGTGGATCACGTTTGACTCGCAAACCAGAACCGCGCGTTCGATGACATTTTCCAGTTCACGTACATTTCCTGGCCAGTGATAACTGGTGAGCATATCGATGGCGGGAGTTGAAATCCGCTTAATGTGTTTGGCGTGTTCGCGCTCAAATTTATCTACGAAGTGTTCGGCTAATAGAAGAATGTCCGGCTTTCGTTCTCGTAGAGGCGGCATGAAGATGGTAAAGACGTTCAGCCGATAATAGAGATCTTCGCGGAACTGACCCTTTCCAATTGCGTCCTCAAGATCCTTGTTAGTCGCAACAATCAAGCGGACGTTAACTTTGATTGTTTCTGTTCCTCCGAGTCGTTCAAACTCGCGTTCCTGGATAACGCGTAGCAGTTTTATCTGCGTCGACAGATTGAGGTCGCCGATCTCATCGAGAAAGAGTGTGCCTCCATCGGCGAGTTCAAATCTGCCTTTCTTTCTATTTTGCGCTCCAGTGAATGCGCCTTTCTCATATCCGAACAACTCCGATTCGATCAGCGTGTCAGGCAACGCAGCGCAACTAACCTTCACAAAGGGTTTGCTGTTACGCAGAGAATTGTAGTGAAGGGCGTGAGCAACCATCTCCTTGCCGGTTCCCGATTCACCTCGCAAGAGAACGGTCGTATTCGTTCTCGCAACCTGCGTGACCTGTTCGTAGACCTGTCGCATTGGATTCGAATTACCGATTATCCTGCTGAAGTCGTATCGTTCACGCAATTCTTGTTTCAATAGGATGTTCTCATCCAGGAGGATTTTTTTGTCCGCTTCGAAGCGTTGCTCAACTTTCAAAGCCTGGGCGATCATTGCGGCAATCACACTGAGAAATTTGGTCGTCCTATCAAAGTTGCGGTCCTGTTTATAGGGTCTGTCGGCGCCAATCACTCCAGTGGCTTTCCCATCCACCATTATCGGTACGCAGACGAAACTCATCTCCTTACGTGACGGCGAAGCATCCAGGGCGCGGAGGCGGTTCAGAAGCAGCGGTTCATGACTAATCTGCGGAACAACAACTGGTTTGCCGCTCTCTACGACGCGCCCTATGACACCTTCACCAACCTGATACGTTACGCGTCGGGCAGCTTCAATGCTTAGTCCATAAGTAGCCTCAACCCGCAGTCTTGGGCTCTCAGAATCAAGCAACATTATGAAGCTGCGAACGATGCCGTGATGTCGCCCCAACAGCTCAAGCACGATTGTCAGTGCCGTATTTAGGTTGTTTGAGTCACCGAGTGTGCGACCAACTTCTACCAGGGTGCCAAGTTTTCGAACTTCACGTCGCTCGCGCGAGAGTAAGTCAGAAGATTTGGCTAGGGTTGTTTCGGCGATGGCCATTCGTTTGAATTTATCGAGAAGCCATCTTAGAGGCCGCGAAAAACGTGCGTCAAAGTGAAAAGTTTTATCCGTGCATAAATCGAAGGCGTTAGTTCACTAACTAAAAAGGTTACAGTTTTGTAGCTTTCCCTTTAAAAATCGACGGGCATGTCGCTTTTCGGCAAATCTGACTCAGCAACCTTGTCATTACTCTGTTGGATGCAGCTAACAAACTGACCACTCCAATTCACAGGAGAGGTAAAAATGGTTGCCAGAATAGACCGAGCGAACGCCTTACCCGTTACCTCCTTCTATCAACCCCAGGTGTTCGGTACAAAACTGTCGCTACTCATTAATCGATCGACAAAAGTGTAGGCCATTTAAAACAGGGACTTAGATCTCTCTAAACCCTGGATTGCCCAGATCCTTAAGAATCTCAGCGTTTATCAACGACATGATTCCTCGCTTATGCGCTCAATAACAGGCTGGCACATAGTTTGTAGTTGCAGGGCCAACCTTGTTCCGCAAATGCTCTCGTTTAGTCAGCTCCTGCGTCTCGGACGTTGACTTAGTTTGAGGGCACTCGGACAGGGACCAATTCTTAACCCACAAGGAGCACGAGACATGACAAGTTCATCGTCCGTAAAAACAGGCAGTAAATCCCGCTTAATGAGTATAGCTTTCGCTTGCTTGATCCTATTTGCCCTGCCATTAGTCGTGTTGGCCGGCGATGCCAATGGCTCAGGAACTGGCGCGGCCAAGGATGTGATTGCCGCCACCAGCGGACAACCGACCTTGCAAGAACTCGCCGCTGACCTCGGTCACACAAAGATCGCGATTAATTTCGTGTGGGTGCTCATCGCCGCCTTCCTGGTTATGTTTATGCAAGCCGGCTTCGCCTTGGCCGAAACTGGTTTCACACGGGCGAAGAACGCGGCTCACACTATGGCGATGAACTTCATGTGCTACGGATTGGGGATGCTTGGATTTTGGATTTGTGGCTACGCACTGATGATGGGGGGTGTTGGCGCATTGGCGGCGTTAGGAGGAACCGCGCCGCTAAATTCCGAATACACGATCACTGTGGCGGGCCATACGTTAGGTCTCTTTGGAACGAAGGGACTATTCCTTGGTGGGGACACTTACGATGTTGGGGCCTTCGCGTTATTTATCTTCGCGATGGTTTTTATGGATACGGCCGTAACTATACCAACAGGTGCGATGGCAGAACGATGGAAGTGGGGGTCATTCGTTGTCTTTTGTCTCTTCATGTCAATGTTCGTATATCCGATTTTTGGAAATTGGGTATGGGGAGGCGGATGGTTGGCCCAACTCGGTTCTCAATTTGGTTTGGGTCACGGTCATGTCGACTTCGCAGGCTCATCGGTGGTGCATCTGGTCGGAGGAGTTGCCGCATTAGCTGGTGCGATAGTGCTTGGCCCGCGAATCGGAAAATACACGAAGGATGGTAAGGCGAACCCAATACCCGGGCACCACATGCCGATGGCAATCCTTGGAGTATTCATACTAGCGTTTGGCTGGTTCGGGTTTAATGCTGGATCCACCTTAGCTGGTACTGATCTTCGAATTTCAGTCGTTGCTGTAAACACAATGCTCGCTTCCGCCGCAGGGGCCGCCGCCGCGATGTTGGTGACAATGATTCGTCAGGGCAAGCCCGATCTCGGCGTGATGGCGAATGGTATGTTGGCGGGTCTGGTTGCAATCACGGCACCCTGTGCTTTTGTAAATAGCACAGGGGCTGTGTTGATTGGATTGATTGCGGGCGTCCTACTTGTATTTGGCCTGACCTTTGTTGAGAAAGTCATGAAGGTGGACGATCCAGTCGGCGCAATCACCGTGCATGGAATCAACGGTGCTTGGGGTGTTCTCTCCCTGGGCTTGTTTGCGGATGGCGTCTATGGCGAGGGTTGGAATGGTGTCCCGGGAACCGTGCGCGGACTCTTTTACGGTGGCGGTTGGTCGCAGTTCGCGGCCGAAAGCATCGGCACCCTGGTCTGCATCGCATTCACCTTCGTGTCATTTTATGCTTTCTTCAAGATCGTTGGCCTCCTCATCGGCAATCGCGTTCCAGCTGCCGTTGAATTAGAAGGCCTCGACCTTGCCGAAGTCGGCGTCCTTGCTTACCCAGAATTCTATAAACCCGAACCTGCCGCTGAGGGGATCGAAGAGTTGATTCCTGCTTCGACATCTTCGATCCCATCGTTGGGTGAGGCCGTGGCTGCGAAGGCAGGTGCTGCCTAACCATTAGCTCGCGTACCCCCAGCGAGCTTTCCCACAAACAATATGGCCCACCTGTCTTGGCTTTCGAGGGCGCGAGACAGGTGAGCCACTGAGATCGTCCCACAGGGGAACGATTACGGAGACAATTTACGTCATGCTCTTTGTTAAATCAATTATTACGGGAGTGTTTATTGTCACCCTGTTCACTCTAACCACTCCCCAGAACGCGACAGCACAGTCCACACTTTTCAATATTCCTTCAACGGATGTCGTAGCTAAGAAGAAAGTGTACTTGGAGTTTGACTTCATCAGTCATCTCGAAGATCACAGCGACGGTGGATTTCAGGCTTATATCCCTCGAGCGGTGGTTGGCGTCGGGAAGAGAACTGAGATTGGCTTGAATGCGGCTTTCGTTGATGCGCTGGCCCCAGATCAACCAGTCGAGTTGCAGCCAAATCTGAAGCATCAGTTTTACCAGAACGAAGGAAACGGAGTGACCGTTGCAGCTGGTGGAATTTTGTACTTGCCTGTTGCGAACCGAGCGGGTACTGATACGTTCGGATTGATTTATACCGTGGTCAGCAAGCAAGTGAAGGCGTCTCACGGTCCGCGACTTACTGGTGGTGCCTATGGCCTTGTCGGGCGAACAGATGGTAGCGGAACTAATGGCGGCGCAATTGTTGGATATGAGCAACCGCTGGTCCCGGGAAAAGTCAGTTTTGTGACTGATTGGTTAAGCGGTCGAAACCGATTCGGGTATGTGACACCTGGTTTCGCGTTCACAGTTAGTAAGACTAGTTTGCTCTACGCCGGTTATAGCGTTGGCAATCAAGGTCGCAAGAACAACGGTTTATTCGTTTATTACGGAATAACTTTTTAGAGAGAGGAGGTGGGCCGGATAAATCCACCTCAGAAACAAGGACTATATGATCCGCGCTTCGAGCACGATGCTTGTGGTGTTGGTTTTGTTGTGGACATCAAAGGGCGCAAGTCGTTCGACGTCGTGCAGAAGGGTATTCAAGTTCTATTAAACCTGGAGCATCGTGGCGCTGCTGGCAGTGAAGCAAACTCAGGTGATGGAGCTGGGCTGCTGCTGCAAATTCCACACGTCTTTCTTGTTGATCGCTGTGCGGAGTTGGGCTTTCAGCTTCCAGCTGTTGGTGAGTATGGGGTGGGAATAATCTTCCTGCCGACGGAGAGTCAGAGTCGCCAGGAATGTGAAGCAGTTTTTGAGCGCATCGTTCGTGAAGAAGGCCAGCAGGTTCTTGGCTGGCGAACCGTTCCAACGCAGAATTCTGAGCTCGGTAGATCGGCCCGAGAATCACAGCCTTTTATTCGTCAAGTCTTCATCCGTCGCAGTCACGATATCGACGACGATGCGGCGTTTGAGCGCAAACTATATGTAATTCGTCGTCGCGTAACGCGGGCGATCAAAGCCTCATGCCTTCCTCTACGATCGATGTTCTATGTTTCAAGTCTCTCGTTCAAGACGATAGTCTACAAAGGAATGCTGACAGCCAGTCAGCTGCCATCCTTCTATCCGGATCTCACTGACAAAGACATTAGCTCCGCCCTGGCACTTGTTCACTCTCGTTTTAGCACCAACACTTTTCCAAGCTGGGCGCGAGCGCATCCTTACCGGTACGTCGCGCACAACGGAGAGATAAACACGCTACGTGGCAATATCAACTGGATGCGAGCGCGCGAAAGGAAGTTCGAATCGCAACTGTTTGGGTCAGATCTGCGCAAGGTACTGCCTGTGATTGATAGCCACGGTAGCGACTCGGCGATGTTCGACAATGCTCTGGAGATGTTTGTTCTCAGCGGTCGGTCGCTGGCACACGCAGTAGCGATGATGATCCCTGAGCCATGGACCGGCGATCCGTCAATGAGCGATGAAAAGCGAGCCTTCTACGAATATCACTCGTGCTTGACTGAACCGTGGGATGGTCCCGCTTCGATCTCTTTTACCGACGGTGTGCGCATAGGAGTAGTCCTGGATCGGAATGGACTTCGCCCGTCGCGCTATTACGTGACGAAAAATGACCTAGTTGTGATGGCTTCAGAAGTCGGCGTCCTTGATGTCCCGGCTGACGAGATCGTCCGCAAGGGTCGCCTGGCGCCGGGTCGCTTATTCCTTGTGGACACCGAGTTAGGACGTATTGTTACTGATGAGGAGCTGAAACAAGAACTAGCGACTGCTCAACCATACCGACAGTGGTTGAAAGAGAATGCCGTTACTTTGGACGAACTGCCGGAGCCTCCATACGTTCACAAAAGCAACTCAGCTACCGTTCTGCTTCGGCAACGCGCATTTGGCTATACAAATGAAGACTTGAGGCTGTTATTACAGCCGATGGCGGTCGACGGCAATGAACCGGTTGGTTCGATGGGTACCGACACTCCGTTAGCAGTCTTCTCCGCACGACCTCAGCTTCTCTACAACTATTTCAAGCAACTGTTCGCCCAGGTAACAAATCCTCCGATTGACGGAATTCGCGAAGAGCTAATCATGTCGCTCAGCACCACAATCGGTCCTGAGTCAAATATTCTCGAACCGTCAGCCATATGCGCGCGGCAGATCAAACTCGAATCACCTATCCTGACAAATGATCGACTCGAACAGCTTCGCTGCCTCGGTGACTCTGCTGGACCGTGGTCAAAGAACGGATTCAAGTCATTGACCTTATCGATGGTTTACAAGGTCGAAGACGGAGCAAACGGGTTGGAGTTGGCCCTGTCCGATTTGTGTCGACAGGCGAGTGCGGCAATCTCGTCCGGATATCAAATCGTCATTTTGTCAGATCGCGATATCGGTCCCGAGATGGCACCTATTCCGGCGTTGTTGGCAGTGGCTGCTGTTCACCATCATTTGATACGCGAAGGTACACGAACTCAAGTCGGTCTTATTGTCGAAAGTGGCGAGCCACGCGAGGTTCACCATTTCGCACTCCTGCTTGGTTACGGGGCGGCGGCGATTAATCCGTATCTAGCCTTCGAAACAATTCAAAATACAGTCGAAATGGGGTTTGTTAAAGACCTCGAACCCCAGACGGCGATCAAGAACTATGTTAAAGCGGTTAACAAAGGCATCATCAAAGTCATATCAAAGATGGGAATCTCAACCGCGCAGGGTTACTGTGGAGCGCAAGTCTTCGAGGCGATCGGGTTACACAGTGAAGTAATCGATAAGTACTTCACCTGGACGCCTTCTCGTATCGGCGGAGCTGGGCTTGACGTTGTTGCTGAGGAAACACGTTTAAGACACGCGGCAGGTTTTCAGGAATCTGCTGGCGACGACCAAACGCTCGATGTCGGCGGCGAATACCAATATCGAACTGATGGTGCACATCATCTGTTCAATCCGCAAACTATTCACAAGCTGCAGCACGCCTGCCGCACCGGGAGCCATGAACTCTTCAAGCAGTACAGCCAGTCGATCAACGATCACTCGATTGCTGTTACGACCCTCCGCGGCGCTTTGGATTTTCAGTCAAACAGATCGCCGGTCTCAATTGAGGAGGTAGAACCAGTCAATGCGATCGTAAAGAGATTCAAAACCGGCGCCATGTCATATGGCTCAATTAGTGCTGAAGCTCATGAAGCTTTAGCAATCGCGATGAATCGTCTAGGAGCGAAGAGTAACACGGGCGAAGGAGGAGAAGATCCCGCACGTTATGACCGAGATTCCAATGGTGACTCGCGAAACAGCGCAATCAAGCAAGTAGCTTCGGGTCGTTTTGGCGTAACGAGCAACTACCTGGTCAACGCTCAAGAATTGCAGATCAAAATTGCGCAAGGAGCCAAGCCTGGTGAGGGAGGCCAATTACCAGGCCACAAAGTCTATCCGTGGATCGCCAGAGTGCGGCATTCAACGCCCGGTGTCGGACTGATCTCGCCGCCACCTCATCACGATATCTATTCGATTGAAGATCTCGCCCAACTAATCTACGACCTGAAGAATGCAAACGATAGAGCGCGGATCAGCGTGAAGTTGGTTTCTGAGGTTGGAGTGGGAACGATTGCCGCTGGTGTCGTTAAGGCTGGCGCTGACGTCGTACTGATAAGTGGATATGACGGTGGAACTGGAGCATCACCGCTTACGAGTATCAAACATGCGGGAGCGCCCTGGGAGCTTGGCTTGGCCGAAACGCATCAGACACTGGTCTTGAATGATCTGCGAAGCCGCGTAACCCTGGAAACCGATGGACAGTTGAAAACTGGTCGCGACGTCGTTATTGCAGCATTTCTTGGGGCCGAAGAGTTTGGATTTGCAACTGCTCCACTTGTATCTCTAGGTTGCGTGATGATGCGGGCGTGTCACCTAAATACTTGCCCGGTCGGCATTGCTACTCAAGATCCAAAACTCCGAGCGAAATTCAAAGGAGATCCGGATCACGTCATCAATTTCATGAGGTTCGTTGCTGAGGAAGTACGCGAACTGATGGCGCAGCTTGGATTTCGCACGATTGATGAGATGGTTGGACACACCAACTGTCTTCGACCACGGGATCCGAATCACTGGAAGACGCGACGACTTGACCTCTCTCAAGTCCTCTCTTGCGCCAGCACTTCCGAAACCACTGTCTATTCGAAGAAGGGAACTCCGAGTCAACCACAACTCGGTTCTTCGTTGGACCAAACCATTCTTCTGCCACTCTGCGAGCCGGCGCTCACGCGCGGCGAAGTGGTTTCCTCGATGCTTCCAATAAGAAACATTCATCGTGCAGTTGGTACCCGACTTGGCAGTGAGGTGACGCGCAAATATGGATCGGCAGGTTTACCACCAGATACGATTCAATTGAGATTCAGAGGTTCAGCTGGCCAGAGCTTTGGCGCTTTTATACCCAACGGAATCACTTTGACACTCGAAGGTGACGCCAACGACTATGTCGGCAAGGGACTCTCGGGGGGCAAGATCATCATTCGTCCGGATCGGGAAGCTACCTTCAAACCAGAAGAGAATGTCATCGCAGGAAATGTTGCATTCTACGGAGCCACAAGTGGAGAGGCATACATCAACGGAGTTGTGGGTGAGCGGTTCTGCGTCAGAAACAGCGGAGCAAATGTAGTCGTCGAATCAGTTGGCGATCACGGTTGTGAATACATGACCGGTGGTCGCGTAGTTGTCCTGGGACGTATCGGCCGAAATTTTGCAGCGGGAATGTCCGGCGGTGTCGCGTACCTGGTTGATGAAAAGGGAACTGCTCCCGCGAGTTGTAACTCCGAGATGGTTAGTTTGCTGGGTTTGGAAGATCCGACAGAAATAGAATTCGTAAAAGACATGATCTTCCGACATGCGGAATACACGGGGAGCGAACGCGCGGCTGCAATACTCCTGACATGGGATGAATTTGTGCCGTTGATCGTGCGCGTAATGCCGAATGACTATCGTCGCGTTCTCGAGGCGCGGATGGTATTGAACCACGAACCAAACGACCAGGAGATGGCGATGACGGCATTCGAAGTCAACTTGAGGGAGATAGCACGCGCAGCAGGAAACTAGACCGGTGGTACTGGTAAAGGGAAACGAATGGGTAAAGTTACGGGATTCATCGAGTACTCGAGAGCGCTGCCGATCTTTCGGCCGCCAAGTGAGCGTGTGCGTGATTGGGATGAGTTCCACGGACATTTGCCTGAATCTATAATGCAGGAACAGGGCGCAAGATGTATGGATTGTGCCGTGCCGTTTTGTCACTCAGGCATCATTCTGAATGGAATGACGTCGGGCTGTCCTCTGCACAACCTCATACCTGACTGGAACCACCTGGTCTTTACCGGAAACTGGCGTGCAGCGCTGGACCTCTTGCACAAAACAAATAACTTCCCTGAGTTCACGGGTCGTGTCTGTCCAGCACCGTGTGAAGGGGCATGTGTATTGGGAATTGATGATCAGCCTGTGGCGATCAAGACTATCGAGTGTGCGATTGTGGATCGAGGTTTCTCTGAAGGTTGGATCGTGCCACAACCACCAGGTTTCCGAAGCGGGAAGAAGGTAGCGATCGTTGGATCCGGTCCATCAGGTCTTGCCTGCGCTGCTCAGCTCAATAAATCAGGTCACCAGGTGATCGTCTTTGAAAAATCAGATAGGGTTGGCGGTCTTTTGATGTACGGCATTCCAAATATGAAGTTGGACAAAAAGATTGTTCAGCGCCGAATCGATCTGCTCGCCGAAGAGGGTATTGAATTTGTTACAAACACCGAAGTTGGGAGAGACTACCCCGTAGGAAAGCTTCTTAGCGACTTTGACGCTGTAGTCTTGTGTGGTGGTGCATCACGGCCAAGAGATCTGCCAATTGAAGGGCGAAACCTGAAGGGGATTCACTTCGCAATGGATTTTCTTCACGGTAACACCAAACGATTACTTGATGGTGAAGGAGCAGAGAGCGAGTACATTTCAGCCGTCGGTAAAGATACAATCGTGATTGGTGGCGGCGACACGGGTACGGATTGCGTTGGGACAGCCCTCAGGCAAGGGTGCCGCAGCTTGGTGCAGTTTGAAATCCTACCTGAACCTGAACAAAATCGAACACTCGAGAATCCCTGGCCACAGTGGCCGCGCATTCATCGCGTGGAGTACGGCCACGAAGAAGCGTTCGCTCTTTATGGGACTGATCCTCGTTCGTATTGCATTCGGAGTGCGGAGTTCATTGCTGACACCAGTGGTGCAGTTTCTGGAATTCGCACTGTGGACGTCGAAGCTAGAAAGGGAACCGATGGCAATAGGGTTTTGGCAGACGTTCCGAATAGCGAACGTGAGTGGCCAACGCAACTAGTGCTTCTTGCAATGGGCTTCGAAGGCCCCCAAAGGAGGGGTTTACTAGCGGACTTGGAAATAAAGCTCACGGAATGTCGCACGGTCTCTGTAGATCAGAACAAGATGACGAACGTCCCGGGTGTGTTCGCTGCCGGTGACATGGAGCGCGGACAATCACTCGTTGTCTGGGCTATCGCAGATGGGCGAAAAGCTGCAGTAGGAGTGAATAACTACTTGCGTCAATAAACTTCAATTGTGTACGTCTCGTTATCACCGAATACAAACGTTGCAAGAACGAGATTCTTACCTAACTCAGTATCGGGAACCTGATTTGCATTAACTCCCTTCAGAGACCGATTTCGGCCTCATCCTGCGTGTTCCGCCCCTCCTAGAGGCAATCTGCCTCGTCGAAAAGCCCCACTCTGTTGTGGCAACTTAGCTGAAGTCGAACTGGTGATCCATCCAATGATGGCGCGCCCAATATTATGAGAATCCTAATAGCCGATGACGAGCGGATGTCACGCCATCTCCTCGAAAGCAATTTAAGATCTTGGGGGCATGAGGTTGTGTCCGTTGGCGACGGCTTGGAGGCCATAGCAGTCTTGCAAGGAGAAGATGCGCCCCGGCTGGCCATTCTCGACTGGATCATGCCCGGTGTTGACGGAATTGAAGTTTGTCGCACGCTTCGTGAGTGTCCAGCGACAGCGCCAACGTATGTAATCTTGCTGACTACAAAAAGAGATCGTGATGACATTGTTGAAGGTCTTAAGTCCGGGGCGAATGATTATCTGACGAAGCCATTTGATAGCGCTGAACTGCAGGCCCGCGTCCAGGCTGGTATCAGACTAATCGAAATGCACGTAGCCCTGTTGACAGAATTGAGTGAACGAAAACGAACTCAGGAGATACTCCATGCCAATGAAGAAAAGTTTCGTTCTCTGATTGAAAACAGTGCTGACGCGATCGCGCTCTTCGATCTGAATGGATCGATTCTTTATGCAAGCCCATCGACACCGCGTGTGCTCGGTTACACGCCGGATGAACTTGTCAGCGTGAAAGCAATGGAGTTAATCCATCACGAAGATCGAGAAACGATTCTGCGCCGCGTCAGAGACGCGGAACAGCAACCGGGAACCGCGATTAGTGTAGAAGCTCGAGCCTGGCACAAGGATGGTTCGCTTCGCTGGGTGGAGGGAACGTTTACGAACTTGCTTGACGAACCGGGTATTCGCGCGTTCGTAAACAACTACCGCGACATCACGCCTCGCAAAACCACTGAAGACATGCTGCGCGAGCGAGATGACCAACTAAACCTCTCGCGGCGATTGGAAGCAGTGGGACAGTTGGCCGGTGGTATTGCACATGACTTCAATAATCTGCTCGTCGTAATAAATGGTTATGCCGACGTTTTGTTGGAGCGCCAAATGCTTGACGAGCTGGCTCGGGAAAAAATAGAGGGGATAAAGAAGGCGGGTGAGCGTGCGGCATCATTAACTCATCAACTGCTTGCTTACAGTCGCAAGCAGGTGTTGCAACCAAAGACTCTCGATTTGAATGCCGTTGTAAACAACATCGGAACTATGTTGGAAAGGCTTATTGGGGAAAACATCCAACTGCATCTGGAGCTAAACCCAACGCTGGGCCATGTAACTGCCGACCCAGGGCAAATTGAGCAGGTGTTGGTAAATCTAGTCCTAAACGCGCGCGACGCGATGCCAAATGGCGGTCGGTTAGTAATTGAAACGAGAAATGCCGAGCTAAGCACTGAATACGCATCCCTCCATCCAGCGGTCAAACCAGGCCACTATGTCCAGGTCAATGTCAGTGACACCGGCGTAGGCATGAATGAAGAGACTAGACGTCGTGTGTTTGAACCGTTCTTTACTACGAAAGGTGTTGGCAAGGGGACCGGGCTGGGGCTTTCAACTGCGTACGGAATAGTTAAGCAATCCGGCGGCAACATCTGGGTCTATAGTGAACCGGGACACGGAACGGTGTTCAAGATCTACCTGCCGCTAACAGATCACGCCATCGCCGACGAGCCGCGAACTGACACGACACCTGCCTCAGGTGGGAGTGAAACGATACTCGTCGTGGAAGATGAGCCCATGGTGAGACAGCTCACCCGCGAGATTCTGGAGCTCCAGGGCTACACGGTCCTCGAAGCTCTAAACGGCAGAGATGCGCTCGAAATCTCTTCCGAACTCCACATCGACCTGCTGCTGACCGACGTAATAATGCCGGAGATGGGCGGTAAGGAATTGACCGACCATTTCACCGTAGCGCGCCCCGAAACAAGGGTTCTATTCATGTCAGGCTACACCGACGACGCCCTCGCGCATCAGGGGGTCCTTGACGAGGGATTAGCGCTTATTGAAAAGCCATTCTCCCCGACCTCGCTAACCCGTAAGGTCAGGGAAGTCCTGGACTCGAAAGCCAACTAAAGACACAAGACACCACATTTATCTCCCGAGATTTCCGTACCCTCGCGTCTGATAATACATATTATGTATAGCCGGGCCTTGCCTCAAAGGTCGTTGTTGCCCCTAAAGTAGGGTTTTTGCCCCAAAAGTCTTTTCCGTTTAATGCCATTTGCCTGGCCGCTCGTGTTTCAAAGACCTTCCTTTATGATCCGAAGCACTCAGATCTCGCTCAACAGATTCGGTCGCTGCGCCAGTTCAATCCACAATCAGGACCGTCCAGACCGATCACATCAATCAAAAGCGATTCAGCCAAAGATGCGCAGATGGTCCGCTTCAAAGAACGCATCCAGAACACTTGAGGAGCAAGTTCGAGCACCGAAACGAACTGCTCTACGGCAAGCTGAGCAACCTGCCAAAAGTTTCATTGGTGCTCGCTAAATGGCTAATAGGGCACTTGAAGTGAACCCTCCAAACTTTTCTGATTTCTCGATGTGCAGCTCGATTTGGCTCTACATCTTCACTATCACGCTTGCTACTCGTACCGGAGTGCCTCCAGCGGGTCTACTTGCGCCGCCTTGCGTGCGGGCAACCAGCAAGCACCCAGCGCCACGAGCGTCAGCACCGTCGCGATCACAAACAAAGTCAACGGGTCAGTCCCCGTCACGCCGTAAAGCTGCTCAGCCATTCGTCGCTGCCAGGCATCCTCTGCGAAATACTGGCTCGCAAGGAGTCTCTTTAACCCATACCCGATCAACGCACCCACACACAGTCCGAGCAACACCAATCTCATTCCTTGCCAGACGATCAGCCGCAAGACGTTCGTAGCTTGCGCGCCAAGCGCCATGCGGATGCCGATCTCATTGGTGCGCTGTGCAACCGAATAGGCCAACACACCCGAGAGTCCGATGGCCGCGAGCAAGAGCGCCAGCGCACCAAAGAAACTCAGGAACCGCGCGGACAGGCGTTCTTCTCCCAGCGTGGCCTGCACGCGTGCTGTTTGGGTGATGACTTCCGTGACCGGCAGATTGCTGTCCAATTCGCGTACGACTTGGCGCACGGTGGCGGCAAGCGCGGTCGGTTCGCCCGCCGTGCGCAAGGCAAAATACATCTCGCCAATCTCGCCGCCTTCCTGCTGCCATGGGGTGTAAAGCAGCGGCTTGAACTCTTCGCGCTGTTCCTCGTATTTTGTGTCGGCCACGACGCCGACAATCTCGATCTCGACTTCACGCTTGCCGTAAATAAAAGTAACGCGCTTGCCGAGCGCGTCCTCATCGGGGAAGAATTCGCGAGCGAAGGTTTGATTGACGATGGCTATACGAGGCGCGCGCTGGTCATCTTGCGCCGTGAAGCCGCGCCCGCGCAGCAGTGGGATTTCCATCGTCGCAAAATAGTTCTCGCGCGCTGTTTGCCGGTAAGTGACGTGCTGCGCGGCGGTCATTTCATTCTCGCCGGGCAACAAGAAACTGTCGCCCCAACAACAAATGTCCTTCGCGATGAGCGGGATTCTCCCGAACGTCGCCGCACGCACGCCGGGCCGATCGTCTAAACGCGCAAAGAGTTGCTGATAGAATTGCAACAACCGTTCGTCTTCGTAACCGTCTTGTTGCGGTTGCAATTTGAAGAGCAAAAGGTTCTCCTGATTGAAGCCGAGATTGACGCGTTGCAGGTTGTAGAGCGTGCGGATGAACAAACCCGCGCCGACCAATAGCAGCAACGACAGCGCGACCTGTGCGACGATCAACCCCTTGCCGAGTCGCGACATTGCGCCCGTCGTGCGGCGGCTCTGTTTGAGAGATGTCGCTAAATCCTGGCTGGTCGCGCGCCACGCGGGCGCCAATCCGAACAGCACACCGGTCAGCAGCGAGACGGCAAGCGTGAAGGCCAACACACGCCAATTCATACTGAGGTCTACATCGCTGGGCAAGATTCCCGTGACTTTGTCGGTCAACGCCACCAATGCGCTCTTGCCCCAAAAAGCGAAGAGCACACCGACTGCGCCGCCTAACACCGCGAGCAGCACGCTTTCAGTCAGCAGTTGCCGGACCAAACGCCAGCGCCCCGCGCCGACCGCCAGCCGCACACTGATCTCCGCGCTGCGCATGGCCGCCCGCGCCAGCAACAGGTTCGCTACGTTGGCGCACGCAATCAGCAGCACCAGCGCCACGACGATGAATAGTCCGTAGATGGTAGGCGCATATGCTCTGCGACGGTCCAGCATCCCACGGCTGCCGGATTGCGCGACTAGGCGCGGATAATCTTTCGGTTCGAGTTGCGCCGGTTGATTCGCTTTGAGCGGCGGCGGCATGACCTCCAACGAGACAGTTTGAAAAGCGCCGTTCAAGCTATCGCGCGCCTGTACGTAAGTCGCTCCCGGTTTGAGCCGGCCCATCAAATTCAGCCACCATGAGCCTGGTTTGTTCGCCGTGCCCAATCTGCTGCGCTCACCAAGTAGTAACGGCTCGCAGGCAATCGGGACAGTGGCGGCTGGGTAATAACCTACCTGCAAGGTGCCGGTGAACGTGGGCGGCGTCACGCCGATGATAGTGAAAGACTCCTTGTTGAGTTTGAGTTGTTGGCCGATGACGGCAGGATCGGCACCGAACCGCTCCTGCCAAAACTGATGGCTGAGCACGACCACCGGCGCTGCCCCTCGCTTATCATCTTCATCAGTGATCAAGTGTCCAAAGACCGGTTGTACGCTTAATCCGGCGTAATAACCGCCGGACACAACTTGTCCCTTAATAATCTCCGCCTGATCGCCCACTACCGCGTTCACTTCCTGGATTGGAGCGAAAGCGAAGAAATCGCTGAGCGGACTTTCCGGCGCAGCGGCGCGCGTCTGGCGCATCTTTTCAAAGACCTCGTAGCGAAACAACGAAAGCCCGCGTGTGTCGGGCGGATTAGAGGTAATCGACGTCCCGCTCATTCCACTGGTTCTGAATGTGAGTCCGGCTTGCCATTCAAACAACACCAACCGCTCCGGCTCGGAGACCGGCAAGGTCCTGAGCAGCACGGCATCCGCTACGCTGAATAAAGCTGTGTTCGCGCCGATGCCCAGCGCCAGTGAAAGCACGGCGACGATCGTGAAGCCTTTGCCCTTGAGTAACATTCGCATCCCGAAGCGCAAGTCTCGCAACAGATCCGACCACAAGTTGATTCTCCTGGCTCCCAAGACCACCGGTTCATCGCTGACAGGGCGTTCGATCTTCTTCAGCTCTCGCGCTAAGAGGTCGCTCTCATCCAACTGATCCAATGTCTTGCGCAAAGCATTTTCTTTTGTCATCCCGCCAGCTAGCAGCTCCTCGTAGCAATCCTCAAGATACTGGGCCAACTCCTCGACGATTTCGGCCTCGCGCGTGGACCCGAATCGCAACCTTTCCAGGCGCTCGCGGATCTCTTTCTTCCAGTCAGGCATAATTGCGCCTCCTCACGCTGGGTTAATACCAGCTACGAGATCAAGCGCGGCAAAGAAGTCTTTCCACGTGCGCCGCTGTTCCGCCAGGATCTTGCGACCTGCTGCCGTCAACGTATAAAAGCGTCGCCGTCGTTCTCCAGGTTTTTCGACCCAACGGCCCTTAATCAACCCGCGTTTCTCCAGACGAGCGAGCAGTGGGTAGAGAGACGCGATGTGAAACTGCAAGACACCCTGCGAGCGCTGTTCGATTAGCTTTCCGATCTCGTAACCGTGGCGCGGCCGATCTTCCACCATCGCCATAATCAGCATTTCCGTGCTGCCTCTTTTTAGATCGCGGTCAAGCATACGAGCTGTCTCCATATATGGTGGCGCCATATATACACCTGAACGGAATCGCAGATCAAGACTTTTCGAACTCTTTCGTGCAAAGGTTTATGAAAAAGCGAAAGACGTGAAGCATCAGACTTGCGGCATCGGCACCGAAGTTCAATAAGGTTGGGGCTTACATTCCACTCTGATTTCATTCCAGCCGCGGAAGCAGTAGAAGCAGAGAGAGATACGACGACGAAAACGTTTTCTAATTTTCCCCCTTCCTTCGTTCTCAGCTTCGCGCGGGAGCCCATCGACGCAACCTCGATTTCGCAGGCTCCATTCCGGTGTTGTCTAAGCGACGGAGTCGCCTCCGCCGCTTGACTTCAGAACCGGACTTGAACCTTTCAGTTCATGCGGCTCCTCGATGACTTGGTCCGCTGTCATTCCGTTAGCTAACAACGGTGAAATCGGCCCACCTTGCATCGTGCCTCTTTCAGTCGGGAACAACGCACTTCGCGATGTCGCATCCAGCACATACTTCGCCAGATGCGCGGTCGCGTTGAAGATTGCTTCGATGGCATCACGACAGGACCGTCCCGGTCGAAAGCCATAACTGTTTGTTCAAACCTGGCTTCCCACTCTGGTTCGAGTGCAAGTTTGACTAGGGTTTGGAGTGCTCGGTCGTGGACAGTGGGAATACCCAGTGGCCGTTGTTTCGTCCGTATCTGGTTTTGGTATCCAGACCCGGCGAACCAGTTTTGCTTTGTGGCCTATGCTCAAGGTGTGGGCCAGCTTAAGGCGTTGCGGGGGGCGTCAAAGCCTTTAGCCCGTCAACTCCAGCCGTCCCTTTCCTTC
>DASYRR010000262.1:0-7139 GCA_036004125.1 Pyrinomonadaceae bacterium | reverse complement strand
AGCGAGAACATTGGGTCGCCAGGGCGCGGCACGTTTACTAAAAAAGGGACCGGGCTCCCCATCGCGCCGGGCACATAGCCGTACGTGATGTTCTGAACGTGTTGGGCACCAACGCCAAGCCGAACGAGATGATTGGCAAGTTCGGCATCCGTGGTGTAGTACCAGAGAGTGTAGTTGTTGATGTCGCCGGTGAAGTCGGGCGGCACGATGACCAGACCGACCTGGGTGATTGAGCCCGTGTTGGGGCTCTGGCCACCGACCGCGATGTCGCAGCGCGCCGTGCGTACGACGAGCGGCGTGACCGGCGCGGCTTCGCCAACCAGGTGAAATTCGGGCGGGACCAGGGCGCGTGCTTTGTCGGTCGGGACGAGAGTGACGCCGATGCTTTCGACGCAGTTAGTAAACTCGACCGCGAAGTTCGCTGATCCGTCGGGTAGTGCTCCTAAGCTTTCAGTCATCGAACCTGACGAATTTGCAACGGGGATCAGGTCCTTCCCGCTCGGCGTCACTGAGCCCAACGATGTTCGCGTGGTCGTTTCAATAACTGCCAACACGAACGCCATCAGCGTGAGCGCGATGGTGAATCTCTGACGTCTGTTCATCTTCTTCTTCCTTTTATGTCAAGACCCTATCCGGAAGGTTTGGCCACTTTGGATAGACGTTCTCATTCACACCGCGGCTTCAGCCCCGTGATAACGCGATCGAGCAGAGGTCGAAACGGTTGTTTTATTTAGCCGCGTGTCGGTTGACGATCGCACACAAAAAGTAGAAATCGGTATCAATCTCGAGCGCGACTGGTGACCCGTCAGGAAGCGTCGAATCAACCAAATCATCTACGGCACTTTCGGACTTTGCCGGCAGGTGGCTTGCATAAGCCGCTGCGATGGCATCGTCATTCGCTGGGTCTCCTCCGGTGATAAATGAATAGGCGGGTACCACCGCAAACACATGCCACAAGGTTCGGAATTCGCCGTGTCCCGGATCCGAAGGTATCGAATCAAGAACGTGATCATGAAAGTCGTCAAACTGAATACCATCACCGCCGTGGTCGCATGGGTTGCACTGCGGCGGATCAACGCCAAGCCCTTCCCACCCAATCGGGTAGATGACCAGATACAAATCGGCCTGGGCTTGTAGTGGTGCGTGTTGCGAAAGTTCGATGGCATTCATCGTGACGGTTTTACCGTTGACGTAAGCGGGCTCGTATTCTGGTTGCTGCGCGGACACGCCGCCGACCAGGACGAGGGCTAGAATCATGAGCGCCAGCGCCAATGCCATACGGATTGGTTGTGACTGCTTACTTAGTGTTCTCTTCATGGCTTTCTCCTATTCTTACTAAGGTGCATTTCTTAAATCGGACTGCCTTTACCTAATGCGGCGAAAAGCACCTCGAAATCCCATCACAACCTCAAAATTTCTTTTGGTTCGTCACCGGCAGTCGACGAAAACCGTTGAACCGGTTCCGGTACCCTGCAGGCGGTCTGCCCGTCGGGGTGAAGCCCACGGTGTGAGTGAGAGCGACAACAAAGACGGCCTTGGACTGCCGTATCAACAGGACATGTCGCCTTCAAAACTGTGATCCAGCCCAAATTGTTTCTCGCCTCTCAGGCTGAATCTCGTCGTTTCGCTGATGCTATAATCCGGGCTGCCACACGGAGCAATTTGACCAAATCAACCCGACAAAATGGCGAACCCTCTCCAGAGGAAATCACAGGCTTGCTCCTTGATTGGGGCAAAGGCGATAAGGCCGCGCTTGATAGGGTAATCCCGCTGGTCTATCAGGAACTGCGCCGGCTGGCCCACCGACAGATGCGCCGCGAGCGCGCGGGTGACACGCTGCAAACGACGGCGCTAATTAATGAAGCCTATCTCCGCCTCGTTGACTACACGCGTGTGCGACCTCGCGACCGGGCACACTTCTTCGCTATTGCCGCTCAAGCTATGCGCCGTATTCTGATCGAGCGAGCACGCAGCCGTCGTTCTTCAAAGCGCGGCAGCGGCGCCCAAAGAGTCTCTCTGGATGAGAGGGCAGAGGTGTCCGATCAGCGCGCCGCGGATTTGGTGGCACTCGACGAGGCGCTTACGAATCTCGCAGTTATTGACCCGCGCAAAGCTCAAACAGTCGAGTTGCGGTACTTCGGAGGAATGACTATCGAAGAGACGGCAGAGGTGCTCGAAGTTTCAACCCCCACAGTCGAGCGCGATTGGCACATGGCAAAAATTTGGCTGCATCGGGAAATCAGTAAGACAGCGTAAGCATGGCCAAGATCGTGAACCCAATCCTCAGCTGGTCAATGGTCACCTTGCCTCATCTGAAGCATCAGCGGTCCACATTCGATTCGTCGCTCGAAGATTTTTAAAAATCGGCAATTGGAAATCGCCAATCGGCAATGACTATGACTCCAGAACGCTGGCAACGAATCGAGCAAGTACTCCGCAAAGCACTGGAACTCGACGCCGCGGAGCGCACGGCAATTCTCGATCACGAGTGTGCAGGGGATGCCGTTCTTCGCGCAGAAGTGGAATCGCTTATCGCTTCGGCGAGGCCTGCGGAGAGCTTTCTCACCGGGAACGTCCTTGATGACGCCCACGTGTTACTCGCAGACGCGGAGTCCGAATCACTCCTTGGACACCAGATCGGTCATTACCTCATCCAACACCAACTCGGCTCCGGTGGGGTTGGAGAAGTTTATCTGGCCCAGGACGTCAGTCTGGGCCGCAACGTAGCGCTGAAATTGCTCACCCCGGCTCTCACTGGAGATGGTGCGACGCATATGCGCTTTCTCCGTGAAGCACGTCTCGCTTCCGCGCTCGATCACCCAAACATCTGTACCATTCACGAAGTCGGTGAAGCTGCCGGGCGTCTCTACATCGCGATGCAGTATGTTGCGGGTCAAACCTTGCGGGAAATGATTGCTGGAAAACCGCTCGGCTTGGACCGGTTGCTCTCGATCAGCTTGCAGCTGGCGGATGCTATCGCCACGGCTCACGCACAAGGGATCATTCATCGAGACATCAAACCGGCAAACATTATCGTCGCGTCGAGTGGGCAGGCGAAGGTTCTGGACTTCGGATTAGCGAAGCTGCTTCAACAGACCGATGGAGAAAGGGAAACCGGTTTGACAATGACCGGGACGGTAATGGGCACGCCCGCATCGATGTCGCCGGAACAGGCCCGAGGCGAGCATGTTGACCACCGGAGCGACATCTTTTCGTTCGGCGTTGTGTTGTATGAGATGGCGACCGGACGCGCTCCCTTTTGCGGGCAATCGAAAGCCGACGTGATCAGCGCGCTGCTAAAGGACCGTCAGACACCCGCCATCGAAATCAACGGCGAGATACCGGCGCGCCTCTCAGCACTGGTCGACCGGGCGTTGGCGAAAGAACCTAACGATCGTTACCAGACAATGATTGAGCTGATCGCGGGCTTGAGGCTTGTTAGCACTGAAGTAGGCGGCCCGGGTCGCCTCTTCAACTCTTCAGTGGCGGACAGTGTGGCTCGAAATGTTCCATTGCGGCAGACGTTCGTCCAGAGGCTGGCAAGGTGGACTCAAACTCCGGGGCGCGGGTTCGCCGCTGCGCTTTTTGTAGGCATAGCGCTGTTAGCATTGATCCTGGCAGTCTACTACTTGCCGCGGCGGCAACTGCAACCAAAGCAACTGTCTCCCCTCATAATCAAATCGATCGCCGTGCTGCCCTTCAAGCCGTTGGTATCCGACAAACGTGATGAACCGCTTGAAATGGGAATGGCAGACACGTTGATCGCCAGGCTTTCCAATATCAGAGAGATCGACGTTCGACCAATAAGCGCGGTCCGGGGCTATGTAGCCCTGGAGCAGGATGCGCTCGCCGCCGGCCGAGAACAGAAAGTAGATGCAGTGCTGGATGGAAGCATACAGAAATCCGACGACAGGATAAGAATAACGGTGCGATTGGTTAGCGTCGAAACCGGAGCGACGCTTTGGACAGATACCTTTGACGATAAACTCGGCGACATTTTCACGGTCGAGGACTCTATTTCCGAACGCGTGGCAGGAATTCTGGTGCTTAGACTGACAGGCGAGGAGAGGGCCCTGGTGGCGCAGCATTACACAAACAACGCCGACGCTTATCAGCTTTATCTCAAAGGCCGATACTTCTGGAACAAGAGGACCGGAGAAGCCATAACGAAGAGCATAGATTACTTTAATCAGGCGCTTGAAAAAGATCCTAACTATGCGCTTGCTCATGCGGGCTTGGCGCAGTCCTACGTGTTACTTGCTGGATATGGCGAGCGCACCCCCCAACAGTCGTACTCTAAGGCACGTACGGAAGCTACTGAAGCGTTAAAGATGAATGACAAGCTGGCCGACGCTCACAGCGCTCTGGCTTACATCAAGACAGGATACGATTGGGATTTCGTGGGCGCTGACAGCGAACACAAGCGAGCCTTGGAACTGAATCCAAACGACGCGACAGTCAGGCATTGGTATGCGGAATACCTGGCACTGATGGGAGGACATACAACTGAATCGATCGCCGAGATGAAACGGGCACAGGAGCTTGAACCACTATCGTTGATTATTAATAAGGAACTGGGAACTACTCTTTATCTTGCGCGACAGTTCGACGCGGCGGTAGAACAGCTTAAGAAGACTCTGGATTTAGATCCCAGCTTTGTACGAGCACGCATTCAACTCGGCGCTGCTTATAGACAAAAGGAGCAGTATGAAGAGGCTGTCTCTGAATTTCGTAAGGCGGTGGAGTCTGAAAAAGAAGAATCATTGGCGTTATCGCAACTGGGACACACATACGCAGTTTCGGGAAAGAAAAAAGAAGCCTACAAGATCATTGAGCAATTGCGGGAGAGAGCAAAGAAAAGACACCTCTCATTAATAGGTTTCGCTCAAATTTATGCAGGACTTGGTGACAAGAGCCTGGCATTTGAATGCCTGGAAAAGGCATATGCCGAAAGAGATGAGGATTTGCTTTATCTCAGAACTGATCCGCTTTGGGATAGCCTTCGCTCAGACCCACGGTTTGCAAATCTCCTGCGGCGCATTGGCTTTCAACAATGAGAATGAGGGAATAGCCTCAGAGATAGCTAAGCCACGCTTCGCGACGACGACATTTCACGCCTGCAAACCAACGGCAGACTGGATAAAGGACGAAAACGACAGCAAGCCAGATCGCGTATACGATCACTAGACTGTAGCCGTAGCCTTGAGGGTAAGGAAGCACAGAGTTGCTCGGCACTGTTACATCCTTGAACATCCATTCAGCATGACCGTATCGTGCATACGCGAATGCGACAGCTAATGAGTGGATAACTATGAGATGGAGTAAATAAAAGAACAGTGGCACTCGCCCAAATGTCACTAAGTGGCGATTGAACGGATGCGAGATCCGATCAAATAGACCAACCGCAATTATTGTTGGTCCCAAGGTCATCAATAGATATAAGAGCGAAGGCGGATACTTTTCGCAATTAATGAAGGAAAAGAATGTGAACAGTTCCGTTTTCTGTGTAGTCCACGAGTTTGGGTCGCCATAAAAGTTAGTAGCCCGAATAACGACGAAGGCAACGGTAAGCCCCACGCCTAATCCCAGAAGCCAGCTTCTTCTCTTGTCCGGTGAGCGAAACAAGAGCGTTGCAAATCCGTAACCCGCAGCCATTACCCCGATCCACGGCACGAGTGGATAGCCGGGTACGAAGTGAAATCCTGGTCGCGGCTCCAAAATGTCGCCGGTATGAAGAATCGCCCAAAGCCAGTGGAAAGAACCAAAGCTGTCGGCACGCAGGGTATCGAACAAGTTATGGAGTGCCGCCATTGCGATTCCGATAGCTGTGATAGACCACATAGGAAGAAAGACCAGACCCGACATCACGACCATTGACCAGCCCAAAGCCCAAAGCACGTCTCCGTAAAGCAGGTGGTAATCGAAGTTGAACCACCAGCCGAAGGTGTGGACGAAAAACAGATCAAGAAGAATCAGCCACAAACCACGCGTGAGAAGAAAGCCCGCTAACTCTCTTTTTGTCTTTCCGCGTGATGTAGAAAGAAACGCACCAGTTCCCGCTAGGAATACAAAGACAGGCGCGCAAAAATGTGTGACCCAGCGAGTCAAAAACAGCGGCGCGTTTGTCTGCGTCAAATCGGTTGGGTCGAAGGCGTAGGCATTGGAGAAGAACAAGCGAACGTGGTCGAGGGCCATGATGACCATCACCAGGCCGCGAAGCGTATCAACGGAGGAAAGACGGGTCGGATGGCTTATAGGCGCGGTCAATAGGTTCGCTCCTTTGGCCGGAGCTGTCACTTGGTTCTCCTGGTAGGTCTTTACTGTATGCATGCTGGTCGAGGATCCTCTTGGCGCACGTGCTTTGGTAATTGTCGCCCGATTGGTTCGGCGAAAACCTAAGATAAATCCCATCACGTTATTCACGTTTTCCTGAACCTGGCACGGAAACGTGGTAATTGCCTGAGTGCTATAATCCGCTGGCAAGCAAGCAGATGTGGTCAGTCAGTCACCGCTCGCATGACGTCTGAACGTTGGCAACAAATCGAGCACTTACTTCAGGAGGCCCTTGAGTACAAATCCGCTGAGCGCGCCGCTTTCCTCGAACGCGAGTGCGCGGGCGATACAGCCTTGCGCGAAGAGGTTGAGTCGCTCATCGCGTCGGCCCAACCAGCCCAAAGCTTTCTCAACGCAAACGCGCTGGAAGACGCCACAGTATTATTTGTAGACTCGGAGTCCGAATCACTCATCGGACACCAGATAGGTCATTACCTCATCCAGAAGCAACTGGGCTCCGGTGGAATGGGAGAAGTTTATCTCGCCCAGGACATCGGGCTGGAACGCCGTGTGGCGCTGAAACTCGTCGACCCTACCGTCACTGGCGACAGCGCAACGCGCGCACGTTTTCTCCGGGAAGCACGTCTCGCCTCGGCACTCGACCACCCAAACATTTGCACCATTCACGAAGTCGGCGAAGCTGAAGGCCGTCTGTTCATAGCGATGCAGTATGTCGAGGGCGAAACTCTTCGACGAGTGATTGGCGGCCGGCCGCTCAGCCTCGACTCCTTACTCTCGATCGCACTGCAGGTAGCAGATGCGCTCTCCGCGGCCCACGCCCAGGGAATTATCCACCGCGACATCAA
>DASYRR010000261.1:0-18124 GCA_036004125.1 Pyrinomonadaceae bacterium | reverse complement strand
TTGCAATTAAAACTATCGGGCGAAGATCAGAATGCACTGACCAAGCGATATACGAACAACGACGAAGCCTATCAACTTTACCTTAAGGGTCGTTACCATTTTGCGAAACGAACCAAAGCAGACATTCTGAAAGCTGTTGAGTATTTTCAACAGGCGATCAAGCTCGATCCGAACTACTCGCTGGCGTACGAAGGACTCGCTGATTGCTATAACGGAATGACTGCTTATCCTTATCTCTCCCCAAAAGAAGCGGTCCCGCAAGCAAAAGCGGCGGCAACACGAGCCCTGGAGATCGACCCGACGCTGGCGGAAGCACATACAGCTTTAGCGAACTCACTTGCGTGCTTTGATTGGAACTGGGCTGAAGCTGAGCGCGAATTCAAGCGCGCAATTGAGCTAAACCCAAACGATTCTGGTGCGCGTTGGCGTTATGGGATGTTTTATCTAATGCTGTTGGGGCGCGCGGATGAAGCAATTGCCGAAGGTAAGCGCGCAGTCGAGTTAGAGCCGCTCAATCTAAATCACGGTGCGAATCTTTCAGGCATATATTTCCACGCGCGGCAAAATGACAGAGCATTCGAGCAAGCAAAACAAGTCTACGATCTCGACTCGACTTTCATTGTTGGCCGCTGGGCTCTTAGTCAAGCCTACATTGTGAAGGGAATGTACGCGGAAGTGATCGCACTAAACGAGCAGTCACTACTGGCGGATCCCACCAACCAGGTGTTCCTTCGATTTGCTGGCTTAGCATACGCAAAAGCCGGTCGACGGAAGGAAGCCGAGGAAATAATAGATAGATACAGACGTTTAGCTAGAACAGAGTATGTGATGTCTTATCATCTCGCCCTGATTTACGCGGCGCTTGGTGAGAAGGATAAGGCCTTTGCAGAATTAGAGAAGGCTTTTGAGGAACACGATTATTTGTTGCCGCGAACAAGGGTTGAACCGTTTTTGGATCCACTCCGCGATGACCCGCGCTTTAAGGCAATGCTGAAACGGCTGAATTTGCCGGAATGAACAACGACGAGCCTTCCTTAACAGTCGGGCTACTGCACCGAACCTTCACTCCGAAGTTGAATGATAGAAGAGTATTAAGATTTTGAGCGACAACATTTCCCCAAATTCGATGCTCGGCCACTACCGAATTCTTTCCAAGCTTGGTGAAGGCGGAATGGGCGAAGTCTACCTGGGGCAGGACACAAAGCTTGGTCGCAAGGTCGCGTTGAAAATTTTGCTGGCAGACCTTGCTGCGAACCAGGACCGCATGCGCCGTTTCGTGCAGGAAGCGAAATCCGCGGCCGCACTCAACCATCCCAACATCGCTCACATATATGAAATTGGTGAAGCCGACGGCGTGAATTTCATCGCGATGGAGTTTGTCGATGGCAAGACGCTGCGAGAAAAGATTCACGGCGAAAAGAGTGAGTTGAAGGTCTTACTCAAGCACTTGCTCCAGGTGGCTGAAGGGTTGGCGAAAGCACACACCTCAGGAATTGTGCATCGTGATCTGAAACCCGAAAACATCATGATCACCAGCGACAACCACGCGAAGATCCTCGACTTTGGGTTGGCGAAATTGATTGAAGGACAAGACGGGGAGACGGGTCGAGGGGGAGACGCGGGGACGCGGGGACACGGGAATGAAGGACAAACTCTGATCGCCGTGTCACCGCGTCCCCCCGTCCCCGCGTCTCCCCCTCTCCCCGTCGCCACCTCCCCCGGTCTGATCATGGGGACGGTTGGCTACATGTCTCCGGAACAAGCAAGAGCGAAACCAGTTGACCAGCGCTCGGATATCTTTTCTTTCGGCTGCGTCCTGTACGAAGCAGCGACTGGTCGCAAGCCGTTCGCTGGAGACTCGATTGTCGACACGCTGCACAAGATCATTTACGACCCGGCGCCCGCTATCACTGACTTTAATCCTTCAGCTTCACCTGAATTGCAACGCGTCATTCGCAAGTGTCTGGCGAAAGAGCCGGAGAAGCGTTACCAAACGATTCGCGACACTGCCAACGATCTCGAGGAGTTGCTCGAAGAGATGAAGGGGGTGAGCAACATCGAGCGCTCGATCGCGCCCGCGACGACGACTACAAGCACGAGTACGGGGAGCGTGCGCGTTATCACAGATGACATGCCCCCGCTAAGCACGGCGTCAGCTACACACACCGCCGCATCAAGCGTCGAGTTCATGTACTCCGGAATCAAACAACACAAATTTGCCGCAGCCCTTGTTGCACTGGTCCTGATAGTTGGCGTTGCAGTGGGTGTCGGGCTTTTTCTGCGCTCAGGAAAGACCCCAGTCGGAATCGATTCAATTGCGGTGCTGCCGTTCGTAAACGAAAGCGGTAATGCAGATGTCGATTATCTTTCGGACGGAATGACCGAAACGCTGATCAATAGTCTTTCACAGGTTCCAAACTTGAGCGTCAAGGCACGCTCATCCGTCTTTCGTTACAAGGGCAAAGAGATTGTCCCGAAAAAGATCGCCGCTGAACTAAATGTGCAAGCGATCCTAACGGGGCGGGTTATCCAACGAGGCGAGCAGTTAACTCTCAACTTGGAATTGATTGACGCAGCGACGGAAAACGTTCTGTGGGGTAATAGATATGAACGCAAATCCTCTGAAATCGTTGCGCTTCAAAGCGAGATCGCCCGTGACGTTTCAAATAAACTCAAAACCAAACTTTCAGGGTCGGATGCTGCTAAAGTCGAGAAGAATTACACCGCCAACGGTGAAGCCTATCAACTTTATTTGAAGGGGCGGTTCTACGGAAGTAAACGAACAGCGAAAGACGCTCAGAAATCCATTGAGTATTACCAACAGGCGGTCACTATCGATCCGAACTACGGGCTGGCATACGCAGGTCTGGCCGAATCAAATTGGTTTCTCGCACTTTACAGCTACCCACAGATAAATGAAGCGATCCCCAAAGCACGGGAACTTGCCCAGAAAGCCCTTCAATTGGATAACAGCCTAGCCGAGCCGCATTCGATATTAGGCGTCATCTGTTTTAACTATGATCGCGATTTCGCTTGCATGGAACGCGAGTCAAAACTTGCCATCGAACTGAATCCGAATTATGCAGAAGGTCATCGCCGGTACGGTCTGCTGCTTGAAGACCTGGGCAGATTCGACGAAGCCCGCATTGCGTTTAAACGGGCCCTGGAAATCGACCCATTGTCGCCGGTGGCTAACCTCGAAACTGCGCGGTTGCTTTTATATGAAGGGAAATATGAAGAAAGCGAAGCGCAGAGCAAAAAGAACATCGAACTGGATCCAAACTTCTGGTATGCACATTTGCAACTGTTTTTCATCTACCGCATGAAGCGGGATTATCCTTCGGCTGTTGAAGAACTTGCCAGAGTCCAGGAAACAAGAGGCGAACCAGATGCAGCAAAGTTGATCCGAGAGAGTTTTGCGAATGGTGACTGGCAGGGATTCCTCAGGAAGATTACTGAGGACCGTGCGCGACTAAAACTCTATCCATATTTTGTGGCCATCTTCCTTGCAGACGTGGGCGAGAAAGATAAAGCCTTCGCCACGCTGAACGAAGCCATCGAAACAAAGGACCAACATACGGCCTTGATGAAGGTGGACCCGTTCATGCAACCACTGCGTGACGACCCGCGATTTCATGAGGTGCTGAAGAAGGCCGGGTTTCCTGAATAGTAGACTTACACAACGAACTCTGACGCGTACAGGTTTTGTTACGTAAGATGAATTTCCCGCAGTAGGAACAGAAATTGAAGGAAACCATTTCTCCCAATACCACGCTGGCTCATTACAAGATCATCTCTCAGATCGGTGCCGGAGGGATGGGCGAGGTTTATTTGGCGTATGACTCGAAACTAGATCGCAAAGTTGCATTGAAGATCTTGCCCGCTGAAGTTGCCTCGAATCGCGATCGGATGGAGCGTTTCGCTCGAGAAGCAAAATCTGCTGCGGCACTCAATCATCCAAACATCGCGCATATCTACGAGATTGGTGAAAGCGATGGCCTCCACTACATCGCCATGGAGTTTATCGATGGTGTGACACTGCGCGAGAAGATTCACCACGAACGAACCGAACTGAAAAAGCTGTTGCGGTACCTGCAACACGCTGCTGAGGGTCTTGCGAAAGCTCATGCCACAGGAGTCGTCCATCGTGATCTAAAGCCCGACAACATAATGATCACGAGTGAGGGGCACGCAAAGATTCTTGATTTTGGTCTTGCAAAACTGATCGAAGGAGCGGGAGAAGCGGAGAGTGGGCGAGGGGGAGATTGGGCGACGGGGCGAGCTGGGGATGAGGGTCAAACTCTGATCGCCCAGTCCCCACGTCTCCCCGTCGCCCCGTCTCCTCCTCCCCCTCTCGCCACATCCCCTGGCCTCATCATGGGAACCGTCGGCTACATGTCGCCCGAACAGGCGCAGGGCAAAACGACAGAGATCGACCAGCGCTCCGACATTTTTTCCTACGGTTGCATTCTCTTTGAAGCTGCGACCGGGAAGAAGCCTTTCGACGGCGAGTCGGTGATCAAGTCGCTCCACATGGTGATATACGAACCGGCCCCGCTACTCGCCGATTTGAATCCGTCTGCTCCGTCAGAATTGCAGCGCATAGTGCGGCGCTGTCTCGCGAAAGATCCTGACGAGAGATATCAATCGATCAAGGAAGTGGCGATCGAATTGAAAGCGCTACGGCGCGAGCTGCAAGCAGGCGGCCTCGAGACAACTATCCCGCCACCAACAAAGACTGGCACAGGTGAGAAGTCTGGCACTGAAAGCGCACGCAGCGAAGCGTTTGGCACAACGAGCAACGCGGCTTCGCTTTCTACCCGCGCGTCGAGCGCCGAATACTTCGTCACGGGAATTAAGCAACATAAACTTGCGGTTGCGATTGTCATTCTGGTGTTGATTGCCGGCGTCGTCGCCCTCAGTCTTTTCATAGGCTCGCGGAACGCTTCCGGGGCGATCGAGTCCATAGCTGTTCTGCCGTTCGAAAACAACACCAACGCTGTCGACACTGATTATCTCTCCGATGGCTTGGCCGAGTCGTTGATTTATCGGCTTTCGCAAGTACCCAATTTGAAGGTAAGTCCGACTAGTTCAGTGATGCATTACAAAGGAAAGGGCGCGGATATAAAAACAGTCGCCAGCGAGTTGGGTGTCAGCGCGGTGATGACCGGACGCATCGCTCAACGTGGCGAGAATCTGATTCTCAGTGTCGAACTTATTGATGTGCAGAACAACAAACTGCTCTGGGGCGAGCAGTATGAACGCAAAATGTCGGAATTGCTGGCAACCCAACGCGAGATCGCCGTAGAAATAACCAACAAGCTGCGATTGAAACTCTCGGGTGAAGGCGAGCAGAAGCTGACGAAGAAATACACCGACAACAACGATGCCTATCAGCTATACCTCAAAGGACGCTTCTACTGGAACAAGCGCGACGAGGAAAATCTCAGAAAAGCTATTGAACAATTCAAAGCAGCGGCGGAAAAAGATCCGAATTTCGCACTGGCTTATGTTGGTCTCGCCGATAGCTATGTGCTGTTGCCCTTTTACAGCACCGCAACTTCAGCTGAGGTGACGCCGCCGGCTAAGGCTTACGCCCAGCGTGCACTTGAGATCGATGATTCGTTAGGTGAAGCACATACG
The DNA here is from genome assembly GCA_036004125.1 of Pyrinomonadaceae bacterium. Taxonomy (GTDB): domain Bacteria; phylum Acidobacteriota; class Blastocatellia; order Pyrinomonadales; family Pyrinomonadaceae; genus PSRF01. Next base: position 12,481 of record DASYRR010000261.1, on the reverse strand, counting down.
GCACTCGGCTATGTCAACAGACTTTTGTGGAATTGGGCTGAGGCAGAAAAGGAACTGAAGCGTGGAGTTGAGTTAAATCCTGACCGCGCCACAGCTCACAAATTCTACGGCAATGTATTAGTCGATTTGGGACGTTACGAAGAAGCTCTAGCGGAGTACAAGCGAGCGCAGGAGCTTGAACCGTTATCGCTGATTATTAGTGCAAACTTGGCCGAGAGCTATTTGATGAATGGGGATCTCAATGCGGCCGTCGTCCAATGCCAGCGGGCAATTGACCTCGACCCGAATTGGTATTATGCGAGGCTGCTCCTGGGTTTTGTCTATCTTAAACAAGGACGAGGCGCTGAGGCTTTGACGGAAGCTGAGAAGAGCGTCGAGCTATCAAAACGACTAAGTGCTCCGCTCGGTGTTCTCGGAGTTATTTACGCGCAAACAGGCAAGCCAAGCGAGGCAGCGGCCGTGGTCAAGGAATTGAAGGAGAGACATGCCCGGCGACAGGCAAATGGTTATGACATCGCAAGAGTTTATGTCGCGCTGGGTGAGAAAGACCAAGCCTTTGAGTGGCTGGAAAAGGACTTTCAGTCGCGTAATGCGACGATGCCCAACTTTTTATACGTGCCGCCTCTCGACTCCCTGCGCGACGATCTGCGTTTCAAGGATTTACTAAGACGAATTGGTTTTCCGGAATTGAAATGAGGAAGTCTTGAGCCCGCGATCGCGGGCGTAAGCATATAGCCTGGGGCGTGAGCCCCAGGTTGTAGACCACGAAGATACCGAGCCCGCGAAGTGGACGAAAGTAACGACCAGCAATCGACGAACGAAGGATTTCGAGCGGACACTCGCCCGTTTCACGGGCTGTAATCATTCGACGCATCACCTTGGGCTTACGCCCCAGGCTTTATGCTTACGCCTGCTTCGCAGGCTAAGAAATCCAGCGAAACGCCGAACGCCTTTTCGTGGAGTGCCAATAGTATTTGAGCTTCGCCTCGGCGGCATAGCCGCAGAATTTCTTGAGCGGTGAACGGAAAGGCAAAGGGAAAGGCAAAGCCTTTCCACAAGGAGAGCGGCCAAGCCGAGTTAGACAAAAACACTTATCACAGCCTGAAATGAAACGCTGCCCCCAATGCAATCGATTTGAGAATGATGATGCGCTCGTGTTCTGCCGAGTTGATGGTGCACCGTTAGTCATCAGTTCCTCTGTGCTCAGCGGTGAGGCGGGCACGGCGAAGCTGGGTGCACAGTCTGGTCCAACCGAGATAGAAACGAACATTCTTCCTCGTCTGACAAATGCTGGCGTGAGCCGCGGCACTGGTCCGACAACTGTGCTTCCACCGCCTTCGCTCACCACCGGCTCCCTGGCCAAGCCGAAGCAACGAAGAAAGGCGATTGCGATAGTCGTACTTGTCACGGCCGTTATTGCTGCGACTTCCGCCGTCATCGTTAATTCTTACCTCTCACGGAAAAGCCAGACACCGATCCAGTCGATCGCGGTGATGCCGTTTGTTAATGCCAGCGGCAATGCCGACGTCGAGTATCTCTCAGACGGCATGACTGAGACGCTCATCGGCAGTCTGTCGCAACTGCCGAATCTGAATGTGAAAGCGCGCTCGTCAGTCTTTCGTTACAAGGGCAAGGAAACTGATACAAAGACGATCGGCAAAGAGTTGAATGTGCAGGCCATCTTAAACGGGCGTCTGGTGGAACGCGGTGATCAATTGACTTTGAGTCTGGAATTGATCGATGCGCAAACGGAGAACGTGATCTGGAGCGAACAATACAATCGTAAACAAGCCGACCTCGTCAGCTTGCAGAGCGAGATTGCGCGTGATGTGTCGAGCAAGCTCAAGTCAAAACTCTCGGGCGCTGAGGTAGCAAAAGTCGAAAAGAACTACACGACAAACCCAGAAGCGTATCAGCTTTATCTGAAAGGAAAGTTTTCCTGGAACAAGCGAACGGGCGAAGCTCTTAGGCAAGCGGTTGAATTCTATAATCAAGCGATTGAGAAAGACCCGAATTATGCTCTCGCCTATTCAGGTTTGGCTGAAACCTATGTCCTCTTTTCGAGTTACGATGTTGCCCCTGCTAACGACAGCATGCCTCAGGCTAAAGCGGCTGCTAGGCGGGCGTTGGAGATTGACGATTCGCTGGCCGAAGCTCACACCGCTCTCGGGTTTTATTTTTCCAACTATGAATGGGATCGCGCTGGCGCGGAAAAAGAATATCGCCGGGCCATCGAACTCAAACCGAATTACGCTACCGCCCATCATTGGTTGGGTGCTGACCTCTCGAATCTAAAACGGTTTGACGATGGGCTTGTCGAGTTGCGGCGTGCCGAAGAGCTTGACCCGCTGTCGAGGATCATTGGTACGAATCTCGCTGACACGCTCGTATTCGCTCGCAGGTACGATGAGGCGATTGCGCAATACAAACGGGTCCTCGTTCGAGACCCAAACTTTTCTTACGCTCACCGAGCTTTGGGTTGGGCATATGGCTCAAAGGGAATGTATCAGGAGGCCATAGCTGAAACGCGCACGTCTATCGAAATGACCAATGTAGGAAACGGATATTTGGGATTGTGGCTGGCGAAGTCCGGCAAACGCGATGAAGCGCTAAAGCTGCTCAACGAACTAAAACAGGAATCAACTCGGAATAACTGCCGTAATTGCTGTGGTGAGTGCTATTGTCGTTAATTCCTTTCGTTCAAAGAGGACGCGGCCGCCGATCGAATCCATGGCCGTTATGCCGTTTGTAAATGCAAGTGGAAACTCCGACGTTGACTATCTATCCGACGGAATGACGGAAACCTTGATCAGCAGTTTGTCGCAGTTACCAAATCTGAGTGTCAGACCGCGGTCGACTGTCTTTCGTTATAAAGACAAAGAAACAAATCCGCAGACCTTAGCTAAAGAGCTAAACGTCCAGGCAATCTTGAACGGACGGGTTACGCAGCGCGGGCAGGATTTATCTCTGTTTGTCGAGTTGATTGATGTTGCTTTGGATAAAGTCGTGTGGAGTCAACAATACAATCGCAAGCAGTCCGACCTCGTAACACTTCAGAGCGACATCGCTCGTGACGTTTCCAGCCGGCTCTCATCAAAACTGTCTGGGGCGGAAGAAGCAAAAGTAACCAAGATCTACACGACCAACCCCGAAGCTTATCAACTCTATCTGAAGGGCAAGTACTATCAGTCGAAATACAACGAGGACAGCTATCGGAAAGCCATTGACCATTACCAGCAAGCCATCGATCTCGATCCGAATTACGCTTTGGCCTATCTAGGAATAGCCGAGGTATACAACAACGCGTCCGATTGGTACCTGGCCCCGAATGTGGCCATGCCAAAGGCAAAAGCAGCTGTCTTAAAAGCGATCGAACTCGATAACACGCTCGCCGAAGCTCACTATCATTTGGGAATTTTTACAATGTGGTATGACTGGGATTGGGCAACCGCTGAAGAAGAAATGAAGCGAGCCGTCGAGCTCGATCCTAACTACACAATGTATGGCCTGTACCTGGCCGCGATGGGAAAGTATGAAGAAGCCATTCGCGCGCAGGAAATGACTAACCGACGTTCTCCGCTTGATCTGCAATTCCGTATGGATATGGCTGGGATATACCTGGCGGCGCGCCGAGTAGATGATGCAATTGCGCAATCTCGAGGAACGTTAGAACTCGATCCGAATTACTGGGGAGGCTATCAGGAATTAGGCTTGGCCCTTGAACGTAAAAAGCAATTTCCGGAAGCGATCGCGGCGTTAGAAAAGGCGCGCGTGTTAGACAACAATCCATCAGTATCCGGCTACCTTGGTTTTGCGTATGCAGAAGCGGGTAAGAAAGCGGAGGCGCTAAGAATACTCGATGAATTGAGGGAACTGTCAAAGAAGCGATACGTGCCGGCGTACAGCATCGCCATCATCTCCGCCGGACTAAACGACAAGGATCAGGCTTTCGAGTGGCTTAACAAAGCATATGCGGATCGTTCCTTTTATATTGTGCTCCTCAATTTCGAACCGACATTGGATAACCTGCGACCCGACGCGCGATTCAAGGAACTGCTGAAGCGCGCTAATTTGCCGGTGTTGTGAGGAATGTCCGATATGCTTTAGCTTGCCGGTGTTGGGGCACTAGATAATATCCCAACACCAGCTTGTCGGTATGGTTCTAAAGACGACACCCTGTCTGGTATTATCTGAAGCCTAAAATCGAAAGGTTTGGTGCCATCCCTTCACGAAACCAGTGTGAGGCGTATGAAGACGATCCCCAGAGTCGAGCGCGTCGACGCATTGCGACAGTGCCTACGACATATCCCGTTCGACAGAAAGCAAAGACCGCTAGATCAAGGAAGATTCGCTTTTCGCCGGGTTGAAAATAGGGCTCTCCATTGTGAGGACCATTAAACCGTAACGAGCTTCATAGCACTGTGAGCGAAACGATCCGGCCAAATACAAAGCTCGCCCATTACACCATCGTCCGCAAGATCGGAGCGGGTGGTATGGGCGACGTGTATCTCGCGCAAGACACAAATCTGGATCGCAAAGTCGCGCTCAAACTCCTCCCGGCTGAAGCCTCCTCAAATCGGGAACGCATGCGCCGCTTTGTGCAGGAAGCCAAGTCTGCGTCTGCGCTCAATCATCCCAACATCATAACTATCTATGAGATTGGTGAATCAGACTCGCGCCACTTCATTGCAACAGAATTCATTGAAGGCGAAACGCTGCGACAGCGAATGAAGCATGGCCACCTTAAGTTAGACGACGTTCTTGAGGTCTCAATTCAAGCGGCTAGCGCATTAGCTGCGGCCCATGGAGCCGGCATCGTTCACCGCGACATCAAGCCTGAGAACATCATGGTCAGGCGGGATGGCTATATCAAAGTACTTGATTTCGGACTGGCTAAGCTTACGGAAGCAGAAGGTATTACACCGGACTCCGATGCACCAACAAAAACTCTGGTAAACACGGACGCCGGCACAGTCCTGGGAACGGCGACCTATATGTCGCCAGAGCAAGCAAGAGGAAAGTACGTTGACGGTCGTACCGATTTATGGAGTTTGGGGGCGGTCATCTACGAGATAGTTGCCGGACATGCTCCTTTCGAAGCTGAAACATCAAGCGAAATCATCGGGCTGATCCTGCATAAAGAGCCACCCCCGTTAGCACGCTATGATCGAGAAGCGCCAGCTGAACTCGACCGAATTGTAACGAAGGCACTCACAAAGGATCTCGAAGAGCGCTATCAAACAGCAAAAGATCTTCTGGTTGACCTTAAGAGATTTAAACGGCAGCAAGACCTGGAAGCCGAGATCGAAAGGACGGTTCCGCCGGACCATAGATCGCTGAGTGCAACTGGCGCTCACAAAGCCGCTACATCACAGCAAGTCACGGCCGCGGCCAGTGCCACTGCAAGCAGTCAAGTTACCCATCAAGTAACGAGCGCTGAGTACATCGTCAGCGAAATCAAACGTCACAGGAAGGGTTTTGTTCTTACTGGTGCGATTGTATTTGCTTTGGTGCTTGCGACAGTGGGCTACTTCTTCTTCGCACGTCGAACGGCCGCCTTAACGGACAAAGACACGATTTTGCTCACCGATATTGTCAACACCACTGGAGACGGCGTCTTTGATGGCACGCTCAAACAAGGTCTTGCCGTCCAACTCTCTCAGTCACCGTTTCTTAACCTTTTCCCCGATGCTCGCGTGCGGCAAACACTGCGATTGATGAACCACTCACCCGATGAACGGATCAACGCTGATGTTGGCAGAGAGATTTGTCAGCGCCAGGGTCTTAAGGCCTTGATCACTGGCTCGATTGCCCCGCTCGGCAGCCATTACGTGCTCACACTGGAAGCGATCAACAGTCAGAGCGGTGAGGTGTTGGCCCGTGAACAGGTCGAAGCCGAGAACAAGGAGGACGTGCTGAAAGCACTCAGCCAGGCAGCGAGCAAGTTGCGCCAGCTGCTGGGCGAGTCACTCAGCTCGATCCAGAAGTTCGATGCGCCGCTCGAAGTCACGACCTCGTCGCTGGAGGCGCTTAAGGCCTACTCACTGGCGGATGAAGAAGCAAGCCGGGGGAAATGGCTAGAGGCGATTCCACATTACAAAAGCGCTGCGGAACTCGATCCAAACTTCGCCTCTGCCTATAACGGGTTGGGAGTTTGTTACGCCAATACCGGGCAGCCCAAGCTATCGGCTGAAGCTGTGGCCAAAGCTTATGCATTGCGCGACCGAGTAAGCGAATTTGAGAGACTCCGCATCACCTCGTTCTATTATTTTGATCTCGTTGGCGATATCGACAAGTACATTGAAGTGTCGGAGCTGTACAAGCGAACCTATCCGCGTGATTCCAGGCCGTACACAGGACTTTCTGTCGCTTATGACCGGATCGGGCAATGGGAAAAATCCGCCCAGGAAGCCGGTGAAGCCATTCGCCTATACCCCAATGCTGCCGCCGCGCATTCGAACCTCGCGCGCGCGCTCATCCGGCTCCATCGTTATGATGAATCCGTGGCGGTTCTTGATCGGGCGATTAACCAGTTGAAGCTCGATAGCGGACCCCTGCGCACCTTTGTTTATCACAATGCCTTTATTCGTGGTGACGTTGCGACTATGAAGCAGCAAATTGATCAGCAGAGTGGGAAGCGGGATGAATACCTGGCATTCGACTGGCAAACAACCTCTGCGCTCTTTTCCGGGCATTGGCATCGGGGGCAGGACTTCTCGCGCCGCGCTATTGATCTTGCCGCTAGCAACAGCGCGAAAGAGGTGGCTGCGCAGTATGCAGCTGAAGCAGCCCTGCGTGCCGCGGTTCTCGGTCAGTGCACTCAAACAAAGTCCGCAGTCGCGCAAGCGCTCTCGTTCGAACGCAATCAAGTGTCACTAACACGTAGCGGGCTTGCACTCGCGCTGTGTGGTGAAGTCAATGAAACACAGTCGATCGTGACTGAGCTAAATAAAGAGTATCCTCAGTTCACACAGGTTAATGGCATTTGGCTGCCTGCGATCCGAGCGGCGCTGGAACTCGATCGCAACAACGCTGCACGTGCTGTTACTGAGCTGGAGGCTGCGAGTCGCTACGAGGCTGCAGGAGAGTTTTGGCCGCAGTATGTGCGTGGGTTAACTAATCTAAAGCTCGGAAAGGGAGCAGAAGCAGCAATTGAGTTTCAGAAGATTCTGGACCACCGCGGCTACGCTCCGATGTCTCCACTATTTCCGCTTGCGCACCTCGGACTGGCACGAGCCGCAACCCTACAAAACGATTCAGCGAAAGCGCGCAAAGCGTACCAAGACTTCTTTTCTTTATGGAAAGACGCTGACCCAGATATTCCCGTACTCATTGAAGCGAAGAAAGAATACGAAAAGCTGAAGTGAGATGTCCGATAAGCTTAGCTTGTCGTGTCTCGCCAAATAATAGCCGCAGATTTACACAGACCAGAAACGGAGAATCGTCAACACATCGCGGTCTTCATGACTTCTGCTTGATAGGCGCAAGTCAGCAGCGCAAATCTCTTTTAGTCAACCACCCGAGTCTCCTGAGCAAGAGGCTCAAAAGCCGCACTCATAACACCTTGCGCGAAACGATATCCCCCAACACTACGCTCGCAACTACAGCATCATCTCGAAAATCGGCTCGGGAGGTATTTGGTACTTGGTGTTTTGCGTTTCTACCGCGAAGCGGTTACGTCCCACAGCCCAAGGTTGCTTCAACCCTGGGTAAGGACGCGAGAATGATTTTTCAACCCGGAACGGGTTGCGTCAGGAGTTCGAAGTCTACCGTGAGTTGCAACAGCGGACGCAACCGCGTTGCGGTTGAGTCTTTCACACCACGGTAACCCAGGGTAGCCGAAGCGGCAACCCTGGGCTGTGGGGCGTAACCGCTTCGCGGTAGAAACGCAGAACAAAAAGCGCAAAACAAAAAGCACCAAGCACACAACGCCAAAATGAGCGAAACGATATCCCCCAGCACGACGCTCGCACACTACACCATCCCCTCGAAAATCGGTTCTGGGGCATGGGTGAGGTCTATCAGCAATGAAGCGCTGCCCAACATGTAACCGAACGGAGGTTGACGACGCATTAGCGTTCTGTCGTAACGACGGAACTCGTCTGATCGTCGATTCGCAACCTATCGAACCCGCGACGATGGTTCTATCCACAGAGCTGAAAGGTTCTCAAGCTCCAACTGAACACATTCAAAATGTTCCATCCATCGCAGTGCTGTCATTCGTAAACATGAGCGCCGACCAGGAGAACGAATATTTCTGCGATGGGTTGGCTGAAGAACTACTAAATGCGCTAGCCAAGATTGAACACTTAAAGGTGGCCGCGCGGACTTCTTCATTCTCGTTCAAAGGCAAGAACGTGAATGTGGACGAGATCGGCCGTGCTCTGCACGTCAACACTGTCCTCGAAGGTAGCGTCAGAAAATCAGGGAACAGGCTACGCATTACCGTCCAGCTTGTTAACGCTACCGATGGTTATCATCTCTGGTCGGAACGCTACGACCGTGAGATGAAAGATATTTTCGACGTCCAGGACGAAATCACTCTAGCGGTGGTCGATGCTCTGAAATTGAGAATGTTGGGTGACGAAAAAGAGACAGTGCTAAAGCGTCACCACTCGAAAGACTCCGCGGCTTACCAGGCCTATCTGAAAGGAAGGGCCCTGCTCTATCAGCGAGGACTCAGCATTCCCAAGGCTATTGAATGTTTCAAACAGGCAGTGTCTCTCGACGGGGATTACGCGCAGGCGTGGGCAGGGTTGGCAGATGGATACACAACCTCCGGTTATTCGGGATTCAAACTGCCGAGTGAAGTCATGCCCCGCGCGTTGGAGGCGGCGCAACGAGCGCTTCAATTGGACCCGGATCTCGCCGAGGCGCACAACGCTTTCGCGTGTGCCACGTTACTCTACGACCTCGATTATGATCGTGCAGAGCAGGAATTCAGACGAGCACTCGAACTTAACCCTAACTATCCGCAAGCTAGAGCATGGTATGGATTATTTCTCCTTCAGTGGATAGCGGCACGTGATCAGGAAGCGCGTGACCAGATGTTGCGGCTTCTTGAAGTCGATCCGTTGTCGGGTTACGCGAACGTCATCCTGAGTTTCTCTAGTGTTACGAGCGGTCGCCCTGCTGAGGCTCTGGAACACGCTCGCAAGGGAGTCGAACTCGATCCCAATTCCTACCTGGCTCATTGGATTTTCGCGGTTGCTCTGGCAAGTAACTCTCAATACGAAGAAGCCGCCGCGATGGCGGAGCGGGCACTGACCATGTCCGGACGTCACAGTTGGGCACTGATGACGCTTACCTCAATCTATTCAGCGTGGCACAAGCTAGATAACGCGCGCGCCGTCTATCGCGAATTGGAGGCGCGTAGCGCGCGCGAATACATTCAGCCCTCGATGCTGGCGCCCGCAGCCGCAGCTGTAGGCGAAATGGATCGAGCGATCGCGTTCGCCCAGCAGGCACTCGACGACAAAGATCCATTGTTTGTTATGCTTGCGCGCACCTGGCCAGACTATGACCGACTGCGCGCGGATTCCAGATTTCGAGAAATAGTCAGTCAGTTGAGACTGCCAGACTGGGAAGTCTCAGAGTCCGCTGGCTAGAATGGAATGAGACAAGTGAAGTTAAAGTGAGATGGATAAAGAACTGACCCCCAACAATACCTTGTCGCACTACCGCATCGTCTCCAAACTTGGCGAGGGTGGGATGGGCGAAGTCTATGTCGCGCAAGATACGAAACTCGATCGCAAGGTGGCAATTAAGTTTCTGCACGCAACATTCAGCAATGATGCGGACAAACTAAATCGCTTTATCCAAGAGGCAAAGGCTGCTTCGGCCCTTAATCATCCGAATATTCTGACCGTACATGAGATAGGCGAGGTAGATGGCAAAAACTATATCGCTACCGAACTGATCGACGGCAAGACGCTTCGCGAACATCTCTCTTATAAGGAAGCCCTGCCGCTTAACACGATCTTGAAGATCGGTGTGCAAGTCGCTGAAGCACTAGCTGCAGCGCATCAGGCCGGAATCATCCACCGAGATATCAAACCCGAAAACATCATGATCCGTCGGGACGGCTACGCTAAGGTTTTGGATTTCGGATTGGCGAAATTGGCGGAACCAGGAGTGATCGCGACCGGCTCGACTGGAAGCGAAGATGCCACACGCGCTCAAGTCAATACGTCTCCCGGCATGGTGATGGGGACAGTCTCGTATATGTCACCGGAACAGGCTCGCGGAAAGGCGACAGATGCGCGAACTGATCTTTGGAGCCTTGGTGTGGTCCTCTATGAAATGGTCGCCAGAAAAGTTCCCTTTGCGGGCGAAACCATAAACCACACGATCGTTTCAATTCTCGAGAAAGAACCTGTTCTCCTCGAGGGTGCGCCACCGGAGTTGCAACGAATAGTCCGCAAGGCACTGACCAAAGATCTCGACATGCGATACCAGTCGGCTCGCGATCTATTGATTGACCTGAAGAACTTGCGAAGGGAACTCGACATTCAGGGCGAACTTGAACGTTCCGTTGTGCCAAACCGCGAAACAGCAGTCACTGAAAACGAAACGCGTGTCTATGCTGCAGATTCGGTTGGTGAGACGAGGAGTGGGCGAGTTGCGGCCACCCAAAATGTAACCACATCGTCGTCGAGTCTGGAATATGCCGTTCACCAGGCAAAGAGTCATAAGGTTGCTACGGCTTTGGCCGCATTGGTCGTGTTGGGAATAATCTCAACGGCTGGGTACTTAGCGTTTATTTCCAAAGGAAGCAGTAAGAATCAGATCAATTCGATCGCTGTCTTGCCGTTCGAAAACCGTAGCGGTAATCAGGATTCCGACTATCTGTCGGATGGTCTTGCTGAATCCCTTATCTATCGGCTTTCGCAATTACCAAATCTGAAAGTTAGCCCGACCAGTTCAGTTCTTCGTTACAAAGGCAAGGAGATTGACGCACAGAAGATTGGCACGGAACTGGGTGTAAATGCCGTCATCTCGGGTCGCATGGTCCAGCGAGGTGACAATCTGGCGATCAGTGTCGAATTGATTGATGCGACGACCAACAAGTTGTTGTGGGGAGAACAATACGAACGGAAGATGTCGGATCTTTTGACCACGCAACGTGAGATCGCTACAGCGATCACTGAAAAACTGCAATTGAAGTTGTCGGGCGACGAGGCAAAGGGTGTTACAAAGAAATATACCGACAGCAATGAGGCCTATCAGCTCTATCTAAAGGGCCGGTTCTACTGGAACAAGCGCACAGTCGATGGCCTGAAGCAGGCGGCCGAGTTCTACAAGCAAGCGATTGAAAAGGATCCCGCATTTGCGCTGGCCTATTCTGGCCTTGCTGAAACGTATGTCCTGTTTTCTGTCTATAGCGTTGCGCCGCCGAAGGAGAGCATGCCCCAGGCAAAAGCAGCCGCGCTAAAGGCCCTGGAGATCGATGATTCAATTGCTGAGGCCCACGCCGCGCTTGGTTTGTATAAAAGCATTTACGCCTGGGATGGGATAGCCTCGGAAAAAGAAATTCGTCGCGCGATCGAACTTAAGCCCAACTATGCGACGGCATATCACTGGCTCGGTAATGTAGCGCTCTTGAATTTGAAGCGATTTGATGAAGCCATTGCAGCAGGTCGGCGCGCCGAAGAACTGGATCCACTCTCCGTGATTATCAGTGCGGACGAAGGCTACAATTTTCTTTTTGCATGCAGATACGACGAGGCGATCGAGCAGGGTAAAAAGGCTCTCACTCTGGATCCCAATTTTTACTACACCCATTATCTTTTGGGCTGGGCGTACTATGGAAAGGGGATGTATCGGGAAGCAATATCGGAATATCGTAAGTCGCTCGAGTTGAACCCAGACCCTTACGCAAAGGCATTACTAGCACTCGCATTGTCGAAGGTTGGCGGCCGTAGTGAAGCGGTCCGTCTGCGCGACGAACTGGTAAGTGAGTCAAGTCGCCGATATCTTCCGGGCTACCATATTGCTATTGCCAACATTGCCATTGGTGATAATGACGAAGCGATAAAATGGTTGGAAAAAGACGTTGCTGATCGTGGACCGCAGTGTGTGACGTTTTCTATTGACGCCTTATTAGGCGACCTTCGAGGCGATTCGCGCTTTGTGGATCTAATACATCGGGTGGAATCATCGAAAATCGATTAAACGAATTCCACACAAAACGCGGGCCTACAACAAAAACAAACTGAGTGGACGCTATTGTTTGAATTTGTTCATGGTCTGACTTATTCTTCGCGCGATTGAGACTCGAGAGAATCAGTACCAGCTTTACCCTTCCACTACTATGTCTCTGGGAACAGAATGGGTCATCGATGCGAGCGGGTGTCGTTCTGAAACGCTCGCCGACATTGACGAGTTGAAGTTAATCTTCGACCGCATCATTCGCGATCTTGATCTACATGTGCTCGGCGAAATCTCCTGGCATCAGTTTGCTGAGACAGCAGGTGTGAGC
>DASYRR010000260.1:0-6555 GCA_036004125.1 Pyrinomonadaceae bacterium | reverse complement strand
GTTTGGTTGCGGCTTTGTGGTGGTTAACGAAACTAAGCGCACGACCGGAGGGGTGTCATGCGTGCTCGCTGGCCGCGCGAAATTGCCGGGAAGAATTCAACTCCGGAAGTAATCTCAAAAACAGTATCAAGGCGTGTGATTTCAAGCACCCTGCTCATCGATTTGCTGACATTCATGAGTTCGAAACAAATTCCCTGTTCGAGCATCCGCTCGCGCAACTCCAACATCACTCCCAAACCGTGGGCATCGACCGTAGTTACACGCGCCAAATCGAGAATGACTGCGCTCTTCTCTGACACCGAATTTACAGCATTCCGCAGGATCTCCGTTTCACCATTTACAATTTGCCCTTCCAAGCGCAGGACAACCACAGTCTCCAAGTTTTTGGCGTGTATCTTCAACATAACGTTCTCCCTGTGTCCTTATTACTGCGTAACGCCCTGTGGCGTTTAGCTGGTGCTCAGACTCGAATTACCTTCAAACTCCTTAGTTAGTAGTTAGTACGACGGTTCGCAGGTCTTAGTTTCTTAACGTTCTAGTTACATTTTTCTTAACAACGTCGGGCTATTTTCTTTCCTGTTGAGATAACACCGCCGACCCAGGATTTCGGGTCAACTTTTTTTCAAGATTATCATTCCCGCTAACTGCAACGGCTTATCCACAGATTGCGCAGATTACGCAGATTTAGACAAACTGGACTTAAAGGCTGCCCAGAAATCTGTGAAATTCTGCGTAATCTGTGGACAGGGATGCCTTCACCCCAAAACGGGCAGAGCAGTTTCTGGTACGGATTCACCGTGTCCTTCTGGAATGAGCTCCTCGGTCGCATCAATTCTTAACCACGCGATCGCCGCAATCGCCAACGTGCAGGCAATTGGGATCAGTGCTAGATCGTAACTGCCGAACCACGTGACAAAGTACCCAAACGAAACTGAAAGCAGAAAGCCACCTAGCGTGCAAATGGTATTAAACATCCCCACTATCCCGCCGACATATTTCTTACCAATGTCCAGGGCGACAGTTATCACAACTGTCTGCTGTAAGGTGATGCCCGCATAGACTAAGCCCAGGAAAAACAACGTTGCGAACTTATTGGTGGTCAGAATAGTGGCAACAATGCAAACCGACGCGACCGAAAGGCCAATGAGCCCTACCCCGCGACGGCCCCACTTTAGTCCGAAGCGTCGCACTAACGAGTCACTCACAAAACCGCCAGCCAAATTTCCACAAGCTCCCAGGAGACCGGGAGCTATGGAGAGCAGTAGATCGGCTTCGCTGAAACCACGGCCCTTGACTAAAAACGTGTGCAACCAGGAGATAAAAAAGTAGATTCCGTAGACGTAGCAGAAACCAGCGAGGAGAATAGCCCGGAGATTAGCACTACGCAGAGCGAGCCCCCAGGGCATCTGGTGATTATTCGCAAACGAGGCCGTGCCGATCTCTTGGATCTCCGACTGCGTCACGCCTTCCTTTTCTGCGGGCGTGTCGCGATACCATCGATACCACGCGATAGACCAGATGATTCCAATTACTCCAAGGACAAAAAACGAAGCCCGCCAGCCATAGCGAACTTGCAGTGGCACGATTACCAAGGGCGCCAGTGCTCCGCCTGCTTGCAGGGACATAAGTATTCCTCCCATAGCACGCGCACGTTCGATAACTGGAAACCAACGCGACAGAACAACGCCAATATTAGGTATTGCTCCTGCTTCACCAGCTCCAAAACAAAAACGGATAAGCAGCAGCACGTAATAATTCGATGTAAGCCCAGTGAGAGCAGTAAATGCAGACCACCACAACACAACGCGAGTGAGAACTTTTCGTGCGCCGATGCGGTCGCCCATCCGGCCAGTGGGAATCTCAAAGATGCCGTACGAGATAGTGAAGACGCCCACCACCCAGCCCCAGCCTTTAGGGCCAATGTGCAGACTGTCCTGAATACGCGGACCGGCAACTGAGATGGCAATGCGATCGAGGTAAGTGATCGCGGCAAGGAGGCATAAGAAGCCGAGGACGCGGTGACGATATTTCATGGGGGAGATGGTCTTTGGTCTTGAGTCTTTGGCCTTGAGTCTTGGGTTTTTGGTCTTGGATCTTCGGGGTTATTGGTTTTTACCGCGAAGCGGTTGCGTCTCATAGCCCAGGGTTGCCGCTCGGCTACCCTGGGGTACATCGGGGTGTTCATTCAATCGCAACGCGGTTGCGACAACCTGCGAACCCGTTCCGGTTGGGAACGAGCTATCCCTGGGTTGAAGCAACCCTGGGCTCTGGGACGAAACCGCTTCGCCGTAAATTGCGTATGGCGTCGCACTTCACAATTAAATTTTTTGATGCGGCGCTCAACGCTGCGCCATTACAGCCCATGTCCGGCAGGTATAGGTGACGGTGCCCCGTCTGGCTGAACTAGTAACGTTTCAATCGGAACACCACTCCGATATTGAGCAAGCAATGCATCCGGATCGATCTCCACACCCACCGGATTCGCAGCAAAGGCTTCGCTATGCATGTAAGCGTGGGCCTCTTCCGCGTTGGCGCAGCAGTCGACCTGAAACTCCATCCTGTTCCCATCTGGATCGCGGTAATACACCGAGAGCGTTAGACCATGATGCACGCGCCAGTAAGGCGTGATGCCGAGTTGTTTGAGACGGTCGTAGGTATCGAGAAGGTCTCCGAGATTCGCGTAAGTGTAACCAACGTGGTTAACACCAATCCTGTTAGAGGCATCAGTCTCGACACCGTTTGGACTAAACACAGACATGTTGGCGATCGCAAAGCGATGATGCTCGTCATCATAGGTAAGAAAAGCCAGCGCTGGATTTTGGTATTGCACTTTTGCTTCAAAGACTGTTTGGTACCACGAGACCATTTCGTCATAGCGACGCGTCATATAAACAACGTGCGCCAGTTTAGAGGGATGAGCCATGTCGTTAATTCCTTTCGAGGTAGTTGTATCAGGTCAATTCTTGAGATTTCTACTTAGATATTAGTGCGCTAGAAAGAAATTAGCCACGGACAAAGCAAATAACACGGATCAGAAGAACGTATTTACGAAAGCGGCTCTAACCACTTCTTTCAGCTGATCCGTGTTATCAGTTCTATCCGTGGCTAAAGAAGCTTTGTTAGCTAACTCCGCAGCTCTTTGAGCACCGCATCCGCAACGCGAACGCCCACATCGAACGCTTCTTCAAAAAGTGCGACTCCACTGAGTTCGGAATGAGCGAAGTGTATCGATCGAAAAGGTCTTGCACCTGCTGCTCGCGCCTGCCCCCACATAAACCCCGTTCGTGGACGAATCATCGCGTGGCCCCAGCGCATCACGTCCAAACGTTCAACCAGATTTCGAATATCCGGATGAGCGCGAGAGAGATCCGTAAGCGCCACCTCAGCCCATCCGCGCCAATCCGTCTCCAAAAGTCGAGAGCGGGCCAAGCGTGGGTTCTCATCACACAGCGGATAGTAATAGGTAAAGACTGTCGGTCCCCGATCGCGGCTGCGTTGATGCGTGGCCACTACGTAGCCGAGCGATGGACTTTCATAGAGTACGTTGTCCCACGCTAACGGAAAGTCTCGATGTGCCATCAACGTTGGCCGGTCACGTAAAGTAAGATTCGCAACCATCCATGCTCCAAACTCAAACTCAGCAAGGTGTGAGGGTGGATTCTGTCGAAAAGGCCGAATAACGTGACGGCCCACGAACTGCGGCGCAGCAAATATGACCTTCTGAGCTCCATACCCACGTGGGTCTCGGCCCTCTTGATCCAGCGTGATTACATCTACGCGCCTGCTGCCATTTTCTTCAACCGGAATCAATTCCACCGCTGCTCTATTGAGTTGAATCTTCGCCTTGGCACTCTCGAACAGGTGCTGCACCAAACGTCCATTGCCCTCGGGCCATGTGATTAAAGGTTGCGACTCAACTTCTGGTTTTGCAACGCGAGAGCAAAAATAGAATAAACCGGCCCAGGCACTAGTCTGATCGAGCCTCATGCCGTAGTCGTCACGACACGCATAGTCTACCCACCAGCGAAGTCGCGGACTATTGAACCCTCGTTGGTTCATCCAATCGCCCATCGAAATGCGATCGAGCGTGGTTACTTCTGCGTCGTCGGAACACGCGGAGACAGGGAGTGTAAATGCTCGACGGCCACGTCCATCTCGCCATGAAACCCAGTAACGAGTTTCCGAGTTGAATTTCTCAAACTGCTTCTTCTCCTCTTCGGATTCGCCGGCATGTAAATACAGGCCTTCATACCAACGCCCTTTGTAAAACACTCGCTCTTCAGGATCGCGACAAAGGAACTCTTCACGGACGATCGGCTCGCCTTCCTTCTCTGTTCCTTCGACAACGCCCATTTCATCAAGCAACGCAACCAGCTCTCGATTCTCTTTCATCGGCGCCGGTATATAGTGGGCACCCCACGGAAAGGAGATGCCCTGGTTTGTTCCGTAACGCGAGGTTCCTCCGGGCGTCTTTTCCAACTCGATTAGCACGAAGTCTTCAAAGCCTGACTTTTTTAGACGCCTGGCAGCCGAGAGCCCAGCAACTCCTCCTCCGACGATTACGATTGGAATATTGGTCCAGGCATCGACCGGAACCTGGACCTGCAGGCCGTCGCGGAGACGATGACCAAAAACCTCCGAGGGACCAACAATCTCTCCGGAAGGCAGCGGTGGTGTGCTAGTGCGGCGACATGCTGCCATCGCTACCGGAATGCCGAGGAATGAAGCAAGGAGTTCTCTGCGATTGAAGGTGGTCATCTTGAAATGTCCGATATGCTTTAGCTTGTCGTGCGTTCGATTGAAACGTGCGCATAATGACTACGACAAGCTAAAGCATATCGGACATCACTCAAAGCGTCGCCACTCGCCCTCGTAGTAACGAACCAAAACTTGATTATCGAGCCGGTTAATTTCAACCGGCACTGGACCAATATCGGCTGACAACGTAAACATGGCGCCTAGCGTTTGGTCATCAAGAAACTTTAATCCCGAAGGTGGACGCGTTGGGATCTCGAAAGGAGACGAGCGCGCCAGTGCATAACCCCAGACACCGAAGCTTGGTACTGCAGTTGAATAAGGTCTAACCACAAAGCCTGCCGCCTCAAGAGTTCTGATGATGCACCAGTACGAATTTCGCGCAAACATCGGTGACCCCGACTGCACACTCACCGCTGCACTTTCCTTGAGTCGGCTTCGCAGCATGCGATAGAACCGAGTCGTATACAGCTTCCCGAGTGCAAACGTGTTTGGATCGGGGAAATCGACGATGGCGGCATCGAAGGGTTCTTGAGAAGTTTCTTCGAGCCAGACAAAAGCATCCTGATTAATTACCTCGACGCGACTATCATCAAATGCATGTTTGTTGAGCTCTGCCAGCAACGGAAACCGCGTGGAGAGCCTTGTCATGTCCGGGTCAAGATCGACTAAGGTTATGTGAGTCACCGACGGATACTTTAGAATTTCACGTACCGCCAGGCCGTCGCCACCACCTAGCACCAACACCCTGCGCGCATTATTCGCAAGTAACATCGCCGGATGGACAAGCGCTTCGTGATAGCGATACTCATCGGTCGAGCTGAACTGTAAGTTGCCATTGAGAAACAATTGAAACCCGGCACGTCCACGCGTGATGACGATTCGTTGATAAGGGGTGTCCTTTGTGTAAACGATCTCGTCGGCAAACATTTCATCTTCTGCCAGAGAAGTGATGGTCTTAGCTTTAACGAAACCCACTAAAAGAAGTGCAATTACGATCACTGCTCGCAACCTGAGACCCACAATTTTGCCCTTGATCAATGGTCGCAACAGCCAGGTTCCCCATAAGGCAATGCCGGCGTTCAGCATGCCAAAGATCAATGACGTACGTATCAGCCCAACTCTGGGGACGAAGAGAATTGGAAACAGGATAGAAGCTAGTAGCGCACCGATGTAATCAAATGCCAGCACGCGAGAGACTAACTCTTTGAACTCGATTTGATCTTTAAGGATGCGAAGTAACAGGGGAATTTCGAGGCCAACAAAGACTCCAATCGCGAAGACCAGAAAATAGAGGACCGGATAAAAATAACTGACGCGCGCAAACGTCAGAAACAAGATCGGGGCCGAGAACCCTCCGAGTATGGCTACCGCCAACTCGATATCGACGAAGCGCCGAGCCAGACCTTTGTCAATAAAACGAGAGAGCCATGATCCGACCCCCATTGCAAATAGGTAGATCCCGATGATCAGCGAAAACTGAGTGACAGAATCTCCGAGGACATAACTTGCGAGAGTGCCGGCCAGGAGTTCATAGATCAACCCACACGTTGCAACGATCAGAACATTAAGAAAGAGGAGGGGCGGACGGGTCATGCACAATGTCCGATATGCTTTAGCTTGTGGTGTCCTGTGATTCTGCTGTCCTAACGTTTCCGACAAACTGAAGGAAGCTCTGATTAAGTGTCACTGGGTACGTTATCCTTCGGGCGCCTCCTTGGAGTGCGGGGACTTGTCACCGCTTTGGTACAGCGAATCTCAGAATCTACAACGCCCTGTACCAAAGCGGTGACAAGTCCC
>DASYRR010000259.1:0-47839 GCA_036004125.1 Pyrinomonadaceae bacterium | reverse complement strand
ACACATCTTATTGGCCGTGTGCTTGGCGACCCTGAAGGTGAAATGTCAGGTGTCAGGGACTTCGAATCGTTTGGTGCAATTCTCAGCGTGCAAAACGCGCGAGCGACTCTGATGGCCGGGTTTACCAGCGTCAGAAATGTGGGCGCATCTGGTCGCTTTGACGACATGGCGTTGCGCAAAGCAATCAATGAAGGGTGGACACCTGGGCCAAGGATGGAGACAGCAGGTCATTCGCTGGGAATAAGAGGCGGGCACTGCGACACAAATGGGTTTCGGCCTGGCTTATTGGATCGGGGCATTGAAGATGGAATTGCCGATGGCCCAGATCAGATTCGGGCGGCTGTGCGTTATCAAATCAAGTATGGGGCAGATGTAATCAAGACTTGCGCGACGGGAGGCGTACTTTCGGAAGGCGATGCAGTTGGAGCGACACAATACAGTTTCGAAGAGTTGAAAGCCCTGGTTGAAGAAGCGAACAAACTCGAGCGCAAAGTTGCGGCTCACGCGCATGGGACGGAAGGAATAAAGTTGGCGGTGAGGGCCGGCGTCGCGTCAATCGAACACGGATCGTTTCTCGACGAAGAAGGAGCCGACTTGATGAAGGCTCGCGGGACGTTTTTAGTACCCACACTGTCAGCAGCTGAAGGTGTCGAGCGCGCGGCAAAATCGGGAGTGTTGAAGGGATTGCGCGCTGAGAAGGCATTGGCAGCTGCGACGTCGATTCGTCGTGCGATCAAGATGGCTGTTGCGAAAAAGGTTCAGATTGCGCTCGGCACAGATGCGGGTGTTGTTCCACACGGCACCAACGCGCATGAGTTTGTATTGATGGTTGAGTGGGGCGGCATGGGGAATATGGATTCTATTGTTGCTGGCACGCTTAGTGGCGCGAAGTTGCTCGGGTGGGACAAACATCTCGGATCGCTTCAGGCGGGAAAGTGGGCAGACATCGTAGCGGTATCGGGAGATCCGCTGTCCGACATACATGCGATGCAGAACGTGGTGTTTGTGATGAAGAATGGGGTTGTTTATAAGCAGTAAGGTCTTTGGCCTTTGATCTTTGCGTTCAAAGTCCAAAGACCAAAGGCCCAAGACCTATTTCACCTCGTCCCAGATAAGTGTGTGCTTCGTTTCTCTCAGAAGCAGCGAGCCTACGATGAACGTCAGACTTGCAATCGCGATAGGGTAGTAGAGTCCTGCGTAGATATTTCCCGTCTGCGCAATCACCGACAAACCAATCAACGGAAGCAACCCACCGAACACACCATTCCCAATGTGATACGGCAGCGAAAGGGCTGTGTAACGGATTTTTGCCGGAAAGGCTTCGACCAGGTAAGCGGCTATCGGACCGTAGACGAGCGTGACGAAAATCACTTGAATAAAGATAAGCAGGATTAGTTTCCACGCTACGGGGTTGGACAAAAGACTTCCGAGACCGGTGTAAGTGAGGACCTCTTTCGCCGGTTGATTTGTTCCATTCACCAGAGTTTGTGGGGTGAGACTTATCGCACCCGTCACTGAATTTCTTTGAGAGATTGCGGTGACGACTCCTGATCCCGCCGCTCGTTGCATTGCGTGATAGATCGGCAAGTACGAGATGGCAGCCAACAAACACCCAAGCATCATGATCCATTTGCGCCCAAGGCGATCTGAAAGAGAGCCCACGATCACAAAGAACGGCATTCCCATTAGAAGCGCGATGGCAATGATGTAAGTTGCTGATTGTGTATTTACCTTGAGAATAGTTTGGAGATAGAAGAGCGCATAGAACTGGCCGGTGTACCAAACCACTCCCTGACCCGCAGTCGCGCCAAAAAGAGAAATCAGCACTCGTTTGAGATTCTCCCACTTGGTGAACGCCTCTTTGAGTGGCTGGGCTGACGTCATCCCGGCACTCTTGATCTGTCTGAAAATTGGCGATTCCTTCATGCGCAGTCGGATGTAGAGAGAAATGCCGACGAGGAAAATTGAGATGATGAACGGAACCCGCCAACCCCATGCACTGAACGTCGCTTTGGTCATGGAATTCTGGACTAGCAGAGTGACGACGAGCGACACAAACAGTCCGAGGGTTGCCGTAATTTGTATGAAGCTTGTGTAGAAACCTCGCTTCTCGTCAGGCACATGCTCGGCTACATAAACTGCTGCGCCACCGTATTCGCCGCCGAGCGCCAATCCCTGAAGTATGCGAATTAGCAACAGTATGATAGGTGCGATGATCCCAATCGTCGCGTAAGTTGGCAGGAAACCGATCGACGCCGTGGCGCCACCCATAATCAAGAGCGTGACCAGGAAGGCATACTTGCGTCCAACAAGATCTCCTATACGTCCAAAAAAGAGCGCGCCGAATGGTCGTACGACGAAACCAATGGCGAAAGTGGAAAGATAAGCGATCAGCGCGAGCGTGTTATTGCCTTGAGGATAGAACAACGGGGAGATCGTGACGGCTAGACTACCGAAGATATAGAAGTCATACCATTCGATCATGGTTCCTACTGCTGAAGCTGTGATGACCTGCCAGATGCGATAGTTGTGGATTGGATCCGAGATAGCGGCGGCTTGGCTCAAGATAGGCTGTTCTCCGTTCCAGGGACGATTGAAAATCGATTTCCTTGTATTGATTAGTTGGCACGGTGCACTTTTCCGGGCAGACGAGCTGGTCCTCTTATTCTCATCGGGGGCTTTAGCCCGGTGAGCAAGCCCTCCGTAGAAGCTTTGAACCTTTCAACGGTTTTTCCGCGCATTCAGAACCGGCACCCCAGCGCAAACCGTTGAAACGGTTAGAGGTCATTAGTACTGCTCGTTCACCGGCTGAAGCCACGGTGAGAATGAGATGTTCTCAGCTGCTTTCGAATTTGCATCCAGATCTCGTAGTAGCGCCATTCAGCCGGAGCGTTCGGTTCACCATGATGATCGGGTTTGAGAATCAAATCGCCGGTCGAGAGCAATACCTTTTTTACTTCCGAATTCTGTCGGACCTTCGCCCATGACGCAGCCAGGATCAATCGATAATGTTGCCCTGGTTTTGCAGACCTGTAAGGGAAACGTTGTCCCTCAAAGGTAGCCCAGGTGATTCCCATTTCCTTCATATTCTCTTCGGCTAGTGTGCCGGCCGTCTTCGCCTCGAATGCGGTCATTTGTGCCACTTGATCGCGTGTATGTCTCCACTCAATGCCAGGATATTTCGCACGCGGGTCTTTCGGGCCGTCAGGATACAGCATCATTTGCCAGAACCCCTCGAGACTGGCGTAGCGCTTCCCACGATACGTGAACGGCGTGGCCGCGAAGTTTGATAACAAACCCAGCTCATTGCGTTTAGAAAGTATGACTTCCCCAGGCCCTGCTTCTTGAGGAAGTATCTCCCATTCGGGTTTGCCGGCTTCGGAGACTGGTGTCCACCAGTGTGCTGGATAGCGCGGGTCATGAGTGATTTGTCTACTATTCGGTGAGGGTTCTTCGCTGAACGTGAGAAATAGTACCGTCAAACTCAGCGCTAATGTGATGGGATTACGCATGCTGGTTTCTAATCGATTACAGGCGGGCGCCTCCTTGGAGTGCGGGGACTTGTCACCGCTTTGGTACAGCGAAACTCGGCATGTATGGATCCGATGTTCGATGGTTCGCTGTAACAAAGCGGTAACAAGTTCCCGCACTCCAAGGAGGTACTATTGTCCAGTCGTTGTAGATTGGGTTTTGGTTGAGCGGGTTGTTGATTTCAATGCTGGACGCGTCACGGTCGTTCCCGGTTTCAAATTCTCCACGAAAAGTTTCAGTATCCTTTTGTATTCATCCGCCCAACTTTCTTCACGTTCGAAGCCATGATCCTCAACCGGATATGGCGCCACTTCCCAGTTCTCTTTGCGCAGCTCGATTAGTTTCTCGACCAAACGCACACTGTCCTGGAAATTGACGTTTGTATCAACCATGCCATGGCATATGAGCAAGGCACCCTTCAACCCCGAGGCAAAATAGATAGGGGAACTCTTCCGGTAGGCCTCGGCATCGTTTTGCGGCAGATTCAAAATGTTTGCCGTGTACCCATTCGCGTAGTGGGCCCAGTCTGTCACCGGTCGCAGTGCTGCCCCGGCTGCGAAAGTATCAGGCTCGGTAAACATCGCCATCAGAGTAATGAAGCCACCATAGCTGCCGCCATACAAACCAATGCGTTTGGGATCGACGCCATGCTCTTTGACGAGATAGTTGACGGCATCGATATGATCGCTGAGATCTTTTCCGCCCATGTGCCTGTAGATTCCCGTGCGCCAGTCGCGTCCGTAACCAGCACTTCCGCGATAGTCGAGATCCAGCACGAGGAAGCCACGCTCCATGAGCAAATGATGAAACATGTACTCACGATAATAAGAACTCCACCAGCGGTGAACGTTCTGTAAATAACCCGCGCCATGCACAAAGAAAACCGCTGGCCCACCCCGCTTCCAGGCTGAGGGCATGTACATACGACCATAAACAGTGGCGCCGTCGCGCGCCTTGAAGCTGACTATGCGTGGGTCAATCCAATCGTGCGTGAAAAACTCAGGTATAGGTGACGTTGTAACCGACTTCGCTTCGGAGCTCGCTTCCGCTGGTTTGTTTGGCAGGAGGTACAGTTCGGTGGGTTTGTTGCTGTAGGATCTGAGGTTCGCGAGCGTCGTCTCGTCCGGGCTGATAGTTACGTTATTGTTTCCGGGCAGGATTGTGATTCGAGTTCGCGGACCACCATTGATCGACATTGAGTACAGATGACGCTCGAACGGACTGCCCTCGCTGGAAGTGAAAAAGAACTTTGTCTTGTCTAGCGACAACCGGACGTCAGAGACTTCAAATTGACCAGAGGTTAGTTGCTTTGCGTCGCCTCCCACGATAGATACCAAATACAGATGGGCGAACCCATCTCGCTCTGATTCGAAATAGACGTGGGTGTTGTCTGGCAACCAGCCGAGCGTAAAAGTACCTGGCCCACCGATCCACGCATCATCGTGAAGACTTGAGAGGACCTTGGTTTTTCCAGTTGTTGCATCAAGCAGCAATAGCCAGCGGTCTTTGTTGTCGCCTGACCTCGCTAACAACACCACGTTCTTTCCATCATCAGACCACTGCGGAGGAAATAATTGCACATCACGATCACGAGGCTGGCCATCACGGTCACGTGCTTGCTGCGTTTCTGTCGTCGATTCAGCTGTGTCGCGTTGTGGTTGTTCTGTTGTTTGACTCGCAACCTGCCTTTGACCGTGATCTACATTTTTGGTCTCACCTGACTCGACATCAATGATCATGAGTCGTGAACGGCCTTGCGCATCTCCTGCCTTTGCTCTGCCCGCGATGTCTTCTGTGTATCCTGATTCGGTGACGAAATTTGGAACTATGGTTCCTTTTGTGCCTGTAGCTGTTTGGCTAACCGCCGCGATTATGAACTTGCCATTTGGCGAGAGATTGAGGCTCAAAACATTTTGTCCGGCTGGCACGTTGAATGGCTTTCTAGTCTCCCGCTTCTTTCTCTTCGCTTCCTGTTCTTCGCGCTGCTCGGCGCGTTCACGCACTGCGTCGAGAAGTGTTCGTTCTTCCTTCCTCAAGAACTCCTGACTCTCAGTGCCCTTTTGTTGTCCTTCGCTTTGTCTTGCTCCCTGGCTCGTGCTTATGGTGACACCCTGCTGCGCGGTGTTCGGGCCTGCTGTTGACGTACGAATATCGGTTAGTTGTTCGAGTGAGCCGCCATCGAGAGACATCAAATAGAGATTGTTTTGTCTGGTGAAATAAATTGACTGCTGATCGAAGGTAAAGTGTGGATTCGACTCCGGGTCAGTTGTTTTGACTAGCTGGCGACGTTCTCCCTTTGTGTGATCGTATAGAAAGATATTGCCTTCTTCTGAAAACACTGTCTTCGTCTTGTCTCTCGAGAGTTCTCCATTGGCAGGAGGCGCCAAACGCGCCTCATCTTCCGATAGGCGGCGCAGTCCCGTTCCATCCCGGTTAACCTCATACAGACTGGTTTCTTTGAGACGAGGCTCGTCCGGTTGTTTCCAGCGGAAGTAGACCTTATGACTGTCCTGCGACCAGTAGACGCCTGTCGGTGTGTAACCAACCAGGCGTGGTCCGCGCATGATGCTGTCCACCGTTAATTCGAGTTTCTTCGTAGGAGTTGCTGCGAGTTGTTGTGCGAATGTTAGCGGTGCAATCAGGACCGACAGGAAGCAGACGGTACTCGTTAGGTGTCTCGAGAGTTTTGATTTCATATATTTAAAGGCACCGGATTCTTTAGAAATGCGGGAAGTTGCGAAGGATAGCATCGGCGGCGGAATGTATTCCAGTAGTGCCCGAGGTGTGTTAGGTCCGCAGTTGGTGCCGGACAGAGTTTAAGTCAAACGGAAAGAGGGAGTCATTTTCCAGTTATCATTTGACAGTTCTCAATTGCCATTTTGAGAAACGGCCTTAGGTCTTTGGCCTTTGAAGCAGCGGTTGCGACCGAAAGACCAAAGTCCTAAGGCCAAAGACCAGCTCCTAAAAATGACAACTGAGAAATGTCAAATGATAACTGGAAAATGATTCCCTCTTGCTCTTGCGCAGAAGCTTCTATTTCTGCGGTTGCATTCCCTTCATCTCCCTCATCGGCATCTGGAGTCTTCCATCTGCTCCACTTGTCAGCGCGAGGAATGACGAATCCTGCCGCAGGGAATCAAACACAGCGTCAACTCTTGCTTCCATCATTTCCTTCGAGCGAACAGATTGATAACGTTCATAGCGGAAGAAATGCCGTTGCAAGAAAGCGAGCGCCTCTCTTTTGTGACCGGTTTGGGCGTAGATGGCAGCGAGGTTATACGACGCAGGCATCAGGCTGCGATTTGCACGAGCAATCTTTAGCGCTTCGTCGCCGTGACCGGAGGCGGCCATGAAAACGGCGGCAAAAACCAGGTTGTAAGGATCCTTCGGATCGAGATCCAACGCTTTCTGTGTGTAAGCATTGCCCTTTTCCAAATCGCCTTCAGAATTCCAGTATACGGCGAGGTTGCGATAGGCGATGGCAATTGGGAATTCGGCAACGGATTGCTCCATCAATGAAAGACCCTTTTTAAACTCGCCTTCATGGATGGTTATCTTGCCGAGCCCATGAAGTGCGACTGCCCGGGCAATCGCGTCTGCGCGCATATTGAGGATTGACTCAAATGTGCTTCGCGCTTTTGTCCAGTCGCCGGTGTGGTGACGATACAACTCACCCAGATATCTGAGAGGTGTAGGATCGGCCGGGTCCATTCGATTCGCTTGCACGTACAGTTTTTCAGCTTGCGCGTATTGTTCGTTTATCTCGGCGAACAATCCTCGACGCATGACCTGTTCGATCCGTGCGCTTTCGCGCGGCGTGAAGACAGGTGTGAATGCTGGGAAGCTGCCGATTTCTTCGACGCCAAGTTTCTTCAATTCCTTGGCAGCGTCCTTGGCTTTTTTCGGGAATAGGCACTTCTCTTCAGCAACAGGTTTCAACGCTGCGATTGCTGCCGTCTTGTCGCCGGCCTTCGCTTTCTCTTTTCCGGTCTTCAACTGATCGTCCAACGAAGACTCGCGTTGTTTCATTTCGCTGTCGACCACTTTCTCGACTACTTCGACCTTCAACTTCCCGGCCGTGTTCTCTACCTTGTTAATCACAGAGCCATCCGCAGCGGCCAGAACCGCAACCGGGAGTTTTGCATCACCAAGGACCTTCTGCATCTCTGGTTCGCGGGCGTCCGCTACGGTCATTGCCACGCACTGAGCCGAATAGAGCGTCAGGATACGAGACCCACGCAAACTCGACTTCTTCCACTCGTCTGTTGAAGCTGGAAACCAGTAAAGAATGAGGCCCTTTGCCGGTGCCGTCTTGGCTTCCCAGGGCTTCCACGGAACGTTATAGACGGGTAGCTCAGGCCCGCTGTTCCGACCGCCGCCGCCCATACCACCGGTCCCGCCGCCACCGCCGCCGCCACACGTGGCCCAGGCAGGTGACAGTGCAAACAACATCATTAGCAACGAGGAGATAGTGCGCGAAATTGTTGTCTTCATAGTACGAGTCGCTACCTTTCGTTCATGTTTACGGGGAAGGTTGATTCATTGCCGATTTCCGATTGCCGATTGCCAATTGCCGATTTGTGAATAAGAAGCGTTGCGATGGCAATCGGCAATTGACTTAGAGTAATGACTTGTATAGCTAATGTTACGACCAATAGATGCCTTGCAGGTCCAGAAAGTGGCTTTGTAACCTTGGATTTTCTGAGCCTAACCAATTGCTCGAATCACCCTACGACTCGCCGTTCTTCGTGGTTCCAAGTGTCAGGTTGCTCGCCACCGGTCAGCGCCAGTTCATACTCAGTCAAGGCCTCACGCAGGGCTTGAATCTGAGAACGAGTGAGCAAGACGGAACTCGCTCGCTCTCCTCGATAACTGACGCTCAATTGAATGAGTTGTGGTGAAAGCGGAGCCAACCTGATAATGCCGTCAATTGATCTTCGCCCTACTTTGAATTCAACGTCTGTTCTAATATTCATGTCATACTCCGTCTCGTGCGGTAGTTTCTCAGAACTCTTTGGGCGAATGTACGCGTGTTATACCACAATCTTACATAACTATTACCACCCGTATTGTCTTTGATCGCCTACCATTGACGGGGTCAGAACGGAAGGACAATCCCATGAATATCTTATTGGTTAATCCGGAGTTTCCGGATACGTACTGGAGTTTTCGACACGCCCTGCCGTTCGAAGGTAAACGTTGTGTTTTTCCGCCGCTCGGGCTGCTAACTGTTTCCAGCCTTTTGCCAAACGTGCACCAGCGTCGTTTGGTTGATCTCAATATCGAGCCATTGCACGAGGCGCAGCTTCTTTGGGCAGACATGGTCTTTATCACTGGAATGCTCGCGCAGAAAACATCGTTGCATAGTGTAGTTCGGCAAGCTAAAGAACTCGGCAAGATTGTAGTGCTTGGAGGTCCATACGTTACGAGCACAATTGAAGAACTCCCTCATGCGGATCACATCTTCCAGGGCGAGGCAGAGACAACGCTACCTCAATTTTTTCTAGACCTTGCTAATGGCGCAGCGAAGCGTGTGTATAAAGCGGCTGAACGCCCGCCGATGAACATCTCGCCTATTCCAGATTTTGAACTGGTAGATCTCAAGAGCTATAGCTGCATGTCCATTCAGTATTCTCGGGGCTGTCCTTTCTCATGTGAGTTCTGCGATATCATCGAGATCTACGGCCGCGTTCCTCGCACGAAAAGTAATCACCAGGTACTTACTGAGCTTGATGCAATAAAGAAACTCGGCTGGCGCGGACCTCTTTTCATTGTCGATGACAATTTCATCGGGAATAAGAAGAATGTAAGACAGTTGGTCCCAGCGCTCGTCGATTGGCAGAAACAAAATGGCTATCCGAATTCCTTCCTGACCGAAGCGAGCGTGAACCTTGCTGATGATGACGAGCTGCTTAACAACATGCGCGACGCTGGTTTCCGCCGCGTATTTCTCGGCATAGAAACTCCGGTCGAGGAAAGTTTGAAGGAAGCGCAGAAGACGCAGAACAGAGGTAACCTGCTCGACTCCGTCAAGAAGATCCAAAGTTACGGCATGGAAGTCATGGCTGGTTTTATCGTCGGCTTCGACAACGATCCTGACGACATTTTTGAACGCCAAATAAACTTCATTCGTGAAAGCGCCATTCCCCTCGCGATGGTCGGAATGTTGAATGCCTTGCCTGACACGCAATTGTGGAGACGTCTCGAACGTGAAGGTCGATTGCTCGGTGAGGATGCGACAGGGAATAACACGATTAGCACAGTCAACTTCATCCCCAAGATGGATGTAGCGACATTGGTGAATGGTTACCAGAGAATTATGAAGACCATTTACAAACCACGAGAGTACTACGGACGAGTACTTGAGTCATTGAAGCGAACGGTCCATGATACGGCAGAAGCTTCACCCTACAATCTGCGTCAGGAAATTAATGCATTATTCCGGCTCGTGCTCAAGCTTGGTGTAGTCGATGCGGAACGCAAAGAGTTTTGGCGGTTCCTAATCCAAGCTGTTCGTAAACATCACGATCGTTTGACTGAAGCGTTCCGACTGGCAGCCATGGGTTATCATTTTCGGAAACTCAACGACTCGTATGAACCCTTTGAGAATGTCGAGCCGCGATTTTAGGTGTAGAGAAGCTCGCGGCAGAAAGCCCTATGCCAGTATCAAGCGGACTCTACGAAGAATGTGTGTTAGACTGAGTCTGTAAGTAAGTTCTTTAGAAAATCTACTCTCGACATCGGGACTTGCGCACTGCGCCCTTTCCTTGTGCCGTCTGTTGTTTTTCGAAACTAGACTGCGGAGGAAACCAGAGGAGTCTTGATGTCTCTATATCCCCTCTCACATCCACATCAGCCTTCTGCGTCGCGTCGAGGCGACGAGTTTCGTGCCAACTTTCAACTGTGCGGCACGACACTCTACCTCTGCCAAAATAGAAGGAGACCAAATTGAACCACGCTGCAAGAAATGTTAGGGGACTGAAGCCCGCGATGATTGCGGAGTTGCTCTTTGTCGGAACAGCCATCTGGCAGTTTTATCTATTCGTCTCATTCAAGGATGCTAAAGGCGTCTTTGACCTTCAAGGAGGATATGGACACTTGTTGATCGCAGTATTCGTAGCCCTGTTGGCATGTGTCACGGGCTTTTTTATTTTCTCCGTTTTGCTTCGTCGTGATCGTGAGGATGAGCTTCACATTACATCGATTCGTTAAAGAAGCTGCGGTTATCGAAAGGATGCTTCGCATGAACAACCAATCTGACTCGGGACGCGCGCGATTGATCTGGTCCTGTGGCTATTGTGGTACGGTGCTGGCGATCTGGCGCGTTCAGTGTCCGAACTGCCACAAGAGAGCTTTGAGCTGGTTACATGTTGCGGCAGTTGGGGTAGTCGTGCTTCCGGCAGTACTTTATTTTCTGCGAATTGTTTAATAGGAGTATCACCGAACGTGACCAAAGTAACGCACAGCACCGGAAATGGCTTGAACGCAGACCTGAGATCAATCGATTCGATCTACAGAATGATTGTTGTCGCTGGCCTGAGAACTAAACAGCTTGTTAATGGTAGCAAGCCCAGGATATCGCCAGATCCTACTCGGCGAAGAAATATCAGTATTGCGCTCGAAGAGGTAAGGAGGGGCCTCGTTCAGTTTACCGTTAGCAAGAAGGTAGAAGTCCCAACTCTCCTGTTGAAAGTCACTTCACCATCAAAGTCCTCTGGAGAATTAGTCGCGTGAATGGGCTACGAATATATATTCGCGACGTAGTGGCGCGCCCGGATAACCGCATTGCGGCATTCTATAGTCGCAAAGGCGGGGGTCCGTTCTATCAATGGCAGTACGATGACAAGCTAGCCGTTTGGCGATGCTCTCGACTCCATTGCTCTCCACTGACACCGCGCGAGTTTTGCATTGCGACCTGGAAATCCCTGCCGTTATCCTTACAAGCCCGATTGAGCGAGCATTACATAGAATAGTTCGTCTTTCTATCTTTGAGTCCGCCTCACCAAACATGTAACTTATCTATGAATGCCCGAGCCTACATCACCGGTTCCTGGTACAAGTACCGCTCCACCTTCAAAGCGCTCTTCATTCGCAGCTCTAAAACATCGCGACTTCCGCTTACTCTGGTTGGGGCTGATTATCTCCGTCACTGGATCGCAGATGCAGTCGGTGGCCATCAACTGGCACGTATACCTGCTAACAAAATCAGCATTTGCCCTTGGACTGGTGGGCCTTTTTAGAGGCGTTCCAATCATTTTGTGCTCTCTGATCGGCGGCGTAGTTGCCGACGCTGTAAATCGAAAACGGTTGATGATTGCCACTCAAATCGTGATGCTCGCGACCGCTGGTTTATTGGCTGTCGCCACAATTGCCGGATTAAAGAACGTGTGGCCTATATATGTCTTAAGTGCTTTAGCTTCCGCAGCATCGGCTTTTGATACTCCCGCGCGGCAGTCGCTCATGCCGTCGCTCGTCCCGGTTGCGGACTTTCCAAATGCCGTTAGTTTGGCGATGGTTGTTTTTAACGTGGCCACAATCGGAGGACCGGCACTAGCTGGATTCATGTTGGCTGAAAGTGGACCCGCGATCATTTATGCTTTGAATGCTGTTTCATTCCTGGCGGTCATTGCCGCGCTGATGGCAATGCGAGTGAGTGGAAGCCCGGAGTTGCAAGGTGGAAGAAGAGAGGCGCTGAGCTTTGGCGCACTTAAGGAAGGGTTACAGTTCGTCTGGCACACACCAATAATCGTGCAGACCATGACCCTCGATTTCGCAGCGACGTTCTTTGCGTCCGCAACGATGCTTTTGCCGATATTTGCCAGTGAACGTTTGCACGTAGACGCGCGTGGGTATGGTTTCCTCGCCGCCGCACCTGCTTTCGGATCGGTGATTACGGCGCTCTTGATGGCGCGCATTGGCAGCTTTCGTCGTCAGGGTAGGTTGGTTGTCGTGTGCGTCGCTGTATTTGGTCTCGCAACGGCGGGCTTTGGCCTCTCCACTGTTTTCTGGTTGTCATTACTGATGCTAGCGATCACGGGTGCCGCCGACACCGTGAGCACAGTTTTGCGCCAAACAATCCGCCAGCTCGTTACACCAAATCATATTCGTGGACGTATGACCGCAATCAACATGATGTTTTTTATGGGTGGACCACAACTTGGTGAACTGGAAGCTGGCTCGCTCGCCGCCTTTATTGGTGCACCACTCTCGGTTGTTTTGGGAGGATTGGGCGCGCTTGTTTGTGCTTGCGTCGCCGCGGTGAAATCAAAGAGTTTGATGGAGTATGAAGGTTGATGGCAGACTGGGACTTTGCGGAAACGAATACACATCAAGACCATGTCATCGCGCATGTTCTTGGTGCCACAGTGGAAGGGTACTTTGTTTGGGACGAAACCGCTTATCTCTTGCTGGACATCGGCTTTATTTGGAACATCTATCTGAATGGGGAAATGGGTCTGGTGCCAAGTCCGCTGGCCATTGCCGAGCTCGACGCTAGTGACAACGTCAAGGCAGAATTACGCCAGGATGTCGATGCCATCACAACACGAAATGCGGACGCTGCGTTGCGCCGGATGACGAAGACCGCAGGAAGCTGTTCAATCAAGAGTGTTGACTTTTTTGGGCGAGAAAACTCACGACGACTGGTTCTGACTTGTGAAGACGGTTGCCTTGGCATAGAAACGTCGTTGGAAACAGCCGAGGTGAAGATCTATGAATCTCAAATCTCAGATCTCAGATCTCAGATTTGAAACCAGCGAAGACAAAAACGCCGCGCTAACTTTCCAGCGCGGCATTTCTGTCCCCCCATGATCTTGAATCCGAGATCTCCGATTTCCGATCTGAGATCTGCGATTTGAGTTCTGAGATCTACGGTACGACAGTTATTTGATTGTCGACTTCCTTCACACCCTTGATTCTTCGCACCATCTTCTCAATCTGACCCTTCAACGCTACTGTCTTGACGGTACCCAATAGCGTGACCTTTCCATTCATAACGGTTGCCGTTATCCCCAAACTCGAAAATGCAGGCTCGTCCGTCAGCTGCTTATCGATGTTTAGCTGAATGGTTGCGTCGTTATTAGCAGCTGTTGTGTCCGTACTTCCACCAGACGGTGTAACTATGATCGGCGCCGGTTGTGTCGCCGGAGCCGGTTGTTGAATGATCACCGGTGGTTGGTTCGCAGGCACTTGCTGAATCACCGGCGGTTGTTGCTGTACCACGGTGTTCGCGTTTGGATCGCCGCTGGGCTGGCTACTCATCCAGAACAACACCAGCATAGTGATCAGCGCAATCGCCACCACGACGAGCACGCCAACCATTCCTGCAGAGATGCCACTCCGATCAGGTGTCTGCACGGACGGTGAATGGACAACCTCACGCCTTTCGGTCGGTGTTTCCACTACCACCCGGCTTCGCCTTGCTTGTTGTTCATCGTATGCCATCACTATGCCTCCGTTCTTTGCTTGCTTCGCCTGTTTAGAGTCTTAATTGACATCGCAGAGATCAATACCGCCTACGATGACGACGATGTCTCGAGTACAGATATGAGCCTCCCGCACCGGCTGCTGCTCCGATTGCAGCCGCACGTTTGCCTCCTCCGGCTGCTGCCCCTACTCCAGCGCCCAATGCGGTTCCGCTTAGAACTGTACCCGCTGTACGAGTTCGACCTTTAAAGTGCCGTCTAGCTGCGCGACGGTTGAATGCATAGAGACCAGCACCACCGGCACCAATCGCTGCACCCTTTTTGCCCGCCACCAATGCACCGACACCAGCACCACCGGCAATGATCGCCACCGTGCGAGCTTTACGGCCGAACTTGGATTTGTGCCGTCGTCGCGTCTGACCTTCGGCTGATACGAATGTTCCTCCGAGAACCAATAAACTCAAAACAATTATCAAAACCACCAGTCTCCTCATCTGTACCTCCGTTGTATGAATCACGATCTTGGTATCTGAAAGCGACCTTGGAACCTACCAAGTTTTGGCAATCAGCATTCCTTAAGGGGTTCCAAGTCTGCTTCAAGACGAAATCAACCAATAAAAGCAGAGGACAGTTTCGGTTGAACAGTTAAAGGTCAGAATGACGAGAGCTTTTGTCTGTTTTGGTATCGTACGTTTTTCGTGGAGGTAAAACTCAATAACGAGTTGGTTTTGAGACAGTGAGGGGACTTTGGTCTTGGGCGAATTCAATTTGGAAGTGCAATTCGAGCAGAAACGGACAATGCTTTTACCGCGAAGCGGTTGCGGCCCACAGCCCAGGGTTGCCGCTTTGGGCTACCCTGGGTCAGGCGAACGAACGTATCTCAACCGCAACGCGGTTGCGTCCCGGCCGCGTCAGTTTGAGCCGTTAGGAGTCTAAAGTTGAAATCCACCTTGGGCCTTTGGTCTTTGACATTTCGTGGTCGTTTCGCTTCAACTGTGAGTTGTGTTGCAGCAAACTATGGCGCGGCTAATCAGCAAAAACTCCAAACACCAAACCCCAAACCCCAACGACCACATGACAACCGCCATCATCCATCACCAAGTCTTTCACGAACACGATACCGGGCCGCATCACCCCGAGGCAGCGTCGCGGTACAGCGTTGTTATGAATGCGTTGCGTGGCGATCAGGAGCTCTGGGGAACTTTGCTTGAAGTTGAAGCAAAGGAAGCACCGCGGGGCGACATTCAGGCGGCACATTCACCACAGCTCTACAAACTTGTCGAACGAGTGGTGGCCGAAGGCACAGGCTATCTCGATGCTGACACCGCGGTCTCGATGCGCTCGCTTGACGCAGCCAGGCGCGCGGCGGGTGCTCCCTGCCAGGCAGTGGATCTCATCATGTCAGGCGAGATCAACAACGCTTTCGTACCTGTTCGTCCTCCAGGCCACCACGCCACGGCAGAAAGAGCGATGGGGTTCTGTTTGTTCAATAATGTTGCGGTAGCGGCGCGCTACGCGCAGCGAAAGTATCCGGAAATTGAGCGTGTGGCGATCGTGGATTGGGATGTTCATCATGGCAACGGAACTCAAGGAATCTTCTACGATGACCCGAGCGTATACTTTTTCTCGTCGCATCAATATCCGTGGTATCCGGGTACTGGAACACGAGGAGAGAAGGGAACCGGACGTGGCCTGGGATACACACTGAATCTTCCGCTGCGCGCCGCGACACCCGCGAGTGAGCAAAACCGCGCTTTTGAATCTGCTTTAGAGGAAATTTCGTCGGAGTTCAAGCCTGACCTAATCATCATCTCAGCGGGCTTCGATTCGCACGTCGATGATCCTTTGGGCCAGTTGTTATTAACCGATCAAGACTTTGTCGACATGACCCGTGCTGTGAAGCAGTGGGCCGACAGCAGTTGTAGTGGAAGATTAGTGTCGTGCCTTGAAGGTGGTTACAACTTGGACACGTTAGGTGAAACTGTGCGAGCGCATGTGGGAGAGCTTGCGACATGAGCGCCTCCTTGGAGTGCGGGGACTTGTCACCGCTTTGGTACAGCGAACCTAACAAGAGAGGCAAGCTTGGTTAGTTTAGCTGTACCAAAGCGGTAACAGGTTACCGCACTCCAAGGAGTAGTTTGACACTGCCCGGTTGCCTTTCTATGATCACCTCACATGCCTGAAAAATCAGCGCCCGCAAGTAATGAGCGACCTGAACGTGTGTTCTTGATCGACTCGATGTCTCACATCTTTCGTGCGTTCTACGCGCCGATGCAAAACCGTGCTGCGCCGCTCGCTACCTCACACGGACAGGTTACGCAGGCGGTCTACATCTTCACCAACATGCTGATCAAACTGCTGCGTGAAGAGAAACCTGACTACATCGCAGCAATCTTTGAATCGAAAGAGAAGACTTTCCGGCACGAAACATTCGCCGATTACAAAGCGAATCGGCAAGAGATGCCAAGCGATCTGGCTACTCAGCTTCCGTACATCTTACGACTCTGCGAGGCATTCAACATTCCAGTAATCAATGCTCCTGGCTACGAAGCAGATGATGTGATTGGGACACTTGCTAAACAAGTGGCCGAGAAGAAGCTGCGGACAGTTATCGTGTCGAATGACAAGGATATGTGCCAACTCGTGCGCGATCCCTTCATCGTTTGCATGCGTCAGAACTCGCAGGTAGTGAAGCGAAAAGAACCGGTGCCGCCGATTGAGTGGTGTGATGAGGAATGGGTTGAAAAGAAGTTTGGCGTCACCGCTGACAAGTTAGTTGATCTGCTCGGGCTGATGGGCGACTCCATCGACAATATTCCTGGAGCACCGGGCATAGGCTCGAAAGGAGCGGTCCAGATCATTCAACAGTTTGGGTCGATTGACGCAGCGTTGGCCGGCTGGGAGAGCGTGAAGCATAAAACCTATCGCGAGTCTCTCCGCGATAATGCTGACTTGATTCGACAGTCTCGCGAGTTGGCCCGTATTCAACTCGATCTGGATGTACCACTAAAACTGGATGAGATTAAAGCGAGAGCACCAGACCGGGCTGCGGCATATGAGCTATTTCGTGAATTGGAGTTTGCCGCGCTCTCTCGTGAATACAGCGACGCCGCTGAGGTCAAACCAGCAGCAGTTGGAATGGCGCGAAACTACCGTTCGATCCAGACAAAGTCAGACCTCGACAATCTGGTGCGCACCCTTTTTGACGTTGAAAGCGTTGGCGTCGCCGTTGCCGATTCGACTCCGGCCGGCTCCGGCGAACAGGAATGTTTTTCTGAGCTGGAAATGACTCGAGGAATTGCATTCTCGACGAGCCCGGGTGTAGCGGCGTATATCGACCTCGAAAAGTTTTCTGGCGGCGTGCAGGGTGCGCTCGACCCATTACGCGAGATCTTAAGTAATGGACTCATCGAAAAATCAGTCCATGACTTGAAGAGAGCGACCGGACTTCTTGCACGGTTTGACATTACTCTCGAAGGAGTGAAAGACGATACGTTCCTGGCAGCCTACCTGTTAGATCCGAATCGCAGTAAGTATGATCTAACGGATCTAGCTCGAGAAGCTCTTGGATCGGATAATGGTTTGAGTCCTCCAGGACAATGGTCAGTACCAGCGTGGGAAACTGCGACAGCAGCAGACCTGACAGCGCAGACGGCGAAAATACTGCACTCAAGAATTCTCGAGAAGAAACTCGAAACGATTTACACAGAAATTGAACTGCCGCTGGCGCCATTGCTTTACCGAATGGAGAAGGCGGGCTTGAAGGTCGACCCGCGGGTTTTGTCAGATCTTTCGAACTATATTGGTCAGGAGTTACACAAACTGACACTGAAGGTCTATCAACTGGCGGGTAGGGAGTTCAACATCGGCTCGCCAAAGCAAGTTGGCGAGGTGCTCTCTGAGTTAAATATCAATTCAACTAGAAAGACCTCAACTGGCCGATTGTCAACAAGCAAAGCTGTTTTGGAAGAACTGGCGCAATCATTTGAGCTGCCTCGGCTGATAATTGATTACCGTGAACTCGACAAGTTGAAAAGTGTTTACACCGATGCGTTGCCGCATCAAATCGCCAGTGATGGGCGGATTCATTGCCAGCTCAATCAAACAGTGGCTGCGACGGGTCGACTTTCCTCAAGTGAACCCAACCTTCAGAACATTCCCATCCGAACTGATCTTGGTCGCCGTATACGCAAGGCCTTTGTAGCGGACAGGGGAAACAAGATAATCTCGGCAGACTACTCACAATTGGAACTTCGTTTACTCGCTCATATTACTCAAGACGCGGTTATGCTCGAGGCGTTTCAGAAGGGCGAAGACATTCACGCGCGAACAGCTCGATTGGTATTTGGCGCAAAGACAGACGCGGAACTGAAAGAAGCGCGACGATTCGCGAAGATCGTCAACTTTGCTATCGCCTATGCAATTGAGCCTTGGGGCTTGTCGCAAAGAGTGGGCATCAGCCGGCAGGAAGCTAAGAAGGTGATTGAGGATTACTACAACACTTACAAAGGTGTCCGACGATATATGGATGAAGTTCCTGTGCGAGCGCGTGAGCACGGTTACGTCCGTTCGATCTACGGTCGCATTCGGCCGCTTCCCGGTATCACGGATCGCAACGCGAATATTCGCCGAGGGGCTGAACGTGAGGCCATCAACATGCCCATCCAGGGCACTGCAAGTGACATTGTGAAGATAGCGATGCTTCATGTTGATGAAGAGATAAAGCGGAAAGGTCTCAAGGCTCGTCTCCTAATGCAGGTCCATGATGAGTTATTGATTGAGGTTCCGGAAAAGGAAGTAAGCGAAGTAGCGACGATGTTGAAGCATGAAATGGAAACCGCCGTGTCGCTCGATGTTCCCCTTGTGGCCGACGTAGGTGTAGGTGACAATTGGATGGACGCCAAACCATAGTAGGTTCACTTATGACGCCCGCGCCCAAAAAAGAATCAGATGTGGTCTACCGGCGAACGCTAATGCCGGATAGTGAAGCGTCTTCCGTAGATCCTGCCGAGCCCCAAACGCGTGGGATTGCTCCGACGGTCACACCAATTGTCATCGCGTTTCTATTATTGCTTGGACTCATAACAGCGCTCGGGTTGTTGAGCGCAAGGCAAATGGATCGGGTGGCAAACAACGCAAAGGAACTCGGATCACAGAATTCCGCGCATAAAGGTGTCTTACTCAATTTGCGGTTGGCGCTCACAAAGCTTAACAACGAGGCACGTGCTCAAAGTGGGGCTGAATCGCGACGCGAATTCAAACCACCATTCGAAATGCGGTTGAACACCGCGCGGGACGAAGTGAGGAGTCAGTTGCAGGTTCTCGATCGACCACCATTGTCAGAGGATGCCTCATGGCGTCAATTGCGCATTGACATACAGGCGTTCATGGAGCTCAGTGAGGATCTGCGACGATACGGACTCGAAGGCTTCACTCAGTTTGGCAAGATTAGCAATGAACTGAACGCTATTTCGGCCTCTCTGGAAGACGAACGTGATCGTATCGCGAACAGCGTTCAGGATATGCAGGTTAAGGCTCGCCGCTCTATTGAAATCTGGACAGTCATCGCCATATTCGCCGGTGCATTGGTCGCAGCTGGAACGACGTGGGAGGTGCAGAGACGGTTCAAGCAAATGCGTCGGAGTACGTTTGAAGCGCGGCGAGAACGGACCTTCACGAATCAGCTCCTCGAGGGAATGGTAAGCGCTGTTACGGCTGTCGATGAAGAGGACAGAATTCGCAGTGCTAACGCGGCGTTCTTCAAGATCTTTCCGCGCGCAACTATCGGGGCTTCGATTCTGGAGAACCTGGCTGACGATGACGGAATGAAGATGTTGGGCGCCGCCACTGCCACTGAAGTAGAGAAAGCAACTTATCGCGGGCGTTGGGTAGCAACAGTGGAGGGTGAAGAAAAGACGTTTGACGTTTATTCATCCCCGCTCGCAATCAATGGCAATCAGGGTCAAATTGTGACCCTCGTCGATGCTACCGAGGTGGCTGAGTCTGAGCGTACGCTGCGGCGAAGTGAGTCGTTGGCCGCGGTCGGACAAGCAACCACTCAGGTAGCTCATGAGATTCGAAATCCGCTCGGCAGCATTCGATT
This sequence comes from Pyrinomonadaceae bacterium, assembly GCA_036004125.1. Taxonomy (GTDB): domain Bacteria; phylum Acidobacteriota; class Blastocatellia; order Pyrinomonadales; family Pyrinomonadaceae; genus PSRF01. The sequence goes on along the minus strand of DASYRR010000259.1, from coordinate 27,781 downwards.
GGGCGTATCGATGTTGCGCGACAGCGTGTCCGACCAGGACGCACTGAACACCATCGAACTTGTCGAGCGCGGAATCAAGCACCTGAACAAACTAGTTGTGGACGTCACGCAGTTTTCTCGACAGAAGAGTTTGGAACGTTCGCGTGTTGATCTCAACGATGCCCTGAACCGCAGTATCGATCTGGTTAGTGAACGGATCCGAGACAAGAATACGACTGTGGAGAAGCATTTCAGCGATTCGTCAATAGTTGGCAATTGGGACGCGGACCAATTGCGACAAGTATTTGTGAACGTAATTGCTAATGCCGTCGATGCGAGCCAGGAAAACGACACAGTTCAAATTACGTCTGAACGGCTGACTTACGATGGTGGCGACAGAGGGCTTTCGACTCCCCATAGTTACGCTCGCATAACGATTGCCGATCGCGGGAAGGGAATGGACAAGGCAACTCGCGACCGGATCTTCGAACCGTTCTTTTCGACCAAGAAACGAGGAACGGGCTTGGGATTGGCGATCGTGAAGCAGATTGTGGAACAGCATGGGGGACGAATCAGTGTGAAGAGTGAACCAGGGAAGGGTTCGAAATTTATTATCGACTTGCCGCTGTAATACACTCAGATCTCAAATAATCTGAGATCTGAGATCTTTACTTGGTCTCCACTAACAACCTAAATGCTTTACCTGCGGCCTCGATGGTGCGGTCAATAATTTCATCTGAGTGAGCAAGGCTGACGAAAGCGGCCTCAAACTGTGACGGTGCAAGATAGACACCTTCGTCCAGCATTGCGTGAAAGAACTTTCCATACAGGTCCCTGTCGCACTTGTCAGCAGTGTTCCAATTCGTCACGCGACCGTCAGTAAAAAAACTAGTCCACATTGAACCGACGCGATTAATCGTGTTAGTTACCCCGGCCTCACATGCCGCGGCTGTTAGTCCGGAACACAATCGTTGTGTTGACTGCTCGAGTCGATCATAAACGGATTCGTCTCGCAATCTGCGTAAGGTAACCAACCCTGCAGTCATTGAAAGCGGATTCCCTGACAGAGTACCTGCCTGATAAATTGGGCCAGCTGGTGCGACGTTCCTCATCAGCTCCTTGCTTGCCCCGTATGCGCCAACCGGGAGACCCCCGCCGATAATCTTCCCCAGGGTTGTAATGTCAGGACGCACTCCATAAAGTTCCTGTGCTCCGCCACGAGCGACTCGAAAACCCGTCATTACTTCGTCGAAGATCAGTAGAGAATTGTTAGCAGTACACAAATCACGAACCGACTGCAGGTAACCAGTTTCCGGCGGAACGCAACCCATGTTACCGACTACGGGTTCTATGATTACGGCCGCAACGTCTTTGTGATCAGCGAAAACTTTCGCAAGTGCGTCGTTGTTATTGAAGGGCAATGTAATCGTGGTTTCTGCCAGGGCAGCGGGTACTCCAGGACTGTCTGGCAATCCCAGGGTCGCTACCCCCGATCCAGCCTTGACGAGCAAACTATCGCTATGGCCGTGGTAACAACCTTCGAACTTGATCAGCTTGGTTCTACCGGTGACTCCTCGAGCGAGTCTTATTGCTGACATGGTCGCTTCGGTTCCGCTGTTGACCATTCGCACCATCTCAATGGATGGAACAGCGTCGATAATCTCTTCCGCAATTTGAACCTCAAGTTCGTGTGGGGCGCCAAAGCTGGTGCCATGAGTGGCGGCATTTTGAAGTGCCTGCACAATCTCTGCATCGGCGTGGCCGAGAATCATTGGACCCCAGGAACCTACATAGTCGATGTAAGTCTTGCCGTCGGCGTCAGTCATCGTTGCGCCTGAAGCTTTTTTAATAAAGAGTGGAGTTCCACCGACACCCCGAAAAGCACGGACTGGAGAGTTGACACCACCCGGCATCAGCTCAAGAGCTTTGCCAAAGAGTTCTGCAGATCGGTTTTGTTGAGGTTTGGAATGCATGGTGGGAATTATACTAAAACGCGACTCACCGACTCCTTCGGCTCAACGGTAATGGAACGGAATCTCGACATGCGGACGATGCCAGGCTCCGCCCTCTTTGGCTTGGACAGAAATTTTCGCTCAACGTAATGAACTACAACTTTGGCATCATCGCTTGCCTGAGAGAAACGCCCGGCAAGCTGAGCGGCCTCGATAATAGTTCGGTGTGGGATCTCTTTTCGAGTTGGATTTCTGACAACAACATGGGAACCAGGATAGTCTCCAGCATGAAGCCACAGGTCGTTAGGTCGCGCGATTCGAAACGTCAGATTGTCGTTGTCCCGGGCTGCGCGACCCACCAGAATTTCATAGCCGTCAGTGGACAAGTAACGACGTACGCCTGGAATTGGAGCGGCTCGCTTAGCTTTATCACGCCCTGGCTGGAGAGTGGAAGTGGACTGATCGAAGTTTGCAAGGGCTGTTTCGTCCCGCCTTTCCAGGATTTGCGCCAACTCTCTCTCACGCTGCGCGAGCGCTGAGATTTCACCGTCGAGACTTTTGAGTCTTTGGCTGATCTCCTCCTGAGCCCGTTTTGCCTTCGTATATTTTCGGAACCTGTCTGCGGCAGCTTCTTGGAGTGAGCTGTTCTCCTCAACCTCAACTTCGATTATTGGAGTGTCAGCAGAATAGAAGTCTATGATCCTTGCTTTGCTGCCTTCGCGCGCAGCGGTTGAAACGTTTGCGAGCAGCAAGTCGCCGATTCTTTTATGTGCCTCGGGATCGCCGTGATCGGCGAGATCCTTTTGCAGATTCGCTTGGAGTTTGTTTAGCTGATTCCTCTCCTTGCGCAGCCGGCTACGCGCGTTATTCACAAGCTGGTCGAAGTTTCTTGTAGTATCAAAGTTCTTGAAGTAATCATCCGCAAAATCTGACGGTGAGCCGCGAATCGCAAAAGGCCTCTCACGCGCATGGGTTTCCTGAGCTGGTGGTGGGAGATAGTACTCGCCCCGATTTTGCCCTGGCCCCTTTGGTGCACGAAGGGCTCCAGAGACGCGATTGAGTTCATCTAGAAGAAAAAGATTCGCAGCCCGTCCGGTCAGCTGAGCCACAAGTCGCCGGAAATGCAGAGCACCAAGATCATCCTCGATTTGAAAAGTCAGACGAACGATTCTTTCAGTTTGGTCTATCTCACAACTCACTAGACGGCCGCCTCCTAGCTGAGCCTGTACCATTTGTCCAAAGTGTGAGAGTGACGTCGACTGCTTTTCGAGATCTTTGACCCGCCGCTGGATCAGATAGAAGCGCGGACTTGAAGGTTCAGCACTTAAGAACAGAAAACTGCCCTTAATTCCAATGTCCAGCGCGAAAGCCAACGGTCCCAGCTGAAATACTTTTCCGAGAAAGTTGTTGGTTGATTTCGAGCGAACTTCGTCAACAATGAGTTGGATGAGTTGTTGCTGCATCGACACTCGGAGGCTATCAGATCGGCCACGCGAAATAAAAAGGCTCGCTCGAGTTCAGCGAGCGAGCCCGACCTTTAATGCAGTGGATGAGAGCTACGTTCCAATGACGGCGGTGCGTGTAAATCGGTCGTGAGCCGTGTAGCCTTCCCGACTGACTAGCGCGAACAATATTCCCAAACCCGCCAACGCCAATCCAACCAGATAAAGAAAGGACCGACTGATTGATTGACTCCCAGTTGGAATCAGTCCCGTCTTCGTGTCGATTACGCGTAACGAAAGCAAACGCATCGCCCAAGTCCGGCCGGTTAGAGCGGTTGTCAGAGTCAGATAAATAAAGGTCACCACTACGAGCGAGCCAACCAGGACCGCAATAGCCTGGTGATCCTGGAGATTAGTTCCAGTCGCTCTCATCGCCAACGCGATTGGTGCACTGAGCAGGGCACAAATAATCAGATCAAACACGCCGCAAACGAGTCGACGAAAAGCTGAAGGACGCCGAGAATCGATCTCCTCTACAAACAGAGTCCGCGAAATCGAATCGAGGTAATTGAGTGCCGGATCGTTTGGATCGTCGACAATCAAACGCTTCGGAGCCCGCATGGGATTCACTTTCGAAGTGATTGTCTCCGAGTCTTCAGTTGGTACGACCACAAGATTGTGATTCTTCTCAGCGAGAGGTGGTGTCTCTGGAGCGTTGCAAATCTGAGCGTCGACTTCCGGTTCAAACATTGGTCCTGGTGTGGTTGTAGTCGGCAGAACCTTGGGTTCATTCGCTTCGAGCGCGGGAGCATAGGCAATAGCGGCTGCCAGAAGATTTCGTGGTTGTTGGACCTCGGCCGGAATGATTTGGTGAGCTCTTTCAATCCTCTTCAAGGCAGCGGCAACGAGAGGATTCATTGCTGGCATTTCGGTTGGCGGAAGAAGTTCGAGCTGCGGAGGTGAGACCGCGGCAGCAATTCGTTGCTGTTCAATCTTGGAGGCTTCGCGAGCAGCTTCGCGTGCCTTACGCTCCTGAACCTCGCGAACTCGTTCGCTAAGCTCTTTTCTCCATTCGGGTACTGGAACTCGGTTCACGCCTGGGAACTCGATCAAGGTAGATTTACTTGGAAGGGGCGGAGTTGGCAGCTCACCAGCTGAATTCATGGTTGGATCGTGACTTAGAGTGGGCGATTCCGAATCTAGCCCTTGGTTTTGATTCGCTTCGATACCGAAATCCACACAGCAGTCAGCATTTTCTGAGATGGCGCCGCACGAGGGACATCGCATTCCGAGCTGCCTCCGGGGATTGCCGAGCGGCGCAACCACAGGTTTGTTCCGCTTGCGCTCGGCTGCGCGATCGCGACGCATCCTATCAGGGATAACTTTAACTGGTCAATGAAAAAATATTGAGGGCGTTGGAGTTGTCGTCAGGTGATAACTGCTGCTTTCACAAAATTGCTGGAGCTTGGTGGGTGGCTAGAGGGGCGTACGACCGGCGAACCCCGCTTCCATGTCGTGCCACCATTCAACCTGATCGCCTTCTCCTAATTGCCAACAAAGCAGAACCACGCGTCCTTCACGAAGCGAAGGAAAATCCACCAGTCCACGTTCATAATCCTTTAACTGGACTCCGAGATCTTCCAACTTTGCAATCTCGCTGGTAAGCGATGTCACCAGCTTGGCATACTGAACACCGTTTTCCACGCCGCCACCCCCTTGTTCTGAGGCTTCCGCGGCTTTTTTAGCTTCATCTCTATACCTTGCGAGACTTCTGTAGGTCTTCCGAATGCGCGAAACAATGCCCCTAACGTTTGGAAGGAGGGCGTTTGCTTCGTCAATTGTGAAGATCTTCATATCAGATTGGTCAGTGATCGTCGGTTATCCGGATAAAATCGGTTGATGCCTGAAACTCGGCGGCTTCTTCTTCGATTTCGGCCTCGATTACCACCCTCATTGCAGCTTGAAATACATCTGGAGGTGCTTCCTCGATCTCCATTGACTCCTGGAGATACTGGGAAGGAACGTCGTCATGAAGATCGCGTTCGTCGTAGCGCGTCCCGTGTGTGATTTCTTTTCGCACCTTATCGGCAATTTCTCCGAGGTCAATAAAGTAGTCAGCCACATCGATTAGCTTGGGCGCAGTATTGGATCTGAAGCCCGCGATCTCCACCCGACAACCTTTATACGCAACCGCATTAACTGCATAGACGAAATCCTCATCGCCTGATACGAGCACTGCTGTGTCGTAACGCCCGGCGAGTGAAAGCATGTCCACCGCAATCTCGACATCCAGGTTTGCCTTCCTCGTGCCGTCATAAAACGTTTTGAGTTCTTTCTGAATCACACGAAAACCGTTGCGTCTCATCCATAGAAGAAAGCCCTGTTGACGCTCAGCACCGATGTCAACCCCTGTGTAGAAGAATGCTCGCAACAACCTGCCATCACCCAGAAGTACTCTTAACAGTTTGTTGTAATCGATATCGATGTTGTGAAAACGCGCTGCATGAAAAAGATTATTTCCATCAATAAAAACCGCTACTCTCCCACGATGACCGAGTTGCCAGGAAGCGTTATTAGTCGGATCGTAATTGTTGTTCATAAACTGACTCCAAGAGTTCCCCCCGTTTAAACTAGCATGCTGGTTTTGCAGTTCGTTGGTCAAGCACAAAGATTATCAGGCAACCGCAATAACTTGTTCTGAAATGGCATCGAGATAGATCGTCTTAATAGGACCATTAGTGACATCTATTTCCCAGGCGAGGTGTAATTCGAGGGCTTGGGAATCTAGCGAGGGCTTAAGGTAGATGACGAGTTGAGTAACATCAATTTTGGCATTCGCCGCCAGATTAAAAGAATGCGGTTGACCGGCGGTGTCAGTAACACTGATTGCGCGGTCCTTAACCAACGCGGCCGCGTTCTCTGCTGTGACTTTGGGAGTTAAGCCCGAAAGCGCTGCCTGCAGGCGGTCGGTGTTGGGTAGACAACTGCTCGATATGTCAACAACTCGCCGATCGGCTTGAAAACGAATAACAAGATTTCCAAAGCCTCCGCGCAATGGGTAGCGAAATGGTCTCTGTTCGTAACGCGCGACCTTAAGATTACCTTCATCCTTCCTTTCTACTAATGATAGTTGATCTGGATCGGCTCCGATCAAGCTGTGCCATTCCGCGATAAAACGCCGCAGTGATTCGCGAGTCTCTTCTTCTGTTTGGACCGCTTCGACACCAACCTTGGGGAGGAAGATGGAGCCACCAATGTTGTTGGGAATGCTATGCAGAGTCCCTGTCAGGGGCTGCAAATCCGCATTCAGGTTTTGCGCCAACCCGTATCGTTGCGACAGCTGTTGCCACGCGAGTGTCGCGCCTTCAAGTCTTCCCGGTTCACTCGCAATGACGGGATATGGTGGCAAGTTTGAGCGAGGACCATTAGCATCAAGAGGTTGAAAGGCCGCGCACGCATTCAGCTCAATCGCAACCACTGCGATCAGGAGAACCTTCGCAAACTTTGCTGACTTTAAACGAGGACGCATAATGTTAACCTGCGAGTTTTCGACACGTCGTATAATCCAAATTGTTGGAGGAGCTGTTGCCTAAAGATAACGAAACCATGCATCTGTCTCTCGATGGACCAGTGATGCGCACAGAACCCCAGGGTTTTACTGCGGATCAGATGATTCGTTGTGATCAATGTTTGCGAGCAAATCCTCCAACGCGCATCAGCTGCTTATACTGCGATGGAGCACTTCCCATTACCGAATCATCGGCGCAACTCCGTCGGCCAACACTAAGACAACCAGAGAAACACGAACTCGGTTTCAATTGTATCTTTGTTCCGGGAACAGTGCCTGTGCAACAAGAATCGATTGAATCCGCGGCCAATCTCTTGAAGCTAGCGCCTGAAGATCTCCGACGAATAGTGGGGTCGAGTCTACCATTACCTTTGGCGCGAGCAATCAGTAATGAAGAGATTCAGTTGCTATTTGAGAGGCTTGCCAGCCTAAGTGTTCAAACGTTGACTCTCTCCGATCATGATCTTGGTATCCGAGAAGAGAGTATAGTTCGACCTCGTTCGTTAGAATTTGAAAGCGAGCATTTAGTGGTGCAGCAATCAGGGGGCAAAGGTGGTGTCGAAGTGGCCTGGTCTGACCTGGCCTTAACTGTTTCGGGTCGATTGGTTTTTAAGAAAACAGAAGTAAAAGAACGAGTGTCCAGACGAGCCGAAAATGAGTTACTCGAGACAAATCAATACTTCGCGGATGAGGCGGTTTTTGATCTCTATTCGTCATCAAATGACCAGTCGTGGCGCATTGGTGCAAACAGTTTCGACTTTTCGTGTCTGGAACATCAGAAGACTTTGGTTGCCGGCGAGAATTTGAAGAAACTGCACGCACTCATCATCGCAAAGGTCGACACCCTGTGTGAGGATGATTCTTATAACGACGTTAAGACGCTTCTTGAATTAGTGTGGCCCTGCGAACAAGTAAGCCAATCTCACGGATTGCGTCGCGAGTGGCTCGGGAAGTATAGCCTCGGTGCTAGCACTGTCAGCACTAACGAAATGCAATTCACTCGCTATTCAAGACTGCGTCGATACTTTGCGCTAAATCGTTCAAATTGATCCAATGTCTCCTCGCAACCGATCCAAAGTCGATCATCCAAGTGATCCTGACGAAGCTTATGCCAAAAGCAGTTCGACAAACATTGTCTACGGTGTGAACTCGGTGTTGGAGGCAATACGTGCGAGCAAACGGCAGATTGACTCGATAACAATTCTTGAAAGTGCTAGACCAGATCGTCTCAAGCACTTGCTGGAGGCGGCGAGACAAAAGCGAATTCCAATTCACAGAGTACCGCGATTGGAACTTGACGGCAGTTTGCGAGGTGCCAACCACCAGGGGGTGGTCGCCCGGATTGCTGCAGCTCGTTATGCAGATACGGACGAACTGCTCGCGACACTGGAGACGAAGATCGAGAGCGCGGATCCGCCGCTTGTGATGGCGTTGGATGGGATAGAAGATCCGCGTAATATGGGCTCGATCTTACGAACCGCCGAGTGCGCAGGCGTTCATGGCGTGTTCGTTCCTGAACGAAGGGCGACTGGCCTGACTGATGTTGTCGCCAAGGTGGCCGCAGGTGCGTTGGAGTATATGCCCGTAGCTCGGGTCACGAATCTTGTTAGATTGATAGAGCGGTTGAAAGAACGTAACATCTGGGTGGTCGGCTCAGCTGGTGAGGGGAAGCAGTCTTACACGGAATGGGATTGGAACCTGCCCTCGGCAATAGTGCTGGGAAGCGAAGGACACGGCCTTCATCGCTTAGTACGCGAGACTTGCGATACGCTGGTGAGTATTCCGGTCTCTGGTAAGCTTGAATCGCTGAATGTTTCAGTTGCGGCGGGTGTTTTACTGTACGAGGCCCGGAGACAACGAGCCGAAAGGCAAGCGATGGTTAGAAGGGACGAGAAATAATGTTCTGTCCGAAATGCGCAACGCAGAATCTTGAGGGCGCGAGCTTTTGCCGATCGTGCGGCGCGAATATCAGTCTCATTCCGCAAGCGTTGGCCGGGCAAAGTCTGGAACCAACCTACGACGACAGCCGCAACGCACGACGTGCACGCCGACGAGGGAAGGAACCTAGCCTCGATCACTCATTTAAGAACATCTTCATGGGGATTGCTTTTCTTATCGTGGCGATTGCCTTGTCAAGAACGATCGGCAGAGGATGGTGGTTCTGGATGTTGTTGCCGGCATTCTCAATGATGGGAACTGGAATCGCTCAATACATAAGGTTGAAGGAACAGGAAAAAAGAAATCTGATTAGGACACCGGGTATACAGAGTTTCCCAGACCGTTCAAACTATGCTCCGCAGAATCTCTCAGCTCCCGGGACTGGCCAATTGAGGCCTCCCGTTCCGAGCGTTACTGAGGGGACCACGAGGCATTTGGGTGTTGAGCCCCCCACGCGGCACTTTGATGCCGAGGAGAAGTAGACCAACCCAAACTCAAAAGAGGCGATGCGTTGTTTGTCTCAGTGACAACGCATCGCCTCGACCTTGTTGAAATGATTTCCGATCCAGAGACTCGCGTTTGCGTTCCCCTCAACGAGAAGACGGTGCGTGCGTTACTGTCAGCGATCGCAAGCGTCCCTGAAACGGCCGATATGATTGAACTGCGTCTGGATGGATTGGAACCCAGTCAGATTCAAACCGCAACCTCGGAACTGCGAAATCTGGTCGGTACCAGTTCGCGACCGTTCGTACTAACCTTCCGCCCTCTTGAACAAGGGGGATATCGAGCGATCACTGCGAAAGAACGACAAGCATTTTGGGAGAAGCAGTTTGACTTAGAAGGAGTTTTCTTTGATCTCGAGGGCGATCTTGTTCAGGAACTTACCACTCGTGATGCTGATGCTCAACCGGATTGGTCGCGCGTGATTTGTTCACATCATGATTTCTCGGGTGTGCCGAACAGTCTGGAGGAGTTGTATGAACAGATGGCATTTACTCCCGCTCGAATTCTTAAGCTGGCAGTAAAGGCAAACGATGTGGTCGACTGTCTAATTGTCTTCAACCTGCTGGATCTTGCACGCAATGACGGTCGAGAAATTATCGCCATAGCGATGGGCGAGGCGGGCGTGATCACTCGCATACTTGGCCCATCGCGCGGCTCCTTCCTCACGTACGGAGCATTGGAAGTTGACCGAGGTACCGCTCCAGGCCAGGTAGTCGCATCCGATTTGGAATCTGTCTACCACATTGAACACATTGACCGCGAAACCATAATTACCGGTTTAGTGGGATCGCCAGTATCACACTCAGTCTCGCCTCACATGCACAACTCCGCCTTCCGCGAAGCAGCCATTAACGGCGTTTACCTTCCCTTGGAAGTGCGAAACCTCGGCCAATTTTTCAAGCGCATGGTCACTCCACGAACGAGAGAATTGGATTGGAACCTGAGAGGCTTAAGCATTACCGCGCCGCATAAGACTGAGGTGATGAACTACCTGGATTGGATTGAACCACGAGCCCAAAAGATTGGAGCAGTCAATACCGTACTTTTGGAGAACGAACAATTACGTGGATATAACACCGATGCTGAGGGTTTGATTGGGCCACTCATTCAACGAATGGGCTCAATTGCCGGCTCGCGGGCTGCCGTGATTGGAGCGGGTGGTGCGGCGAGCGCTGCTGTCTTTGCGTTACTGGAACAAAAGGTCGATGTCTGCGTTTACGCTCGTGATTCAGAGAAAGCACAGGCTTTGTGTCAGCGATTCAATATATCGAGTGAGCCTCTGCAGTCCAGCTTTGCAGGAAAAGACATCGTGATTAATGCGACACCGCTGGGAAGCTTGGGTGCACAAGCCGCTGAGACTCCTGCCATTGCAAATCAGCTGCGTGACGTTCGACTTGCCTATGACCTCGTATACAACCCAATCGAAACGCGGTTCTTACTCGAAGCACGCGAAGCTGGTTGTCAGGTACTTGGTGGACTGGAAATGCTCGTCGCTCAAGCTAAACTGCAATTCAAAATATGGACTAATACGAATGCTTCATCCGAGTTAATGTACGCCGCCGGATCATCCGCACTGTCCAAAACTTTTTCTCGCGACTAACATTTAGATCGCGATTTACATCTCACCAACTAGCGAAGCCGCTCCATCACTTAATCGCACCCGTCCATCACAAACGTCATTCGAACCTAAACTTCGTTTCGTAGTCTCAGGCACGTTGCTCCGCTGATTGTTTGACTGAAGAAGGCCACGCCTTCAAGGGCAAAAATGGAGGTGCAATCGTGAGAACAGCAAAGTGTCTACAGTTGGCATTCGTATTCTTAATAGTTACTAGAATCACCTTAATTACGTCGGCTGCACAAACAGGGTTAGTTCGTAGGTTGAGTATCTTCGCTGACGAGTTGAACAATGAGCACTCCAATCCACTAGCCAAAACCTCGCCAACTCTTGGAGAAGAATCTAGGAATTCGTCCTCTCCTCCTGCAATGCCGGAACCACTAGCTCTCACTTCCAGGGATCCGCGAAAACTTGGACTGCTTGATCGCGCATATTTGGATGCGTTTACAATTCTGAATGATCAAAACGAATGTAGTCGTTTCTTCGGAGGCAAAGACGCCATCGCGGCACTGACTCAACTCATTCTTCAATTGAAACCCACATACCTGGATCAGAGCATTGCGATCCGAATGGGCGGTAACATTACTACGTATCAAAGCCACAGGACTGGATTCTCATTTCGACTATTCGATAAAGCAGAAATCAACCTGGCGAGCTCCTTCTATCGCAGCAATGGTCCTTCAGAACGACAGGTCTTATCAGTCCCAGGCTTTCGGCCTAATACGCGGGAGACGAGAGTTGTAATGCTTTTGCACGAATTAGGGCATTTGGTGAAAACCGCAAATGATCGTTGGGTTTTGCCTGACGACGGTTCAGATCCTGAATTGAGTTTGGTGAACACTGAACAAGTGGTTTCAGTTTGCCGTCAGCAAATTAGATCAATCGCGCGATTGACCCACGCCCAGGAGTTGGAGATGACGCAGTCTGCTGCCAGATGCCTTAATCGGCTGGATAGGGAGACGCGCGACGGGAAAGCGGAAGAACTGAGCCATACGAACAACCGATCAGATTTGACCCGACTCGTTTGCCCCTTCGCCGCTTCGCCTCGACAGACTTTGCCGCCTGTTCGCACCACGAAAAGTCCTTTTGGTCACAAACCCTTTCCCGCCGGTGTTAACTAAACGATAAAGGCTTCTGTTCGATATGCTTCAGCTTGTCGACCTTGCCAGGTAAAGCGTCACGTCGATTTGAGGGTTAGTTTGCATCTCAACGACAAGACAGAACCATACCGGACATTAAAAGCGATGAACGACCGCGACGAATTCAGTGAACAGAAGTCTCGCATGGGTCGATTGCTTGAAAAGCGCCGAACTCGTCTGGGGCTGATCTGGGGGATTTGGACAGTCGTCGCCCTCTTCTTCAGTACTCAGGTATACATGATGTATTACGCAGGGAATCAGCCGATTCCCTACGCGAAGGGGTTTTTAGTCCAAGCCTCGGCCTGTTATCTTTGGGCACTCGTAACTCCACTCCTGCTCTGGCTCGCCCGCAGCTATCGAATCGACCGGCACAATTGGCATAAGAAGCTTCTGTTTCACATTGGTCTTAGTGTTCTTCTTAGTAGCGTCTTGATGGTTATCCATTTTGTCATTTATATGATCATAATGGTTCGCACCAATCGAATCACCCCGTTCTGGACCTTCGATTATCTTTACTTCAATCTGGATCGATGGCTTTTGGTTTACTGGTTCATCTTCTTGATGAGTCACTCGTTGAACTACTACCACAGCTACCGCGAAGGTGAGTTAAAGGCCTCACGCTTGAGGACCGAGTTGGCACAGTCACAACTTGAGGCACTCAAGATGCAGGTTCATCCCCACTTCCTTTTCAATACGCTTCACTCGATCTCAGCACTGCTTAGCAAAGACACTGAAAGCGCAAGGAAAATGATTACTCGTCTCGGTGATTTTCTGCGCTTAACCCTCGAGAACGGCGGCGCCATGGAGGTGACGCTGCAGCAGGAGCTGGAGTTTTTAAATGGCTATCTCGAGATTGAACGCATTCGTTTTCAGGACCGACTAACGACAGACATTCGGATTGACCCCGAGGTGTTGAACGTTCTAGTGCCCAATCTAATACTCCAACCCATCGTCGAAAATGCGATGCGTCACGCGATTGCACGTACCAATGAAGGTCTCGTAGAGATCACTGCGGTCCCAAGAAACGGAGTGGTACGGATCGAGGTTAAGGATAATGGGCCCGGTATGGATTCTGAAACGAAGGCTATGGGCCGCACCTCAAGAGGAGTCGGTTTGGCTAACACACAGGCGCGACTTGCAGGTTTGTACGGCTCCAGTGCCAGGTTTGAGTTGCGCAACCGTCCTTCTGGCGGAGTAACGGTAATCCTGGAAGTCCCTCGCTTTAGGCAAAGCTCGACCACCAAGTCATAACTTTCACACGGCTTTGCACAAAAGCGAAAATCCCACCCACGGCAGTGGGTGGATGCGTTCAAGTCCTGTCTACAAAACGAAGCAACCAGAAGACACCGAAATCCCCCACACGGCAGTGCGGGGATCGTTCAAGTCCGCCCTATTCATTAACTCTTCTGCGACTTTGCTTCGGTTGAATCTTGACGGCACAGTATGGACTTGAACCATCCCCACACTGCCGTGTGGGGGATTCCTAGATCTGCGACTGATTGCTTCCATGTAGAAAGGACTTGAACGCATCCACCCACTGCCAGTGGGTGGGATTTTCGCTGCAAAGCTAACTCTCGGTGTTCTTCACCCAACTACCAACCGAGAACTTGAAGCAACATTCAGAATCTCGTGTGTTCTGACTGTTCTGACAGAGAATCCAATTCGGCGAAACTTTGCCAGTTCCATTCTCGTAGACATTGAGCCTATCGCAACGCGAAAAGATTGATTGCGTTTTGGTTTCCTGAATGTCCGAAATGCGTCTGTCTTGTCGTTTTGGTTCACAAGTTACCACGTGCTTAGCGCTCCGACCGACGACAAGCTAAAGCATATCGGACATCCGACGCCACAAGTTATTGGATGGCGGTGTTTATTCTTTATGACGCAGCCTCACGGCGGGCACAGTTTGAACAGGAGCAAAACGTACAGGGAGGTAAGGTGACGGACGCAACCCGCATTCGAGCGTTGGTCATCGATGACGAACCATTAGCGCGCGAAATGCTTCGCGAAATGCTTGTCGACGATCCGGATGTAGAAGTCGTAGCTGAGTGCGCAAACGGGCGAGAGGCGATCGAGGCGATCAAGGCATCGTCTCCGGATCTGATCTTTCTCGACATTCAAATGCCCGAGCTAGGCGGTTTCGAAGTGCTCGAATCGTTCGCTGGCCAACGTTTTCCATACGTCATCTTTGCGACGGCTTATGATCAATACGCTGTGCGTGCCTTTGAAGTGCATGCCTTCGACTACTTGCTGAAGCCGTTCGATCGAGAGCGCTTTGACGCAGCTTGGCAACGGGCAAAAACCCAAATCAAACTGGATCGCACAGGTGAGCGCGATCGACACATTCTTGCTCTGCTCGAGGAATTGAAGGCCGGCCCCCGTTATTTGGAGCGGCTCGTTGTAAAAACCGGAGGTAGAGTGTTTTTTTTGGACGTGGACAACATCCACTGTATTGAGGCAGAAGGGAACTACGTACGGGTTCACGATGAGGCTAAGCACTATTTACTCCGCGAGACTATTAGCGGGCTGGAAGAACAATTAGACCCAAAGCAATTCTTGCGCATTCACCGCTCGGCGATCGTTAAGATCGATAAGATTAAGGAACTACAACCGTGGTTTCACGGCGAGTATCGAATCATTCTTGAGAACGGCAAACAGTTGACGCTCAGCCGGAACTATCGCGCCAACCTTCAGGAGGCAGTGGGCAATACTCTTTAGGTTCTCTGGATTTTTGTCCACCAAGGTGGCCGCTCCATCACAAGTTTTAGCCGTTCTGTCACACAGTTGGTACGCTAAGTTTGAGTTTTTGCGAATATGGTCTCGTACTAAGGTCACGTTGTTTGAAGCAGTAGCTCGCGAAGGTGAGATGCAGAAGCGATCGTGACCGGCAGTAAGTCTTGTGGCTCCCCAAAGCATGGACCAGCAACTTGAAAAATGCGAAAGTTATTCAGGAGGTGAGTCATGAGTGGTCAAACGCTCTCGGAGTTCGAAGTGAGCCAGGAGCAGGGAACTGACGAACGGCTCAGCAAAAACAATATGGACGATAGGATCAACACGCTCAGGCAAACAGTGATACAGCTATTGGAGGAAGTTGAATCGCTCACGATGTCAGTGCCCGTAGGTCTCAAGAACGGCGCACGGTTGGATGAAGAAGTGCGTCAATTCGAGATGAATCTTATACGCACAGCTCTTGGTAGAACGGCCGGTAGTCAAACTCGAGCCGCCAAATTATTAGGTCTGAAACTCACCACGCTCAATGCAAAGATCAAGCGCTATAACATTGTACCCAACGGTTACCAGGGACCACTGAATCGAGCTGAACCGCAGGAGAACGCGGCATAAGAAAAGCTCTCAACCCGCCCGGCGACAGGTGTCTTGAATAGGACCTATAGGACTTATAGGTCCTATTTGATTTGACACGTCTACTCGCACTTCGTACCCGCTCTACGCTAATCAATCGGTCTTGCTATACTGAAACCAGTGAGTGAACGGTATAGCAGGCAGATCCTCTTCAAAGGAATCGGCAGACAAGGTCAGGACCGCCTGCATGCGTCGCAGGTTCTGATTATTGGCTGCGGTGCACTCGGTTCAACCCAGGCAGAGTCGCTGGCCCGCGCCGGCGTCGGCAAGCTGCGAATTGTCGATCGCGACTTTGTTGAGTTCTCGAATCTTCAGCGCCAGACAATGTTCACCGAGCGTGATGCCGAGGAGCATCTGCCGAAAGCGATTGCGGCAGCTAATCACATCAACCAGCTCAACTCTGCTATTCAGGTCCAAGCCGTAGTCGCAGATGTCAATCACTCAAATATCGAAAGGTTGATGCAAGAAATCGACGTTGTTGTCGATGGCACAGATAATTTCTCCACGCGCTACCTTATCAACGATGCGTGCGTGAAGCATCAGGTTACGTGGGTTTATGGAGCCGCCGTGGGTTCGTACGGCGTAACAATGACCATTCGTCCGCATCAAACAGCCTGTTTGCGTTGCATTTTTGAAGAAGCACCACCCGCTGCAAGCACCCCAACCTGCGATACAGCCGGGATCATCATGCCGATAATCAATGTTGTGGCGGGCATCCAGGTTAGTGAGGTGTTAAAGGTTCTGACTGGTAACGTTGCTAATCTGCATGGCTCACTAATGCAGTTTGATGTGTGGCAAAACGAATGGAGAAAAATTAACCCCGGTGCGCCGCGGTCGGATTGCCAGACCTGTGGCTTGGGAAATTTTGATTTGTTGGCAAGTGAGTCGAATGAGGTGGCTGCTGTTCTGTGCGGACGTGACGCCGTTCAAATCTCACCACCCAAGCCGACAAGCATCAATTTTTCAGCTCTTGCTGCAAGACTTGAAAGCTCGGGCGAAGTGAAGTTCAACGACTATCTGCTTCGCTTTCGCACTGGGAAATTTGAATTGACTGTCTTTCAGGACGCACGCTCTATAATTCGCGGCACCAATGAAATCACCACTGCCCGCTCGCTCTACGCAAAGTACATAGGAAACTAACTACTGATGATCATCAATCCTTTGAACCGAACCCCCACTATTACTGCTTGTCTTTTAACGCTCTGTTTCTTTGGAGTTTTGCATGCTGGTCAGCCGGCTATCTGGGAAACGACCGGCCGCTCCGACTTACTAAAAGGTGATGCTCGAGGGGTGTCGATTAGTGATACCGGAGTCCTGATGTTGGCTCCAAAGCTTACCGAGATCTTCAACACACAGCAGACTTATGTCTGGGCGACGACCGTTGATAATCAAGGCAATGTATTTTTGGGTACGGGTCATGACGGCAAGATCTTTCGCGTGACTGCTGCCGGCACGGGAGCATTACTTTACGACGCTGCGGAATTGGACGTGACTGCGCTCGTGGCAAAGGATGGAGTTGTCTACGCGGGCACGTCACCTGACGGCAAGGTCTATCGCATCACACCAGATGGCCAGGCAGCTGTCTATTTTGATCCTGGGGATAAATACATTTGGTCACTGGCACTACTCCCCGATGGTGCATTGGCTGTCGGCTCGGGTGACAGTGGAAAACTTTATCGGGTTCGATCGGCTGGCGCTAAACCCGAGGACTCTTTGCTGGTTAATACAAATCAAACTCATGTGATCTCACTCGCTGTAACACCAAAGGGCGAGTTAATAGCTGGAACCGATTCTGGGGGCTTGGTTCTACGCGTGTCGCCAGAAGGAAAAACCTTTGCACTTTTCGATACCCAACTTCGTGAAATCCATGGACTGGCCGTCGCAGCAGATGGATCGATCTATGCCCTTGCGTTGAGTGATGCGGCCGCTACGTCGCGTCCGCCGTCGACTCCCACATCGACAGCTCAACCCGGTGAGGCGGGCAACCCCAGCACGTCGGTGACCATAACGGCTATAGATGAAAGTGGAACCCCGATTCAGAACCAGCCCACGCAGATGCGAAGTCGGAGTGATGTTTCAAATGCGCGTAGTGCTGTGTTTCGCATTTTGCCGGATGGCGCTACCGATGTCGTTTGGAGCTCACCGACGATCACTGCGTTTTCAATTGCACCGGGTCTGCAATCAGAGACTGTTCTGATTGGCACTAGCGATAAAGGACGAATTTATTCAGTCACCAATGACGGTCGCGACACGCTGCTGCTGCAGTCTTCAGAGGGACAGATCTCGTCGCTTGTCACACGCAATAACCAGGTCTACGCCGCTTCCAGTAACCAGGGCAAGCTTTTCAGTTTTGGTTCTGGACTTTTGGGTGAAGGCAGCTATGAGTCACCGGTTCGTGACGCGAAGTTAACGGCTTCGTGGGGTCGCGTTTGGTGGCGCGGCACCGGCAATGTCGAGTTGCAGACCCGAACCGGAAACGGAGAACGGCCAGACGCAACCTGGAGCGAGTGGAGTCCTGCTTACAAGGATCCGGATGGTAATCAAATTAGCAGTCCGCGAGCGCGGTTTATTCAATGGCGAGCCACCATGCGATCAATAACAGCGTCCTCTCCGGCCGCTTCAGTCGAGGACGTGAGCATTGCGTATCTACCCAGAAACGTGGCACCAGAGGTTCTTTCGATCAGTGCCTTGCCTATCGGCGTGGGTCTGCAACAGGTAGCGCAGGTGATGGCGGATCCAAACGTTGAATCGTCTGGGTTGGACCCTTCACTATTTGGTCCTGTGGCCCAGGTTCCTCCGCGGCGCTTCTATCAGCGCGGCGCGAGATCGTTTCAATGGCAGGCGGAAGATCGAAACGGTGATACGTTGGAGTACGCCATCCATTACCGGGGCTTGAACGAACAAACGTTTCGACTCTTGAGGGACAAGTTGCGCGATACGTTTTACACAATCGATGGCGCTATGCTCGCCGATGGACGCTACGTTATCAAGGTAGTGGCCTCTGATGCTCCGGATAATCCGACGGGGCAAAAATTGTTGGGTGAGCGCCTCAGTGAACCTGTTGACATCGACAATACACCACCAGTCGTCAAATCGCCTGGTCAACCCCAATTTATTCGCGACAACGTCCGAGTTTCGTTTACGGTCGACGATGCCACCGGCAAGGTCAAACGAGCTGACGCAAGCCTTGACGGTGCGACATGGCTTCCAGTCTTTCCCGACGATGGGATTGCTGATGGCGGACACGAAGCCTTCACCGTAGAGTTTCCCCTGACTTCAACCGGTGAGCATACGATTTCCTTACGTGTTTTTGACTCTAGTGGAAATGTGGGGACCTTGAGTGTGACTGTTCGCCGCTAGTTAAATGTCCGATATGCTTTAGCTTGTCGTGGTGACCGCCCAAGTAGTTCAGGGTATTAAAGGATGGTGACCACGACAAGCTAAAGCATATCGGACATTCCTGCCGAGGCCTGCACCATAAGGTGCGATTGAACTCGAAACCGTGCGACACCCACGGTTTTGCTGTTAAACTCGCTAAGCAAAATCAAGGGTACCAGCGCTCGTCGCCATGGCATCTATTTTGCTGAGTTCCTGGTTGGCGCATCTCTTTCTCCCTCCGATTGCGCGGGAAACACTGCGTAAGGAGGCACAGGCCGCAAATGAAGAAGTTAGTTAGAGATTTGGTGGTATTGTCAATGCTGGCGGCGGTTTCGGTTGGTGCGTTTGCCCAAAAACAAGGACAGGGGCAAGACCAGCGACCCAAAAAGGAGCCAGTGAAGGTGATCGACCGCAAAGACAACAGACCACCACAGAATACCAACCAACCCAAACACGACGACAAAAAGAAACCTTAATAGGTTTGGTTACCGAATGCTAAAAGGCCCACCGTGAAAATCGGTGGGCCTTTGTATTGAGGCAATCTTTTAAGTAGTAGGAAGGTGCCCAATAGGAGTCAACGGCAGGCGATTATTTCCTTGAAGGATCTGCTCAGCTTTTCGCAGTTGCTTGTCTCTATACATGGAACGGTCCGCTGCGGCTATCTGTTCTTCCAAGGTCAAATTGTCCGTGTAGTCAATAGGCACGGCTCCGAGACTCAATGAGAGGGAAAAGTCATTGTCGGAGGCGTTATTGTAGGCTTGTAAGTTATCCCTGAGTCGTTGAATGATTCGATCTGCTTCGTCAACGCGAACATTTGGACAGAGAATTGTAAACTCGTCGCCGCCAAGACGCGCGACGATGTCGCAGTCCCGAAACGTTTGCTGAAGGATCTCTGCCAACTTGGCGATTGCCTTTGAACCCGTTGCGTGGCCCAGAGTGTCGTTGATTTGTTTCAGACCATCCATGTCCGCGTAAATTAGCAACGACTGTTGCCCGCTGCGCTTGCCTAGTTTTGCGACATGCTCTGCCAGAGTAAAGAAACCGCGATGGTTATAGAGACCAGTCAGGTGATCGGTGAGCGTTAGATTACGAAGCTCCTGCTCAGCATGTTCTTTTTCAATAATCGCCTCTTCTAATTCCTTCACGCGCTCACGCAAGTTCTCCTGCAGTTCAGCAATCCGTGCGCCGGCTTGAAGACGAACACGAAGCTCATGCCGATCGAAAGGTTTCGTAAGGTAGTCGTCAGCGCCCGCCTCCAATCCTTCGATGACATTCTCTTTCCGCGACTTTGCAGTCAGTAGAATGATATATGTCGGAGAGTCTGTCTTCTCCTGACGCATTCTTCTGCAAATCTCGACACCGTCCATGCCAGGCATCATCCAGTCAAGTATTGCGACCAGTGGTGCATCAGCAGTATGCAAAACGTCCCAGGCCTCAAGCCCGTTCTGAGTGGAGATAACTTCATGCCCCCACTTACCCAACTGCACCGCAAGAACGCGTCTTGAGATCGGGTCGTCTTCAGCGATCAGTATTCGCACCGCATCTCCTTTGCCGTTCCGCGACCAGAATGTGACCTACATGAACAAATTCTTCTTCAAGATCTTGAAGCAATTGGGTTGCGAGGGTATGACTAAGTTCACTATGCTCCATACGATCGCAAACGCATGCCATCCGCAATACGCCTAAATTGCCACTACTACCTCGTAGACTGTGAGCCGCCCGCTTAACAACTGACCAATCCTTCGTCTCGATTCCTTGTCTCATCGTTTCCAATAAGCGCGTTGCTTCTTTCTGGTATAGATCGATTAGCTCAACGACTAAACCCGATGCGTCTGTTGTATCCGGATCTTCAAAACTACTGAGCACCGATAGGTCTACTGAAGGCATAACCGCGGAAGGCTTATCGTAGAGGCCCGGTTCTTCTTTTGGATCCATATCGACCTGAATAATTGACATGACAAATTCTCCAGTAAGAGCGAGATAATCTCGTCGGGAAAGAAACGTGAAAACCTATGTGGTGCGAACCACTTTGTTAGAGCTGTTACTCAGTAATAGCTTGAAGGTGTTGTGGAATTGGTCGGCGGTAAAAGGCTTTGGCAAAAACAGTGTAGCGCCTGCGGAGAAGCTATTCGCCATCAACTTCAAATCCGATTCCGAAGTAATCATTAATACAGGAATGCGCATCAGACGCTTTTCTGTGCGCATGAACCGAATCAGTTCGAGGCCTTCCAGGTGCGGCATCATCATATCGAAGATTGCCCCGCAAAAGTTTGAATCAGACTGCAATACACGTGCGGCTTCACGCCCATCGGCGCAGACAACCGTTTTATAGTTCGCTTTCTCAACCAACCGCGTAACCAGGTGTCTGATCACTGGGTCGTCATCGGCGATTAGAATGCGTGACGTAGCATGAATGGTTGTAGAAAACATGTGTGGATCTCCCAGATTTCAAATTTCAACCGCAGCGACACTATCGGTCAGCACGGTCTTTACTCTTTCAAACTGTCTAGATAATTCTGTGGCAAGATCGGTCAGATCCGCAGTCGGGTCCTTGCGACAACGTCGTTCTATCTCCTGCAGTGGTCCAAGTACCGCCGTCATGCCCAGATTGGCGCTCATACCGCTGGCACCGTGTACTATGAAATCTATCTCGGTGGCGTCGCCCAATTCGATTGCCGTCTGTAAACGAACAAGATTTGCTGACATTGCGTCGAGATATGCATCCAAAATTTCTACCAGCT
The DNA here is from genome assembly GCA_036004125.1 of Pyrinomonadaceae bacterium. GTDB lineage: Bacteria > Acidobacteriota > Blastocatellia > Pyrinomonadales > Pyrinomonadaceae > PSRF01. The sequence continues at coordinate 6,168 of DASYRR010000259.1, read as the reverse complement.
CGGGTGAGCCCGGCGTCCCGGCCACGTCGAAAACGCGCTCGAGATCAACGGGCGGGAAAAGGGAATCGAACTCGGCCGCGGCAAAAACCCTCTCAAGCACCACCGCTAATTCCTCTGGACGCACAGGCTTCGAAATATAGTCATCCATACCTGCGGCGAGACACTTTTCCCGATCACCCTGTAATGCGTTCGCTGTCATCGCGACGATCAAAGTATGTTTTGATTTGCCTTCACGACGCCTGATCTCAACCGCCGCTTCGTATCCGTCCATTTCCGGCATCTGACAGTCCATCAAAACCAGATCGTAGTGAATTCGTTCAAGGGCCTCGATGACCTCGCGTCCGTCTGCCACAGCGTCGGACCGGTATCCGAGTTTCAACAACTGACGAGCAGCGACCCTTTGGTTAACAACATTGTCTTCAGCAAGCAAGATCAGTTTGTGCTGGTAAGGGTTGGCTTCTTGCGCAAGTTCTCTCGAGAATTGCGCGGTTTGTTGTTTGCTTAGCTCGTGCGTTTCCGCGGTCAGCTGTTGCTGATCGATTACGTTGACAAGGCAATCGAACAGTTCAGTTTGCCGAACGGGCTTGGTGAGATATGCAGCAACACCTACGTCGTGAGCTGTGTCGCTGTCGCATCGACGCCCGTATGAAGTCAGCATCACTAGTTTGACTAGGCACAGAGAGGGGTCTCCTTTGATGTTCTTAGCCAAGTCGAGTCCGTCCATCTCCGGCATCATCAGGTCAAGGATCGCAATGTCGTAGGGTTTTCGGTCGTGCACAGCACTGCGTAACATCTGGAGTGCTGCTCGAGCTGACGCAGCTTCATCATGAAGGATGCCCCACGAAGCTAATTGGTGAGCAAGAATCTTCCGGTTGGTGGAATTGTCGTCAACTATAAGAGCACGAATATTCTTGAGAGAGCCTTGAGATTTGGCTTCGCTTCGTCGTGACTCGAGTTGCTTTTCGAAGCGTGCCGTAAACCAGAAGGTGGAGCCCTTCTCGGGGACACTCCTCACGCCGATTTCGCCGCCCATCAACTGAACCAATTGCTTTGAAATCGCCAGCCCCAGACCTGTACCGCCGTACCTTCTGGTAGTCGATCCATCGGCTTGGGTGAACGCCTGGAAGAGGCTTTTTTGAACGCTGTCGCTGATACCAATTCCCGTGTCGCTGATCTTGAATTGGATAACAACATGGCGATCAGTTTCACTTTCCTTTTCGACGCGCACGATGACTTCGCCATTTTCTGTGAACTTAACTGCGTTACCGATCAAATTAGTTAATACTTGGCGCAGACGACCCGGATCTCCACGCAGATTTGTGGGCACATCCCGGTAGACCAATGAAGCAAGTTCGATGTCTTTCTCATGTGCTCTTTCGGCTACCAATTCAACTGCATTCTCGACCGCGTTACTCAGATTGAAATCGAGTGTCTCAAACTGCAGTTTGCCGGCTTCGATCTTAGAGAAGTCGAGTATGTCATTGATAATGGTGAGCAAAGCGTCGCCACTGCCTTGGATCGTCTCCGCGAATTCACGTTGTTCTGCGGTGAGTTCCGTTTCGAGCAACAGGCCCGTCATACCAATCACACCGTTCATCGGCGTGCGAATCTCGTGACTCATATTTGCAAGGAATTCGGACTTCAACCGGGCGGTTTCGAGCGCCGCATCTCGAGCCTGTTCAAGCTCAGCTTCTAACTGTTTGCGCTCACTGATGTCGTGAAGCGTCGTTCGAATGCCACTGACCTCTGCACTCGCATCGTAGATGAGTTGGTCTTGTACCAACATGGGGATTAAGTGCCCATCTCTGTGAATGAAGGTCCTCTCGAACGGTTGCAGCTTTTGTTTGCCAGCAAGCTTTGCGGCTATCGAGGCTTGCGATGCTGACTCGACAATGAAGTCCCAGGCCATGCGTCCTTCCATCTCATCGGCTGCATACCCCAGTAGCCTTTGTTCGGTTAGGTTCACCGACACTATGCAACCATTCTTGTCCAATTCGTGATACGCAACGGGTGCATGTTGGAAAAGGTCTTTGTATCTCGCTTCGCTGATCCGCAAGGCTTCTTCCGCAAGTTTTCGTTCGGTAATGTCGCGTCCAATCGCATAGAAGACGTTTTCTTCAAGTACCGGAACAGCGGTCCAAAGAAATGATTTGTAGGTGTCGTCCTTGCACAGCACGCGACAAACGAAATCGGGAATCCGTGTCCCATCAGCTAGCCGGCGCATTGCAGCCCGTGCAGCACTTCGATCCGCAGGATGTATGAACGCGGGAAGAGGGCGACTGAACAGTTCGTCTTCGGTAAAGCCGAGGGTTGCTGTCCAAGCTGGGTTGAGTCGTTTGAAATAACCGTCCAAGCCGGCGACACAGATCACGTCTACCGTGAGATTAAGAATTCGATCGCGCTCTAGCTCGAGCTGTTTTCGATTAGTGATGTCGTGTGACACTCCCACCAGGCCCATGACCTCGCCGGCATTATTACGGTAAAGACTCTTGGTAACGAGGTAGTTCTGCACACCGGCATCCGAAGTTGCTACTCCTTCGAAAGTCTCCGTCTTACCGGTGGCTAAAATGCGATCGTCAGATTCCTTAAACCCGCGAGCGGTCTCTTCGGGAAAAAGTTCCGCATCCGTTTTGTTTAAGATCTCCTCTATTGGCTTATTTATAAAAGCCGCGGCAGTCGGATTAATCATCAAGTAACGACCCTGGAGATCTTTCACAAAGATCGAATCACCCGTGCCTTCGAATATTGCCTTTAGGATTGTGTTACTGCGGCGAACTGCTTCTTCTGCTTGTCTTCGATCTTGTTTCGACGTGGTGATTTCACGCATCGACAACACCTGGCGTATCACGACGATTCCGGTGAGGATACTGGCCATTACGACTAAGGAACTGAGCAAAGTGCTGGCCTCATCAAATACAACTATTAACAACAGGCCATTTACCCACCATTCTTCCGCCCCAATCTCCTGTCCAATATGAAATGTACTCTTGGAAACGGTTTTCGTGTTTTTGTTTCATGTTTTAGGACGGTGGGTTAGCGCGAGATGCGATGGCAGCTTGAGACCTCGTTAAAGCCCCCGACGTTTCCGTTTTAGTTTGACCTTCATTATTTGAAAGCTGAGCGATTCAACCTTCTTTGGGGCAGTCTTTTGCTGTCGCTGGTAGGCGAAGTCGCCCCAGGTGGGGAGATTTGGGCGGGCGTTTAACCACTCAGCTCTCAAATAAGAGCCGATTAGCTAACTCCAGAGGTACGCTGAGCATCAGTTGTGCCAAGCTATGTCCGGAATGCTTTAGCTTGTCGCTGGGTTCCCAAAAACGAGCCACAGATGAACGCGCATGAAACGGATCAGAACCAAACCCTGCGAGAATCTGCCAAACCTTAATCTGTATTATCCGTGTTAATCCGTTGCTGATTCTCGCTTCGTTGCTTTTACCGACCAGGAAGCTGATTATTGTGCATAGTCTGAAGGCACCTGGATCGTCATCGCTAAGCGCAGAATAGTCTCGACAACTGGAATCATTCGATACTGCAAACCTTCTTTAGTAACGGGGAGGACCAGACAATGGAGAAAGTGAACCTTGAAGAAAAGCTTAGTCTGTTCACCGATCACTGGAATCCAAAGATCGTCGGCGAGGTTAATGATTGCCACATTAAGTTAGTCAAATTCAAAGGCGAGTTTGTTTGGCATCACCACGATGAGGAAGACGAAATGTTCCTCGTGGTTGACGGCAGTTTTGTTATGAAACTCCCAGATCGAGATATTCGTCTGAAGGCTGGTGAATTCATCATTGTTCCTCGCGGCGTAGAACATTTGCCTGTCGCCGAAGAGGAAGCGTCGCTGCTCTTGATTGAACCAAAAAGCACCTTGAATACGGGCAACGTAAAGAACGAGAGAACGGTCGAAGTGCCACAGCAAATCTAATGACCTTGGAGAATATCGATGGCTACTGAGTCACCATACGCAATCAACCTGGATACTCGATTTGGCCCGTTGGAATTGATTGATATCCAATCACTAGTTAATGGTTGCACTGATCCCTGGTTTAACCAAACACTTTGTCAGGTTAACGAAAGTGTTGTTCGTCTTGGCGTTGTGCAGGGAGAATTTCACTGGCATAAGCACGACAATGAAGACGAGTTCTTCTATGTGGTTGACGGGCATTTCATCATTGACTTAGAAGACCAGAGCGTTGACTTGTTACCACGGCAGGGTTTTACTGTACCGAAAGGCGTAATGCATCGACCTCGAGCACCGGAGAGAACTGTAATCCTGATGATTGAAAATGCCGGCGTGAAACCGACCGGCGATTAGTCAGGGTGAACGTCACGAACTCTGTATTCCCTTTGCGATCTGAGATCTGAAATTTGAGATCTGTCTTGCATCAAGGAGACTCCAACCATGAAAAAGTCTGTTTGTTTACTGACTCTTATTTTGGTTCTGTCAGTCAGTTGCGCGTCTCCACCGAAACCGACTAAGGCGGTGAAGACGGTGGCGTTTATTACCAACAGTACCTCCGACTTCTGGAAGATCGTGCGCAAAGGATGCGATAAGGCTGACACCGAACTACCTGATGTCGCGGTTGTGTTCAAAACAACAAACACTGGAACGACAGAAGAACAAAACGGACTCATCCGACATGCACTGGACGCTGACGAGGCGGATGCCATTGCCATCAGCCCAATTGATCCTGCTGGTCAGAAGAAAGTAATTAACGATGCGTCGAAGAGAGCCTTGGTCATGACTCAGGACAGCGACGCGCCCGATACCGATCGTGCGTTGTACCTCGGTGCCGACAATCGGGCTGCTGGGCGCCAGGCCGGAGACCTTATCAAGAAAGCTCTACCGCAGGGTGGGAAGATTATGGTGTTCGTCGGCAGACGCGAAGTTCAGAACGCGCACGATCGATTCGAAGGATTGAAGGAGTCACTCCAGGGTTCGAATGTGGTAGTAATTGACCTTATGACGGACGACGCTGACGCAGGTAATGCAAGAAATAACGCGTATGAAGCGTTAAAGAAAAATTCTGACATAGCAGGCATGGTTGGTTTGTGGTCCTATAACGGACCCGCGATCGTACAAGCACTCAGACCTGAAGGTAAGCTAGGCAAAATCCAGATTGTCTGCTTTGACGACGACCGGGATACTCTCGCAGCAATCAAAGACGGTTCAATCTTTGGTACGGTGGCGCAACAACCGTTTGAATACGGATACCAGGCGGTTAAGACGGCGGCACAGATCCTAAAAGGTGACCGTTCAGTGATCCCTGCCAACAAGACAATACTTATTCCGACGGTAGTGATTCAGAAAAATAACGTTGATGAGTACAGTAAGAAGTTGGATCAGCTACTCGGCAAATGAGATCAAGGGCACGGATTAAACCACTAAGACCCAAAGACACTAAATAAGAGAACGATCTGAGGCCTCTCTTCTAGATTCATTTCGTGACTTTGTGCCTTGTGGTTAGAGATTGCGATGGCTTCATTTGTCCATGAACTCTACGAGGTGCCGACGGTTTTCGGGTGCACGAAAAAGGGTCAAGCTTCAACCCAGTTTTCTTCGACGTACCAGAAGCTTGGCTTCCTTCGGCGATGTTCTGCCGACCGCTACGCGCAGCCTGAACCATTTGGTCATGAGTGCGAGAACGTTTGTCGGTGAATCGGTCGCAGAACTTCACACTTGCGTCATAGACCAGCTCGGCTTGCTGAAATGATTTGAGCTGACGATAACCGCCATGCGCGCGAATGAGATCAGGTTTAGGTGAGTGAGGTTGAGACATTGTGAGGATCTCCATTTCTGAATAGGACCTATACGTCCTATAGGCCCTATTCTCAAAAAACTTTGGTGCCCGCTAGTAGATTCGAACTACTGACCCCTCGCGTGTGAATCGTAATTCGACCATTATCACGCGATATCCTCAATTATCATTTTAAGCTTCAAAGGCCGATATTTATTGCCTGAAATTGAAATCCGGTCTACCTTGACAACTCTGCTATTCTCTCGAAATCACATCCGAAATGTGTGCGAAAGTGTGTGCAAGTTTTGACGAGTCTTAGCTCGTCGAATTGCGACACGCGAAGTGAGTTTGTTTGTGCAACCAGAGGTGTCGAAATGAGAGCACGAGTTGGATCAGTTGTGAGAAGAAAAGGTCGCAGCAAAGGTGCGAAGCC
>DASYRR010000258.1:0-5389 GCA_036004125.1 Pyrinomonadaceae bacterium | reverse complement strand
TTTCTCCCAAAGTATGCCTGGAGGATAAACGGCCACGTAGTCCCAAACCACGCCATCATCTTCGCCAATCGATCTAGACACCAGGTGCTCTTTGTCCCAATACTGCGAGGCCCGCGAATCATTGATGCGCTTTAGCGTCAGCGTCGACGGCGCGGCGAGATCGGTTGGCAACACCGGCTCCCAGATCACAAAGACCCGGATTTTTCGTTCGCGCTGCTCGTCAAGTAGCTTTTGAAATGCAGAGGCCCCCTGCAAACAGACCGTTCAAGTGGGCGAGAGCATCACCATCACGCGGACCGAATCCTTCGATTCGTTGAACGATTGCTTCAGCGATTCAATGTTCGATGTGTTAAGCCGCACCAACGGCTGCTGGTTGGCTGGCGCGGAGCTGCCGAGATACAAGTAATAAACGACGAACAAAACTGTCGCGACCGCCGCTATTCCATAACCAATGTGCTTGCGTTTCATCCTCACCTCGCCAGGAGATTGACAACCAGATTTGCAATCACCTGTGGAAACAGAAAGAAGGCTAGTACTACCACGACCGAAAACCACAAAACGATGCTGCTCAATAAAATTGGCTTACATTGGCAGCGCTTCGCGTGCCAACGTTGGTAGAAGGCAAAGCCAATTGAAAGGAGCGACGACGCCAGCAGGATCGGTCGCGCTTGTGTGAAGAACGCCGAACTTCCTGCGGCACCGGCAGCAAAAATAAAAGGGAACATTGGCAGGCAGCATACGGATGCCAACACAACGCCCACGAGCGCCGCCACACTCGCGAGCATCGTTCGCCCGGATCCTGCTTTCGCTTTAACTCCTTCAGTACTCATTGCCCTATTGTTGGCGCCTTGTCGATCGTAGCTTTCCGATTGCCACTACGGGACAGCAAGCATCCTTACCATGTTCGTGCAGTTCACGCTCGCACTCAGCCAAATGACGCGTAAGGACAAGCCGGAACTTTTTTATTGAAGCTAAACGCTCGTCGAGTTCATGCAGCTTCGCACTCAGCAGATCGTGAACCTTCCTGCATTCTTCAGCGCCTCCTGTAGCAAGCAGTCCTTTGATCTCTTTTAAAGTGAGTCCTAACTCCTGCGCCTGCTTGACGAACTGCACCCGTTCGATTGACTCTGGTCCAAACACACGAAAGTTTCCCGAGGTGCGCTTTGCACGCGGCAAGAGCTTCAACCGCTCGTAGTAACGCACCGTGTCCACGCTCACCCCTGCACAAGCCGCCACTTCGCCGATCCGAAACTCAGAGCCCTCCACGAATCACTCCCTCAAAAGATGAATATAAGCCCTTGAGCTAGCTCCAGAGTCAAGCGCTCAGAGAATTACGCTCCCCTGTAAAGCCTTTCAAGCGAACTCAAGGTGCATGAGCGCAAACCTTCTCAACGTCCCTAACCAAGGTGTGACTTTGCGTTGTCAAACTTACTGTCTGCTTTGGACAGGCACATAGACCCTCCACACGGCGCTCCCTTTCTTTTCGTCGAACTCGCCTTCCATGACCCCAAGCGTCTTTGTCAGCCACGCATATCGCGAGTCCTCAGTCCCAAACACCAGCGTCAGGCTCGTTCGGTATTTCTCGGGATCGCGCAAGCCATACCCACGGCCATCGAAACGGATGCGAGCCCCATCTTGCGTCTCGATGAATCCCACAGGGTTCATCGTGCACAAGTGGATTCCATCGGGAATGGATTGCCCCTTTCGCACGAGGGGATAAGCGCAGTTCCCAGCCCATAGCGACCACTTAACTGTGCCCCGCACTCGCTCGCCCGTGATCGTCCCGTTGCCGCTTCCGATGTATGCACCCTCATGGCCTTCAGCCCCGATTATGGCATCGTTTTCCGATGTGGATTGGTATTGCAGCAAGGCACGAAAAAGTGGTTCGACCGCGCCTTCTTCCGATTGAGCAACTGCATGGGTGATTTGATTATTCATCGAGCTTCCTCTGCGAATCGTTGAGCAGCCTGCAAGCGCTAGGGACACCAACAATGCCAGTGGTCGAATGCTGAAGTCTATTGCTGTTTCCATAGCTTCAGTTCGTTTTCGACAAAGCGCAACGTTGCCGAATGAAGTTCTTGGAGCCGTTGTTGGGCAACCTCCGTAATGAATTCCGTTCATAGAAGCGAGCCGCGTCTAGGCCCCGATCTTATATGGACGATGCCAATTTGCATGATCCTTGGGCTCTCCTATCTAAAGGCTACACTCTGGGGTGCAGTCGAGAGTCAAGCCTTTTTTTCTAAACTTTTCCCGAAGTCAAGCTCGTTACCTCTCATCGAATGAAAACCTTGGTCTATAAGTGCACAGTCAATTTGCGCGCGCACTCCTGTCGCTCCCTCTCATAATACCGATACCCAGTGGATTATTATTCCTGGCCTATATCGTATTCGCCGGGAATAAACTGCATAGAAGTTCGGTATAGTTCATCTATAGAAGAAGAATTTCATTTGAGCGTCTACCTGGCCGCACACTGTGATAGGAACCTTCGTTAATAGTGACTTTCAGGATCATGCAACCACGGAGGCGCGTAAGTAGTGGCTTGGATCAAAGTAGTTCAGCCCGGGGCAGAGTGAATCGCCAAAACCGAATGCGCACGGTAATCTATTAAGGACCAGCTGGCGGACTCAACCTGTTGCGTTAATATGACTTCGTCCATTGCTCACAGATAAGACTGTCCACGATTCCGGAGGTTCTATGTATTACAAACTTGCTGCGATTTCTCCCCACCAGCTTCTTGCCTTACTGCGAAACCTGATTACAGCGTTTCTTATTCTGCACGCCGGCGTCGCAATCAGCGTTGCCCAGCAAACCGATAAACAGCAGGGAGAGTTAACGCAAGGTGTTCTGAAGATTCCAGTTGAAGAAGTGCGTATACCCGTGTTCGCAACGGACGATGGTGGAAGATTTGATACGCAGCTCTCAGTTAATGACCTTTTGATCCGAGAGGATGGTGTCGCTCAAAACGTACGAGGCGTCTATCGCGTGCCCGCTTATGTAGTGTTGCTCGCGGACACCGGAGGTGAGGTTAACCCGGTAAAGAGTGTGAGATTGACGGCAAACGTGGCAGCCGAGTTCATTGACAAACTCAGATCCGAAGACTCGATCGCGGTGATGCAGGTTAACAATCACGTCGAGTTAATCAGCGACTGGTCTCAGAATCGCGCGGAGACAGTTAAGTCAATCCGCACAAAACTTCTGCCCGGAAAGCGTAGCGCGCTAGTTGAAGGATTAATGCTCGCTGCTGACAAATTACAAAAAGTGCCTACCGGCAACCGGCATTTGGTCATCATTTCGGATGGACTCGATCCAAAGTTTAGGTTGGATGAAATCATAAACAACCTGGCCGGATCCGCCATCGCCGTGCATGTCATCAGTTACACATCACTCAAAGGTGTGTTCACTCAAAAACCCATCTCGCGCCCGAGGGAAAAGAGCGCTGTGCCACAAGACCTCATCATCTCGTGGCCGCACACTCACGACCCCAGACGCCCTAAAGAGTACGACATGAAGGACACTGTTCAGGCCAACGGTGGAGGCACAGTCGACGTCGAACGCATTTTCCGTAGAGGTGGCGCATCGAAGAAGGAAATCGAAAAGCGTGTATTGGAGTTTGATCAACTAGCTGAAGAAACGGGCGGAGTGGCCTGGTTTCCGGAGGATGCGAACGAAATGTTATTGGAAGCAGGTGACGCAGCGCGCGACATCGACTCTCAGTACGTAGTTACCTACATGCCACAAAGATCAGTCGCCGAGGCGGCAGCCGGTGAGTACCGCAAGCTTGACGTGATTTCACGGCGTATAGGATTGCGTGTTCGATCACGACGAGGTTATGTAGTGAACCCGGCAAATCGTGAACGGTGATTGTGTGAGTGGAACATGCAAATATGCTTCCGCACCCTATTAAGTATTGCTGAACAGCACGGCAGTGTAGAACAAGAGTCCTGGTTGCCTTTCGTCTCAAACCCATACCCTTAGAGACTCTGAAATGGTTCGAGTCATAACCCGAATTCATCCTCAACAAGCGTGTATAAGCGTTTGCATTTTATCCATGTCTTTGTTGTTGCCATTGGTAAGTCCACCGATGCGGGCGCAGCAATCCCAGGGATCAAAAGAAGTGAAAAGCGCTCGACTGAATAAACTCCTGTCCGAACTCCAGTCGGGAAATCGAAACGCTCTCCGAGAGTTTTGGTTGGAGGTGGAAAAGCAAGGCACGCCGCTCGTCGAGCCAATACCCGGCGATCCCGCGCATGTCTGGACGACATTCTTGTGGCGCGCGAGGCAACCCGTCAGGAATGTCCTTTTGGTTTCTGGGTTGACCAATGAGAGCTATGGACGAGATGTTCTGAGTCAGAACCTGATGTCCCCCCTAGCCGGAACAGACATCTGGTACAGAACCTATCGAGTCCGCAGCGACGCGCGCTTCACCTACCTGCTATCAATTGATGACTCATTGGTTCCGTCGGAAAATGAGCAGAACCCCCGCGAACGTGAAGCAAAGTTTCGTCCTGATCCATTGAATCCTCATCATGCGGCTGGCGATGACTCTGACTCACTGGTTGAACTCCCAGCGGCCCCAGTCCAGGACTGTTGGTTGCCGAAAAGCGGATCGCCGAAAGGTGAAGTCACGAGTCTTCAAATCCAAAGCCATCTGTTGAATAGTGAAAGGAAGATCTGGATCTACACACCAGCGGGATACCAATCGAGCGGTAGGCCATACCGTCTTCTAATCCTCATGGATGGGGAATTTTATACTAAAGAGGTTCCCACCCCTATTATCCTGGACAATCTTTTGGCTGCTGGGAAAATCCCTCCAACGGTCGCGGTTTTCATTGGTAACCTGCCAGCCAATCAGCCAGCCACGCGCACCACCGAATTGAGTTGCCATCACCCGTTCACTCAATTTCTGGTGGAAGAGTTACTGCCTTGGATCCATGAACGATTCAACGTCACTTCACTCCCAATTGAAACCGTGATTGCGGGTGCGAGCCGCGGAGGGACGGCAGCGGCATGCGCCGCGCTGGAACACCAGGAGTTGTTCGGAAATGTTGCTTCCCAGTCTGGATTCTTTGTGTACAAGGACAGGAATTGGTTTAAGAACGCCAACCCAGGTGTTGCCCCTGATGCTGAGTCACAGGAGGAGTTAGCATGGGACCAATATGGCTGGGTGATGCAGAGGTTTGCCAGCACCCCACGGGTCGAAATCCGGTTCTATCTCGATGTGGGGAAGTTTGAGAATACTTTTCATCCGTCGCCTCTCATCGCAAACCGCCACTTGCGTGATGTCCTAACGGCCAAGGGGTACAAGGTTAAATACCAGGAATTCGCCGGAGACCACAGTTTTGTCAATTGGCGTGGTACCTTCCCCGATGCGCTGATTTATCTTCTCAGA
>DASYRR010000257.1:0-23655 GCA_036004125.1 Pyrinomonadaceae bacterium | reverse complement strand
GACCTTCACAACAACATAACCGGCGTCAACTAACATTTGGTTCCACAGAGTATCTCGCTGCCACGAGTTTGAAACTTGCGGCGCTGCGGGTCCGCCGTAAACAAACATGATCACTGGAAACTTATGATTAGGTTGAAAAGTCTTTGGCTTTTGGATTTGCGCCGGCATCGGAAAGCCATCATCTGCGGGGATCGTGGATATTTCCGGGAATTGAACGTCGTAAGGCGCAATTAACTGAGGGCGCGGAGAAGCCACTTTTTGCAGCGTCGGGCCATCGCTGGCATGAAGTCGTAGCGCAGGCAGGGTGCGAATGTCAGAGCACGTGTCGAGAAAGTATCGCGCGTCGGGCGACATCGAAATGCGATGGGTACCTGGCTCTTTCGAAATCCGCGTGAATCCTGATCCATCCGAGTGCACGCGATACAAATGTCTCTCGATGGATGAACGCTCGAGTGCCGTGAAGTAAATCCAATCGTTCTTCTCATCAACACCAACCAGCGCCTGATGGACCCAGAAGGCGATGCCGCCCGCGCTCGCTAACCCCCAGGGGCCCTTCGTCACCTGATTCTGAAGCGTGCCGTCCATTCGATAGCGATACAGGTGCATGTATCCATCGCGTTCTGAGGGCCAGAGGAAGTGCTTTCCGTCACTGAAGAAGTACAGATCGTCTGTCATGTTTACCCAGCCGGGATCTGTTTCAGTGAGAATGTGAGTGGTAGAGCCGGTCTTGCGGTCCGCGAAGTAGAGATGTAGTTCTGTCTGCAAACGCGGCATCGTTTCAACACTCAACCGCCGGCCATCAGGTAGCCACTTAGCGCGCACGATGTATTCAAACGGCTTGTCCGTTATCTGAATCCACGTCGTTTTTGGGTTTTCGAGTTCAGCTATTCCCAGGCGTACGCGCGGATTCGCGCGGCCCGCTCTCGCGTATCGCTGTCGAATGACGCGCGGCGAGAAAGGGGCAATGTCAGTGAAGTAAGATAGGTCAACTTGAGAATCGTCGGACTGTAGGTACGCGACCGCCTGCGAGTCTGGCGCCCACCAGTAACCAATGTCGCGTCGGCCGAAAACTTCTTCCCAGTACACCCATGATAGCGTTCCGTTAAGCAACGTCTCTGAACCATCACGGCTGATTCGAGTCTCACGGTTAGCATCCAGATCGAAGAAGTAGAGATCGTTTTCCCGCACATATGCTACACGCCGACCGTTCGGTGAGAAGCTCGCAGATGTCTCTTCCGCCGCGGTAGATGTCAGGCGACGAAACCGCGCACTCGCGAGTTCAAGAACAAAAACATCTCCTTTGAGAATATAAAGTGCCCGCTTGCCTGACCCATCGAAAGCAATTGGCCACGGAAGCACGTCCGCATCAACGCCGGCAGCAGACTTCAGATCCGCCTGGGCTTGGGCCGCATCGACGATTGACACTCGTTGCCCGTTCGTCGGATTCACCTTCTCAAACGTTTGCTCGCGCGGGAGTCGACGATTGTCGAGTATTACCAGCGTGCCGTCGTCAAGCCATGCAGTCGCCGGAACGCTCGCGACCAAACGACCTTCCGGGCCAAAGATCCATTCGAGAGTTAGTTGTCGCTTGTCAGGCTGTGCGGGCGCGCTTCCTACCCACCACGCGAACAGAAGAAAAAATAAAAACAAGAGCCGAGCGAAACGGAGAGACGAATCGTGATTAGTCATCGGCACCTCATTGTTGTTTGTCGTTACTACTTCAATTACCTACGGCTCCAGCCCCATGCGACGCATAAGGTCGGCGTACCGCGGGTCTGAGCGCAGAGCTTCAAAACCGAAATACCATGTGACTGCCGACAATGAGCCGCTACGCTGTTGAACCGCCTTCTCAAGCCACTCGAAGGTTCGATCTCTGTCGTCAAGGCCGGCATACACGTAAGCTACGTCCCTTTCGGTGGCCTCGTGCCTCGCGTATCTCGCTTCGAGTTCCTTCAATATTGCGAGCGCCTCATTGCGTTTTCCGGCGACGGCGTACGCATTACCCAGATCGCTCAACGAGTCGCTTGCCCTGGCGGACATCTCCGCCGCTTTTTGTAACGCCGCAATCGCTTCCTCATAACGTCGTTGTCTGAGGTACGTTATTCCTAGTTGGGCTGGCCCTCCGTAAAAGCTCGGGTCTAGTTCTATTAACCTCTTACACTGCTCGACGGCTGAGTCGGCGTCGCCGCGCAGAAGGTATAAGTTTGCGACGTTTACGCCGATGATCGGAGAGAGAGGGTCAAGCTCCTCCGCCTGTTTGATCTCCTTCTGCGCTTCATCAAATCGTCGTTGGGCCAGTAAGTAGACAGAGAACCAGTGATGAGTGGTCGCGTAGTTCGGGTTGAGACTGATAGCCCGGCGGAACTGTTGCTCGGCTTCCGCCCAACGCCACTGCTGATCATATATATGGGCGGAGGAGGTATGTGCCTCAGCCAGAGTATCGTCGAGCTGTAGAGCCCGGTCTGCTGCGGCCCTTGCCTTCGGCAATGTCTCACTGGACGGAATACCGGCATACTCTTCCAGAAGGATGTAAGAATCAGCCAGCCCGACATAACCGAGCGCATAGTTCGGGTCACGTTCTATCGCCTGCTGGAACTGTTCTATCGCCTTTCTGATTCCATCCGCTGTCCGCCTGTTCCAGTAAAAGCGTCCGCGCAAATAGAACTGATACGCTTCAGGGTTGGCCGTGTCGCGCCTGACAAGTCGCTGCTGTTCCTCGCCCGAGAGTCTTAATCTCAGCTTCTCTGTGATCTCGCGCGAAATCTCCTGCTGCACCGCGAGCGCATCGGCCACCTTGCGGTTGTACTGTTCGCCCCAAAGCTGCTTATTGTCGCGCACGTCCACTAACTCAGCGCTGACCATCAGACTGTCGCCGCGTTGCAACAGTCGGCCCGTCAAAACTGCACGCACGCCCAGGTCACCTCCTGCCTTCATCGGATCCGCATCTCTCCCTTTATAGCGAAAGACAGAACTGCGGGCGATCACTTTTAAGCTGGGAAACTGTGTCAGGTTGTTGATAATACTTTCAGTCAAACCATCAGCAAGGTACTCGGTGTCGGGATCCCCGCTCTGGTTGACAAACGGCAGGACGGCGATCGAGTCAATGGCGACTTCGGTGTTGCGGGCGTGCAAAAAAGCAGCGAAGCCAAGACCACCGAGTACAAGTGCGATCAGCACTATGGCCGTCACGACCTTGTGGCGCTTGATTTCCGTGACGATGTACTCCGCGCTAGACACGGGCGCCGTCGGCAGAGGGGCCTCTGAGACGGTTGCAGCAACGTTCGTCGTTGACGTAACGCCCGCGCCAACGGTGCTTGGTGGCACAGTAGTTTCCATTTCGGCTGCGCCCTCTAGCTCACGCCGCAGGTCTCGCAACTCGAGGGCCGCGTCTCTGATTGACTGGTAGCGTTCATCCGGATCCTTGGCAAGACAACGGCGAACGATGCGTGTCAAGTCGGCAGGCGCAGCAGGGTTGACATCCTTCACTAAAGAGACTGGCGCATGAATAATCTTGTGCAATGTATCGATCGTCGATTCACTTTCGAACGCCCGTTTACCAGTAGCCGCTTCGTATAGCAGGCAACCAAACGAGAAGATGTCCGAGCGATGATCGACGCCACGGCCTTGCGCCTGCTCAGGCGACATGTAGCCAACCGTCCCCATCACCAGGCCGGGCGTTGACAGCGGCCGCTGCATGACCGCAGTGGGCGCTTCTTCGCGCGGCTCAACGCCCTGTAGCTGGGTTTGTTCTGAGAGCTTGGCCAAGCCAAAGTCAAGGATCTTCGCATAGTCATCGCGAGTAACCATCACATTGTCGGGTTTGAGATCGCGATGTACTATCCCCGCAGCGTGAGCTTTTGACAGTCCTTCCGCCACCTGTTGCAAATAGCGCAACAGTTTTCTCAACTCGGCATGCTCGCGATGAATCTTCTCGCGCAATGTCACGCCATCAATAAACTCCATCGCGATGAAGTTTGTCCGATCGTGCTCACCAATCTCGTAAATGTGCGCGATGTTCGGGTGATTCAATGCCGCCGCCGCTTGAGCTTCTTGTTCGAACCGTCGCATGCGATCTTTATTTGCTGCGACTTCACTTGGGAGAATCTTCAGCGCTACCTGGCGGTGAAGCCTGACGTCTTCTGCCAGATACACCTCACCCATTCCGCCTTCGCCAATCTTCGAGCGGATTTCGTAACGGCCAAGTTTTGTGCCACTGGCGATCATCGAAATCAAGGCAGTCCCACGCGGCGCGTCAAATCGGCGAAGCGCGGATCAGACCGCAGACTATCCAGTTGCGGATCGTACTTGAGCCACGTCAAATAAAAAGAGCGATCGGCGTAGGCTCGCTCAAGCCACGAGAATGCTTGCTCCTTATCTCCCAAGCCGGCGTAAACGATTGCAATGTTATACGGAGGCACATGCCGTTTCGTGGACATATCTTCCAACTGGTCTACCAGTTTGATTGCTTCGCTCTTTCTGCCGGCCACGGCGTAACCGTGCGCGAGCATCGCGTAGTTCTCTGGAACGTCTTTCTCAAGATCGAGGGCACGCTGAAACTCCACGATCGCCTCACCAGGTCTTCCCTTCTCTTCGTAACTGCGTCCGAGAACCGAATGTGCCAGCCAGTAATTCGGATCCATGTCGAGTGTATTTCGCAGTTGCTCAATCGCCTCATCGTAGCGACGTGCGAAATACAGACTCTGACCGAGCAAGAGGTTGGTCTCAACTGAGAGCGGATCGAGACTTTGGGCTCGCTTGTTCTCTGCAATTGCTGCGTCGGATTTTCCAAGCGTTAGTAAGAACCAGCCAAAGAATTGACGTGCTCTGGCGTCGTTTGGATCTAGCTGAATGGCTCGCTTGAACTCCATCTCGGCCGCGGGCCAGTCCCAATCGAACCACCAATGCGCGGTCGCGAGCGACGCATGGGCCTCGGCGAGTGTGTCATCCAATTCCAAAGCCTTCTTGGCGGCGGCGCCGGCCCTTGGCAACGCCTCCTTTGACGGCATGAACCAGTCGGCCGCCGCGATGTAATTGTCCGCGATGCCATCGTACGCAAGTGCGTAACGAGGATCGATTGCAATGGCCTGGTCAAAGTACTCGCGACCTTTCGCCAGACCGTCTTTTGTGTACTTTGCCGTTTGATAGCGGCCTTTCAGGTACAGCAAGTATGCGTCCGCGTTTGTCGTCGATCTTCGATTTAGCTTCTCTCGATCGACCGTGGAAAAGTTTGCTTGCAATCTGCGCGAAACATCACTAGCAATCTGCGCCTGCAGAGCAACTGCGTCCGCCATTCTGCCGTTGTACTGCTGTCCCCAAATCTGATCGCCGGTGCGGGCGTTGACGAGGTCGACACTGACCGTGAGTTGATCTCCACGTTGCACCACACGTCCGTTCAACACAGCTTGTACCGACAATTCCGATCCTGCCTGCTGCGGACTGATGTCGCGATTCTTGTAACGAAACACAGTGCTGCGCGCTTTTACCGAGAGATTGGAAAGCTGCGACAGGCTATTGATCAGAGATTCAGTCAGCCCATCCGAAAGATAATCAGCCTCGGCGTTGCCAGTCGCGTTGACGAAAGGAATCACCGCAATGGATTGAATCGGTGCGCTATTTCTTCTGGCGATATACCACGAGCCAATTACGACAGTCGCACCAACCACGAAGATAACGACCCCGATCCCAATGATAAAGTTTCGGCGCAGTGAAGGTGTGGCTAACCTGTCCGTCTCAGTTTGTGCAGTTTCGGAAGGTAGTACGGTGGTTGGCCCAGTGCCGCGCGCGGTGGCGGCAGCAGTTGTATGTGGTAGAAGACTGGTTTCGACCTCGCTGGCGACGGAATCATGGACCAGCGTAGCGCCGTCCGTCCGACAAAACTTCAGCGCCTCGTCCATCTCAATGCGATTACATCGGGGACAGCGTTTCATTTTGGAGTGCTGCGGCTTGACGCAGTTGGTGCACATCTTATCTGCAATAGCTGGCAGATGCTAGAGTTTGCAACTGATAGACAGTCAGAGGCTGGTCCCCGACACTTTTTCCAGACGCTTACTTTCTGATTGGCGGAAACAATCTGGCGGAACTACTGCTCCGAGCGGCTTATTGATTGGGGTTGAGCGTTATGTCAACAGGCTCCGAGGGTTGGACCAGACCACCTCCCAAGGATTTAGGTATTCAACTGGCCAATACGTGGCAAAAATAACAGCACATGACGTAAACGCGATGGTAAGGAATGGGACAGAATATAAAACCCTTGATTTTCTCCTGTTGAATAGACTTTTGAACTTTTTTGAAATCAGTTATCCAACACCTTCCGGACTTTGCGAGCGAGGGCATCTGGCGCAAACGGCTTCTGAATGAAGCTTGCGTTGTCACGCAAGACCCCTTGTTGAACAATCGCGCCATCTGTATAGCCAGACATATAGAGTACTTTCATCTCCGGCTTCACTTGTTCCAATCGCTTTTTCAAGTCCGGGCCACTCATCTCAGGCATGATCACATCGCTGAGCAATAGATCGATGGGTCCCGGATGGCGTTCGCAAATTAGCAGGGCCGCACCACCGTTAGCAGCCTCGAGCACTTTATATCCATGCATTGCGAGCACCTCCGTTGCCAGTCCGCGAACCATGTCTTCATCTTCTGCCACTAACACGGTTTCCGTACCATTAAGATCCTCTTTAGAGCTTGTGGCCTTGTCGTCAGATTCTGCGAGTTCATCCACTCGCGGCAAATAGACTTTGAACGTGGTCCCCCGCCCCTCTTCGCTGTACACCCAGATACTGCCATTGGACTGCCGGGTGATTCCATAAACCGTGGACAGTCCAAGACCAGTCCCTTTTCCCAATTCCTTGGTCGTAAAGAAAGGTTCAAAGATACGCGCTTGAGTTTCCGGACTCATTCCGAATCCATTATCGCTAACAGCGAGCATGACGTATGCGCCCGGGCTAACCTCGACATGTCGCTTGGCATACCCCTCGTCCAAATCAATGTTACCGGTTTCGATCAGTAACTTTCCTCCCTCAGGCATTGCATCACGGGCGTTGACCACCAAATTCATGATCACTTGCTCGATCTGGCCAGGATCAGCCTTAGTACCACCAAGGTCTGCTCCCAGTTGCGTATTAAGTTCAATGTTTTCGCCGATGAGGCGACGCAACATTTTTTGTAAATCCAAAATGACTGAGTTGAGATCCAAGACGCGGGGTTGCAACACTTGCTTACGACTGAAAGCAAGTAACTGGCGAGTCAGAGCTGCTGCCCGCTCACCGGCCTTTCTGATCTCTTGAATATTCCGCGTCAAAGGATCTTCAGCTTGTAGCTTTTGGAGTGTTAGTTCGCTATAGCCAGTGATCGCGGTTAGCAGGTTATTGAAATCGTGTGCCACTCCCCCGGCGAGCTGACCAACTGCTTCCATCTTTTGCGAATGCCGAAGCTGGTCTTCAGTCTTCGCTAGAGCCTCTTGAGCCTGTTTACGCTCGGTAATGTCCTGGACCATCCCGTCCAGATATACCAGGTCCCCGTTTGGTCCAAACTTGCCTCGAATGTTGGTCGTGATCCAAAAGTTAAGGCCATCTTTGCGATTCACCTTTGTCTCGAGGTTTTTTAGTTCCCGTGCTCCTCTGATGGTCTCAAGCACTGGTGCCTGAATCTCCTGACTAAGTCCTAACAATGCGGGAACCTCCGTTACCGTTTCAATCATCTGTTTCGGAGACTCAAAGCCAAACATCTCCACCATCGCGGGATTCACAGATATGAATTGTTTTCCATCGGGAGTTGCCCGAAAGACCCCGTCGATGGCGTTCTCAAAAATCGATCTGTAATTCTCTTCAGCTTGCAAGATCTGCGAGTGCAATGAAGCGCTCTCCAATGCCGAAGCTGCAGTACCAGCGAGAATTGACAATGCTTTCATCTGGCCAAGCGTGAAACGTCTGGGTCTATTGACTGTATTGACGTTCAGAACACCGATGAGTTTGTTCGCCACTTGCATTGGCACCGATACGGATGATTGGATTTCCGACCTGGGCCACAACGAGACGAAGCGCTTATCGCGAACCTCACCGTTTAAAATAACAGGCCTCAACTCATGGCCGACCCAGCTTGCTATGCTCTTGTCAAACGGGATCCTTTCACCGAGCAATCGCTCGCGTCTAGCGCCGCGGACAGCAGCGACATACAACTCTTTACCATCGTCAGTGGGCAACAGAACTGATACCTCATCGGCTTCACTTTGCTGTAGTGCAGTGTCGGCGAGCTTGCTGATAACTGTCGGCGGGTCGAGAGTAAAAGCAATGGTCTGGCTTAATTCATGAACTGCCACGGCCTCGCTTAACTGCACATTCTCTAAGCGTAGATGCCTTGTGTTCATTGCACGCGTGAGGACGGGCATCATTGTTTGCAGTCGGAAAGGCTTGAGGACGTAGTCGAACGCGCCCAACTTCATCGCATCTACAGCGCTCTGAATAGCGCCCTGTCCAGTCATCATTATGCAGATGAGGTTAGGATCGATCTCCAGTGCCCGTTGTAATAAGGTGAGGCCATCCATCTCTGGCATCATTAGATCGCTGAACAGAATATCGTAGTCGCCATCCTGCAGATGCGTCAGGGCTTCAGGTCCGGAAGACACGCCGCACGCGTCGTAGGCTCTCTCAGTGAGCGACTCCACCAGAATACTCTTCAGTTCCGGCTCGTCATCTACAACCAGGATCTTGCCGATGGCGCCGTGTATATCGGCGGCGTTTTGTGTGTGACCGGTGCGCAATTTCATGTCTCAAACGGCGTGGCATTGTTTAGGGGTAGGTGTATTCGGATTTTGGTGCCCTGGTTGGGTTCGCTTTGGACGTCGATCGTTCCGCGGTGCTCCTCAATCGTTCGGCGACAGATTGGTAGTCCGAGGCCGGTGCCTTTGCCTTCCGGTTTAGTCGTAAAAAACGGCTCCCAGATCTGCTGAAGTTGATCAGGGTGGATACCCATTCCCGTGTCGATAAACTGGACGATTACCATTCTCGCGTTGCTGTCCAAAACCTCAGCATGGACGCGAAGAGTAAGCGTTCCTCCTTCCGGCATTGCGTCAGTCGCGTTGGTTAAGAGGTTGAGAAACACCTGGCGCAGACGCTGCCGGTCTCCCTGTACTGCAGGTAATTTGTCGGCAAATTCCCTAACCACTTTTACCTTTCGGCTTCGTAGATGATAGTGGATAAGGTCTATGGAGTTGGTTAGCTCTTCACGAATATCAAGAGTTGAGATCTGCGCGTGGCTGCGTCGACTAAATTGGAGGAGGTTGCCAACGAGGGTCGCCATCCGATCCACTTCCTCCGTTATTATCGTTACGGCGCGCTGCTTCGGGTCGTCGGGTGGCATTTGTTCGTGGAGAAACTCCGCGCGCAAAGCCAGCGTTGCGAGTGGATTGTTGAGTTCGTGAGCTATGCTGGCAGCTAACTCTCCCATCGTTGCCAGCTTTGAAGCTTGCCAGAGTTGCTGTGTCATTGCTGCCAGCTCATCGCGCTTACTCTGCAACTCAGTAAGCGCCTGCTCGAGTCGTTGATTCGCTGCTTTTAATGCGCCTTCGGCCCGCTTACGTTCAGCGATATCGCGCATGATGACCGTATAGAGTTTCTGCCCTCCAATCTCGATTTGAGAAATGGAGGCTTCCAAAGGAAACTCATCTCCATCGGCGCGCAGACCACTGATCGGTCGCGCCGCGGCCATCGCTCGCGTTGTTACCCCAGTGTCACCAAACTTCCGAATGTCTCTTGAATGATGGGAGCGAAAACGCGGTGGAATGAAGCGATCGAGCGTTTGACCAATTGCTTCATCCGCTGTGCAGCGGAACATTGTTTCGGCGGCACGATTGAACATCAGGACACGCTGATCGCTGTCGATGGTGATGATAGAATCCATAGCCGAGTTAATGATGCCCGCCAGCCGTGCTCTACTCTCGCTTAGCTGCCGCTCTGCTTTGGCACGCTCGGAAATCTCGGTTTCTAGTTTGGTGGCATACGACGTTGAATGAGCGTAGAGTTCTGCGTTGTCGTAGGCGATCGCCATTTTCACTGCGAATGCCGTTGCCAATTTCTCGTCTTGCTCACTGAAAGCATCAAGCCCCAGCTTGTCCACTAAACAAAGCCAGCCATAAATGCGCTCCCTCATCGCGAGAGGAACGATTAGCAGCGACCCTGCGCGTGGCAAGCAGTCAGGCAGCGATAACGCCGTCTCGGCTGACGAGTTGTCATGAATACGAATTGTTCGGCCTTCGTTCAGTAGCGTTACGAACAGCCCAGTTTCTAACAAGCCTGATCGCAACTCAGGAGTCGCTGCCAAGTCGATCCCCGTCACCGAAACATGTTCAACCGATCTTCGGTCTTTTTCTAACAGCGCGACAAGACTCCATTTGACCCCAATGACCTCTCGTGCAACTGAACAATAACGGTCGAGTAACTCCGCGGGATCGCGTTCTTTAGCCAATTCAGCGCTTAACTCAACCAGCGCCGTAAGCTTGGCATTAGTCTCGCGCAACTGGTCAGCCTTTTCGGAGAGCTTATTGGTCAGCAATTGGAGATGTTCGCGATCAAATTCTTCCGTTTGAGCAGGTTGAATTGGTGTTGTTGGTCCAGCGCCAAGCTCATCGTCTACAATTCGAAGCACATCCGCGGGCTCGCTTGGCTTATAAATGATTGAGGTGACGCCGCACGCTCTGGCCAATGCCTGCGACTCCCTACTTAGGAAATGAGCGGTACTAAAGATAACCCTCGTATTGCGGATGTCCGGGTTCAGACGGAGCTGGCGCACAAACTCGTAACCATCCATCGTGGGCATCAGTACATCGCTAATGATCAGGTCCGGGTGGTGTACTGAGGCGAGGTGCAGACCCTCAGCACCGTCAGACGCTTCCATTATCTGGTGATTACGATAACCGAGCAGCGTAGTCAGAAACTGGCGGTTAGTGGGCCGGTCATCGATAATGAGGATGCTTGCCATAATTACTTAATCAATGCTCGCTGGATCGCCGTCATGAGTTGATCGTTATCAATGGCCAGTATGCATGACATGTTTACCCACTCTTCCCTTTTGACCGGCACGCTTCAATCTCGTTAATCAAAGCAGGGGGCTCAATCGGGCGCAGCAGAAACCGCTCCGCGCCGAGGTACAGGG
The DNA here is from genome assembly GCA_036004125.1 of Pyrinomonadaceae bacterium. Classification (GTDB taxonomy): domain Bacteria; phylum Acidobacteriota; class Blastocatellia; order Pyrinomonadales; family Pyrinomonadaceae; genus PSRF01. The sequence continues at coordinate 12,510 of DASYRR010000257.1, read as the reverse complement.
CGAGTTCTCGTTCGCGCTCAGCCAACATAGTTGACGAGATAAATAGAAACGGTATTTTTCTCAGTTCGGGATTGGCTTTGACGATTTCAATGAAATCAAAGCCGTCTTTGTCCGGCATGTGAAGGTCCGAAAGGATCACGTCAGGAAAAGGCTCGGTTAGTGCCTTCAGCGCGTCGTCTACACTTCTCGCCTCAATTATCTGGTATCCAAAAGGCTCGAGCATGCTGCGGGAAAGATGGATATTCGCGGGCGAATTGTCGACCACGAGAATCCTTGCTCTTGTTACAGTGACGCGAGCTTGCTCCACGGGTGACACTGAGGCTGAGTGGTTTCTGCGTATGCTAAGGTAAGGCGCCATCTGCTCGATGAACGTTTGCGGATTGATCGGTTTGCTTAGATAGCCATTGAAACCATTGGCCAACAGCTTCTCTCGATCCCCAACCATCGCGTACGCAGTGACTGCGATGATCTGAATATCCTTGAGGTTGGGATCCTGTTTGAGCCGACGGCAAACCTCGACTCCGTCAGCCCCAGGCAATTGGATATCGCACAGGATTAAATCTGGCTGCTCCTTTCGTGCCTCTTCGATTCCCTGGAGTCCGTCGCGTGCAGAGAGCGGTGTATGGCCAAAAGCCTTCAGCAGATAGACCATCAAATCAAGACTGGCCGGATTGTCTTCAATTACTAAAACGCGTGCCACTTGCTCTCCTAGTCCTTTGGAAGGATCAGTCGAAATACACTGCCTTTGCCGTATTCGCTTTCCAACTCGATCCGTCCTTTAATTAACACCGCTAACTTCTGACTGAGGTAAAGACCAAGCCCTGTGCCTTCGCCGCGATGATCTATATCAACCTGCTGAAATGCCTGGAACAATTTCTCCTTGTCTGCCGGGCGGATTCCGATTCCGGTGTCGATGATGTCGATCGAGGCCAGCGTGTGCCCATTTACCGGACGGGTACTCAACTCAATCTGAACGCTTCCCTGTTCAGTGAACTTAATTGCGTTGTTCGTCAGGTTGATTAGAATTTGGCTCAGAATGCGCCGGTCGGACTCAAGTCGGACGCTGGCCTTAGGCGCCTTCAACTTAAATTCCAGACCCTTCTGTTCCGCCAACGGCCTAAGAGCCGCCGCAACTTCTTCGACGACGCTCTGACAAACGATCGGTTCATACTTGATCTCAACCTTACCGGATTCGATTTTCGCCAAATCCAACAAATCGTTGATGAGCGACAGCAGATGCCTGGCGCTACTTTGGACCGTCGAGAGTTGTTGCTCCTGATCGCCGGTCAGAGGTCCAGGCAGTTTCATTAGAAGCGTACCGGTGAAACCGATAATAGCGTTCAACGGTGTGCGTAACTCGTGACTCATGCTGGCGAGGAAGCGATCCTTGGCCAGGTTTGCACTTTCGAGTTCGATGTTCTTCTCTTGGAGCGTTTGTTCAAAGCGTTTGCGTTCAGTTACGTCGCGCGCCGCCGCAAACACGCCCTGCAAGTTCCCAGCTTGATCGTTAAAGGTCGTCGCGTTATAGCTGACGACCGTTTCGGCGCCGTCTTTAGCCCGCGCCGTTAACTCGTAGTTCGTCACCCGGCCTTCGCGTAAGACGGAACGAATACCATTTTCCGCCCGCTCAGGATCGGTGAAGTACTGTTTGAAAGCTGTCCCAATCAGCTCTTCGCGCGTATAGCCGGTGAGTGTCTCCATCTGCTGATTGACGTCAGTAATGATCCCGAGTGGGTCTGTCGTCATCAGGGCATCGATGTTCGATTCGATCAAGCTCCGGGTATAGAGTTGAGAACCGCGCAATTGTTCTTCCAACTGCTTCTGTTCGGTGATGTCTCGGGCCGCTGCCAGAATCCCCAGCGGGTTACTAGCAGCATCGGTAAATACACCCGCGTTAAATGACACCGTAATGCGACGGCCATATCGCGTAATCAGATTTAGCTCATAGCTAATCACGCGACGTTCGTTCAGAGTTTGCAGCACACCGGCACGTGCCCTGTCAGGATCGGTGAAGTATTCCGAGAAGCGGGAGTTGACGAGGTGTTTGCGAGAGTATCCCGTTAGTCTTGTCGCTTCCTCGTTAACGTCGGTGATGGTTCCATCGGGCGCAATCGCAAACTGAGCGTCAGGTGAGGCTTCGATCAGCGACCGGTTATAGGCCTGCTGCTCGCCGAGCTGTGTTTGCAGACGCGCTTGCTCGGAAATATCGCGTGCCGAAGCAAAGATGCCCTGCATCGCACCTTCTACTGTGCGGAAGACGGAAGCGTTGAATGACACCGTGGCTTTGCGTCCTCCTTTGGAGAGCAAGACGAGTTCGTAGTTGGTGACCACACCCTCCGCAAAGGTCCTTTTTACGCCGGCATCGGCACGATCCGGTTCGGTGAAATAACGTTTGAACGAGGATCCAATTAGCTCTTCACGCCTATAGCCGGTCATACGGCACATCTGTTCGTTGACATCGGTAATGAAGCCTTCCGGATCAACGGTAATCAGACCGTCAACTGAAGATTCGATCAGACCTCTTAAATAGGTTTGCTGTTCGCGCAGTTGCTCTTCCAACCTCACTCGGTCGGTAATGTCACGAGCCGAAGCGAAGATGCCCTTTACATTGCCCAGCTGATCGCGGAACACAGAGGCGTTGAAAGAAACCTGCAGCTGTCGTCGCGTTCGCGAAATGAGAGTAAGTGCGTACTCAGTTACATACCCGACCTGAAATGTTTGTGCGACGCCGGCACCAGCACGTTCCGGCTCTGTAAAGTAATCTGCGAACGGTGTCCCGATTAACTCGGTACGTGTGTAACCTGTCATCTGACACATGCGATCGTTCACGTCGCTGATTGTTCCCAAAGGATCTACGGTAATCAGACCGTCAACAGACGACTCGATAAGTCCACGGTTGTAGTCTTGCGACTCGCGCAGTTGCTCTTCCAGTTTCTTTTGCTGGGTGATTTCTCGAGCGGCAGCAAACACGCCCTGCAAGTTTCTTTCCCGGTCGTTGAAGGTGGTGGCGTTGTAGCTCACCACCGTCTCAATTCCGTCCTTGGACCGTGCTGTGAGCTCGTAGTTGGTCACCCGTCCTTCACGCAACACCAGACGGATGCCCTCCTCTGCGCGCAGAGGATCTGTGAAGTACTGTTTGAAGGGTGTTCCTATTAGCTCTTCACGCGTGTGTCCGGTGAGAGTTTCCATCTGTTGATTAACATCGGTAATGATTCCGAGCGGGTCGGTGGTCATCAAGGCGTCGATATTGGATTCAATCAGTGAGCGTGTGTAGAACTGGGAAGCCTGCAGCTGAGATTCGAGAGCCTTTTGATCGGCGATGTCGCGCGCTGAAGCGAAGATTCCACGCACGTTGCCAGCTGTATCTTTGAAGATGGCGGCATTGAAAGAAACAGGCAGGTGCCCACCGTCGGCAGCGGCAAGCGTGAGGACGTAGTTTCTCGCCGAGCCTTCGCGGAATGTCAGCTTAACCCCATCGGCAGCTCGTTCCGGTTCTGTGAAGTAATCAGGGAACGAGGATCCGACCAATTGTCGCCGTGATCGGCCGACCATTCGGCACATCGTTTCGTTAACGTCAGTAATAACCATCTGCTCGTCAACGGTCACGAGGCCATCCACTGACGCTTCGATCAGACCGCGATTGTAGGCCCGCTCTTCGGCTAGTTGCGATTGCAGTTGAGCCTGGTCAGTGACGTCGCGGGCTGAGGCAAAGATGCCCCGCACCTTGCCGGTCTGGTCCTTGAATATTGCCGCGTTGAATGAGACGAGAATCTCGACTCCATCGTGTCGGCGAAGTGTTAGTTCGTAGTTGGTTACGGCGCCTTTGTCGAGCGTCAGCCGTACACCGTCAGCGGCATATTTGGAATTCGTGAAATACTTCGGAAACAACGATCCGATGAGTTCCTCGCGCGAGTAGCCGGACATGCGACACATCGTTTCGTTAACGTCGGTAATGGCCATTGACGGATCAACAGTGATGAGACCATCCAGCGAGGCTTCGATAAGACCACGGTTGTACGCGCGTTCTTCCGAGAGCTGCGATTGGAGTTGTGCCTGTTCAGTGATGTCACGCGCGGAAGCGAAAATTCCCCGAACGTCGCCAGACTGATCGCGGAAAATCGAGGCATTGAAGGAAACCTGTAACTGTTTGCCGCTGCGCGGCGCCATGGTGAGAACGTAGTCTGTTACGACGCCCTTTTCGAATGTTTCGTTAACTCCCGACAATGCGCGTTCTGCGTGTACGAAATAGTCTGTGAAGGGTGTACCGATCAGCTCCTCGCGGGAATAGCCGGTCATTCGACACATTTGTTCGTTAACGTCGGTGATGGTGGATGAGGGATCGACCGTTATGAGGCCGTCTACGGAAGCTTCAATAAGACCACGGTTATAGGACTCGGAATCGCGTAACTGTTGTTCTAGTTTCTTTTGCTCGGTGATGTCGCGCGCCGCAGCGAAGACGCCCTGAAGTTTACCGGCAGCATCACGAAACGTAGTGGCGTTATATGAGACGACTGTAGTGCGACCGTCTTTGGCGAGTGCAGTTAATTCATAGTTTGTAACTCGGCTCTTTTGTAGCGCGAGCTTAATACCCTCTTCGGCACGTATGCGATCCGTAAAATAGTTCTTGAATGGCGATCCGATCAGCTCGTCGCGAACGCATCCCGTCAGTAACTCCATCTGCTGGTTAACGTCCGTTATGATCCCCAAAGGATCCGTGGTCATCAGTGCATCAATGTTTGATTCGATGAGCGAACGTGTATAGAGCTGGGTGGCTTGTAACTCTTCGGTGAGTCGGATTTCATCGGAGATGTCTTTTGAAATCAGCAGGAACCCGATGACATGTCCGTCGGCATCGCGACGAGGAGTTAGCACCATCCTTGCCGTGAAGTGCTCGCCATTCTTGCGGACGCGTGTAACAGTGCCTTCCCACTTTCCATCTCGCAAAGCGGCGTCGAGAATCTCTTTTGGTTTTCCCGACTTAACATCCTCAGGTGTGTGAAGAATTGAAGAATTTGCTTTGCCTACGACCTCTTCAGGCTCGTAGCCATAGAGTCGACGAGCTCCCTCGTTCCAGAGCAGAATCTTGCCTTCGAGATCTTTGCCGATGATGGAATATTCAGTCGAGGACTCAAGAATATTGGTGATGAAATCGACGGCCTCCTGAGCATTCCCCACGATTTGGCTATCGAAGAGTTTTGCCTTTCGAATTTCATCCGTGAAGCGGAGCTCATTTGAAATGTCTTTTGAAATCAGAAGAAACCCAATTGGATTTCCCGTAGCGTCCAAGCGCGGCGTAATGACCACTCGCGCGGTGAATCGCCGTCCATCTTTGCGGAGCCGATCAATTACTCCGTCCCAGGAACCTTCGTTGAGAGCCGCCTGCATGATTTCCTGGGGCTTACCCATGGCCACGTCTTCCGGCACATGCAGGATCTGAGAATTTGCTTTGCCAACAACTTCATCGGACTCATAGCCATAGAGCCGACGAGCTCCTTCGTTCCAAAGCAGAATCGTCCCATCGAGTCCTTTTCCGATGATTGAATACTCGGTAGAGGATTCAAGAACGTTGGTGATGAAGTCGAGAGAATCCTGAGTACTGCCGTGGGCAATATCGATAATCTGGTTATTCATAGACAACTCCGTATCAGGGGGCAACGACCTGGGTTGGCAAGTGATTAATACGCGGACCGAACCCGCTAAGCGGGTATTTCAATCTGGAATGATCGCAGGGCAGTCATACACAGTTTGGGTAGGCGTTTCATCGGGGGAAATCCGGGGCGAGGTACCTGGTGAAACCCAAACTTCCTGCTTCTGACAGCAAGGTTCGTAACGCGCAAATACTAGGAATCAAAAGGCGGGCGCGGCCAATTCACCCAACTGTGCGGGTACAGAGTGGTGAATTATGGGCTGTTACATGGGAATATCCCACTTCGGCACCGCCTAATATCACTTTATGAGTCAGGCTTACTGCTTATGACGGATGGTTTAACCAAACGTCAGCCTCTCAGGTAATGATGGTTTACGAGTGAGGGCGCTGACTCTTTGGCGAGGCCTACTGCATTCCCTGCAGGTTCTCGGCCGCGGTCCGAAAGCGGTCGAGCAGGTTTCGTTGGAAAGAATCCACTCTTTGAGGGAGTCTTATATCACATATTTCGCGACGAAGTGTAGCCTTAACGGCGTTCTAAATGGCTAGTAAGTAACCCAAACACGAATTGACCATGCCAATATTGTCTTCGCGTATCTGGGCCATGGGAAGGTAAGCACCAAAACCCTCGGGAAGGCGGCGCAAAACCCTCGCCGCGCGTTCGTAAGCTAAGCAGTAGCGCGCTCGCCCACGGTTACGCTCTCGTCGCAATCACCTCGAGGTATTGCGATTCAACTTCCGTTGTACCATCAGTCGCGCGATTGTTCTCAGCCCAAAGCTTTTCGAGATCCTTGCGCAAAGCCGCTTGACCATTCTCATCCAAGGCAACAAATGCTTTCTGTGTCGGGCCGTAATAGATTCGGAAATGCTCGACGACATCGACCGGCGAAAGCGAGAAGGCAAAAGTGATATTTCGCGGCGTGGCCTCGAGCGCCGACACTCCGGAACCGAAACGCTCTCGAACTGTTTCCTCCACACCCCAAAAGACCGGTGACGGCATACCTGCCGGCGGTGGAACATGCAAAGCGGTTGTTTTGAACATCTGACCTACAAATCCAGCCGGCGTCCAATTCGCCATCGCGATTCGACCTCCGTGCTTGCACACACGCAACAACTCAGCTGCCGTCAATTCCGGCCGTGGCGCAAACATCGCTCCAAACATTGTTGCCACAACATCAAAACTATTGTCCTCATACTTCAGCGCTTCAGCGTCGCCTTCGTCGAACTGAGCCTGCAACCCTTCGCGCTTTACGTTTTCCCGTGCCTGCTCAACCATAGCCGGCGCAATATCCATTCCCGTGACAACTGCGCCAGCTCGCGCCGCAGGAATCGCCAGATTGCCAGAGCCACAGGCAACGTCGAGAAAAGTCATGCCCGATTGCAGATTCAAACGTTCGGCAAATTGCTCTGCTCCTTTTGTGTAAGCTTTGGCAATCTGTCCAAAGTCGCCAGCGGTCCAGGTGGCGCGTAACTTAGATTTCAAGGTCTCGAGTTCCGGTTTCATAGCGTTGGCCTTTCTTGTGTTTGTGCTCGACTCAGTGGTTATTAAACTAATTGCTGATGGTATCGATGTGAACGCAGACTTCGCTGGCCATGTGTTTTTCCTGCCGAGGCCGAAAGGATACCGATAAAGTCGCGCGAACAAAACACCGAAACCACCAGCCCGTGGGCGGTTTGGGGTGGTGTAATGTCCGATATGCTTTAGCTTGTCGTCGTCTCGGCTCCAAACGACGTAGGACTTTCGATTGAAATACTTCGACAAGCTAAAGCATATCGGACATTACTATCCCAGCCGATCCACCCGTCCCCGCTCAATCGCTCGCTCGGCCTGAACTCCACTTGCCTTAACCAAACTTCCGAGTCCTGCGAATCGAACATCTCTCGTGAGTCCTTCTCTATAGCGAAAGTAGATTTGCTGCACTATGACGGCTATCTTCAAAAGCCCATAGGCGTAATAAAAGACCGCATCAGCTAGCTCCCGCCCACTTCGCTTCGTGTAGCACTCAACGATCTCGCTGCGAGTAAAATTTCCTGGTAGTCGCGTCAAAACAAATCCGTATCGCTGCCACTCTTCAGAGTCATTCGATTCAACCCAGTAGCCCAGAGTGGTTCCCAGGTCCATTAATGGATCGCCAACGGTCGCCATCTCCCAATCAAGAACAGCAATGACGTTAGACATGTCAGACGGCGAGAGCACTAGATTGTCGTACTTGTAATCGTTGTGAATAAGCGCACCCAGCGAGTCATTCGGAACGTTACGCTGCAACCACTGAGCTAGTCGATCAACTTCTTGAACGTCATCGGTACGTGCGTTGTAGTATCTCTTTGTCCAACCTTCTATTTGTCGCTTCACATACCCTTCAGGAGATCCAAGATCACCAAGTCCCGCCTGCCGATAATCAATTGCATGGATCTCTATGAGGTTCTCGACAAACGCCAGCGAAAGGCGACGCATTGTCTCAGGCGAGAGGTTTGAACCTTGCGGCGACTGCGCCCGCAGTATTACCCCCTTCACTCGCTCCATTACATAAAACGTCGCACCGAGGATCTTTTCGTCGTCGCAAAAAAGCAACGGCCTGGGAACCTTCCGATAAACGGGATGAAGGTGCGACAGTATGCGAAACTCTCGCCCCATGTCGTGAGCTGCCTTAATTTTCGCGCCGATGGGAGGCCGGCGCAGCACGAGTTCGCGATCACCGATCCGCAGAAGATAAGTCAGATTTGAGAAACCGGAAGGAAACTGCTTAACAGCAATTGGGCCGTGAAGATCTGGGAGGTGTTCGCGTAGGTACGATCCAAGTTTTACTTCATCTAATTCTTCGCCAGATCGGATGCTGCCTGCTTCATCGATGATTGAAGACTCTTTCATGACAGCTACAAATTCATTCCATATCGTCGCAAAGCAGCTTTAGCAACGACCGTCTTGTGAACTTCGTCTGGGCCGTCGTAGATTCTCGCGCCTCTTTCGTGTCGATACCAGTATGAGAGCAACGTCGCATCGGTGAGGCCCAGGGCGCCGTGAACTTGAATGGCGCGGTCTACCACTTTCTGCAGAATGCCCGCGACGTAGAATTTGATTAATGAAATCTCAGAACGCGATGAGCTGGCGCCATGGCGGTCAATCTTCGAGGCAGTGTCGAGAACCAGCAGCCTTGCGGAATCTATTTCTGCCCGACTCTCAGCGATCCACTCCTGGACGTTCTGCTTGCTTCCGAGAAACACACCGGGCGCCAGTTCCCTGCTCGCTGAATACTCACACATGAGATCAAACGCGCGCTCACAGATTCCGATCCAACGCATGCAATGATGAATTCTGCCCGGTCCTAGTCGTTCTTGAGCAATTTGGAACCCCTTGCCTTCGCCACCAAGCAAGTTTGCTCTAGGCACTCGACAATTCGTGTATCTGACTTCTGCATGACTAGCGTAATCGCTACCATCTTCACCCATCACATTGATGTTTCGCACAATCTCAAAACCCTCTGTGGGAATCGGAACGATAATTTGACTTGCCTTCTCGTAACGACTCGCGGAGTCTGGGTTAGTGACGGCCATAACGATTGCGAAGCTGGCGCCATCGGCCGATGATGTAAACCACTTGTGGCCGTTGATGACATAGTCTTCACCATCTTTCTCGGCAGTAGTGCTGAGCCATGTCGGGTTAGATCCAGGGTGCTCAGGCTCAGTCATAGAAAAACAACTACGGATCTCCCCCCGTAGCAGCGGCAAAAGATATCGTTCCTTTTGCGCGGGCGTACCGTGAGTAATCAAAATCTCTGTATTGCCGATGTCGGGAGCCTGACAGTTGAAGAGATAATGGCCAAGTGGTGTGCGTCCAAGTTCCTCACTTACCAGCGCAAACTCCGAAAGACTAAGTCCGAGACCCCCATGTTCTTCCGCAAGATGTGGCGTCCACATTCCAGCGGCTTTGACTTGATCTCGCTTTGCCTGAAGTGTCGGAAGTAATTCTCGAAAAGGTTGGCGCAAGAAGGATCGTTCTAAAGGGTAGACTTCCTCGCGGAGAAAGGAACGGATTTTCGACAGCAGTTGATCGAGATCGGTTTTGGCAGATTGAGTCATCGATGGGCGCAGTGAAGCATAGCCGCACTACTGAAGGCAACGATCCAAGCAATGTGCGTGCTGAGGTTTTGGTAATTCACCAACTAACGTCATGGTCAAATTTAATGTCGTAAGGAGCGGGCCGGGAGTCTCGACCCTAACCACGATTCAGTCATTCCGCGGTTGGCCAGAGAGGCGGTAGGGTTCACGAAGTCCACGTCGCGCTTCGTCCCGAACTTCGTCGCTTGTTGGAGAGCTAATTAGAACGCGATAGGTCGCCAGGGCCTCGGTGCGTTTGCCAACTAGATCAAGACTCTGGGCAACACGCAGTTTACTCATCGTTTGTAGCCAGGGTTCAGCTGTCCGGTGGCTCACGACTAGCTGAAACTCTTTCAACGCGCGATTAGGGTTGTCGAGCACCAGCAGTGTCTCACCATAACGGAAGTGAATCAGATCGAGAGCCGAAACCTCGGTAGCTTTGTCAGCGAGCAGCAGCTCAAAGATTTTGGGTAGTTCAAGCTGATCCGAGGTCGAGGTCGTGTCTGACCTGGACGTCGCTAGTATTCTGGCAGTGAATGCATCGGCCAGTTGAAGTTTGAACAAATAGTTGCGGGGGTATTTCGTAGCGAGTTCGCGCGAGACCGTAATGGCATCAGACCAGCGTTTCTCGCGTTTGTAAAGGTCGACCAACAACACCTTGGCGACGTCGCGCGCCCAGTGGCCTTTGTTTGAGACTCTCTCCAACGTTTGTAATCCGCGTTTCTTTGAACCACGTACGCCCATCGATCCGGCAAGAATTTTCAGCGGCAATGGCAGCGCACCGATAATATAGTCGTTCAACCCGATCGTGAGCTCTGCATCATGAAAATCCGGTTCGAGTTTGAGCAGCGCTTGATGATGATCGACAGAGTCTGATGCGCTTCTCAATGCACGCATGAACCTGCGCTCGACCGCCGCGGAAAAGGCAGCCTCCAAACCCTCCGCCGCACCCAGGAAATAGAGACCATCCTGATCACGCGGATCACGACGCAATCGAACTTGCGACAATTGCTTCGCTTGCTTAATCCATTTATGAAACTCCGAGACCCTTTGCTCATCGAGCTTTTCATTCTCGTGAACATACGACTTGCTGTTGTAGAGGGTAGCCTTTAGTTCCCACGATTCGTTGAGTTGTTGCAGCCACAAGCTGGCAGCGACGCACTGCGCACCGGCCGGATGATCTGGAGCAAGTTGGGTCATTTCCTGAAAACGTTTTCTGGCGGTGTCGTAGTCGAGGTTATAGAGAGCTTCATAGCCCTGCGCGCGGAGGGTATCGAGACGGGCGGTGACAGTGGCGGTGGATTGAGCAAAAGCCGCGAGCGCAGGGGCAAGAAAAATGATTACGAGTAATGGAGACTTTCTCACTAAGTGTATCCTCAAGCGCCTCACCAGAATTAACAAGTTGGAAGGGGGCAAGCGGACCTACTGTTCAAGGCTGGCAAGACTCGTGTAGGTCCGCTTGCCCCCTTCCCTACTTGTTAGATTCTAGTGAGGTTCGTAATTGCGCCGCTTGCTCCTTCCCTACTAGTTAATTCTGGTGAGGTGTTTGAAATCTGAGCCCATTCCCAACTGCCTCCATTTTTGGCGATAACTTGTCTTTCAGCTTATCCGTTTCCAACAATCGTAAGACCCGGATGGGCCGATGTAATTCTCATATGGCGTTGTCTTAATTCGGCTGTCGCAAATGACACTCGATGAAGTGTCACAACTGCGACTATAAAACAACCTCAAAAACCCTACCCTCGTCCTGAGGTCTCGACCGTAGCGATGGTTGCAATCAAACATCAACAACTCCCTTCCCGCTGGCAACGACCACAGATCTATTACCTTAGTCGCACCATCATTTCCTTTGTCGTTGTGCTCTCCATTGGCACTCTATTCATCCCTGTTAGAACGCCGATTGTCGCGATCGTCGATATCATCGTGCGCACTTACCTGATCTTTTTGGGTACGGTCATGGCCCACGAGAGTGTTCATGGACATCTTGGAAGAACCAAGGCCACGAATTTTTGGTGGGGCCGGGTTGCGCTGATTCCAAGCATGGTGCCGTTCACAAATTTCCGGCGCACGCATCAACTGCACCACGCGCACACAAATCTGCCGGACAAAGATCCGGACCACTTCATGAAGTCGCGGAATCTGGTGGAACTGGCACTGCGCGCGATCGCCATGCCTCATCATTGGTTCTTCTGGCTGCGGAAACGCGGGCGGCTGAAAAGAGGCGATCTGTTTGAGTTGTTTCTCAACTACCTGGGTATCGCAGTCGTATATACCGCGATTCTGGTCTTGGTGGGTCCCTATCGGCTGTTGCTGGGTATGGTGCCTTCCCTGATTCTTGTTTCACTCTTACTCTGGTATCCATTTGCGGTACAGACTCACGAAGGCTTCTCGATCGGCTCGGCAGAGGCGCGCTCACATAACTACTATGGTGGGGTCATGTATTGGTTCTCACTGGGTCTATCCATGCACCGTGAACATCACCTACAACCAAAACTTTCCTGGATTGAGTTGCGACCCTATGTTGAAGGAGCACCGTCGAGGTGGTCGATCTTTGCTAGAGACATTCGACCGGTGCAGTAGCCGGCAGTTAAGGAGGCTCAATAGCACCTGATTGGTAGTCAAAATGGTGTTCTGATTTGCATTCTTCTCTGCGCAAACTCTGCGTTCTCTGCGTCTCTGCGGTAAATGGTTTCGGCCGCCTTTTAACCGCAGAGGCGCAGAGAACGCAGAGTTTGCGCAGAGAGTTCAAACGTGGACACACAAGCTGTCCT
>DASYRR010000256.1:0-3625 GCA_036004125.1 Pyrinomonadaceae bacterium | reverse complement strand
TGACAATTCGGGCAGTTCCACTTGCAAAGAGTTCGGTTGAATGTCGCGTCCGGACTACTGGCTCTCGCGAGAATGCATCGCTTCCCCGTAACTCTACCAACCTGATCTATCGAGCCATGGCTTTCGCTGCAAGGCGTGAATCGTTAGCGCTGCCGCCAATCGATCTAGTCGTTCATAACGACATTCCACTTGCGAGTGGACTAGGCAGCAGTGCAGCGGCGATTGTCGGCGGGATCAAGTTGTGTAGCATGTTGTGTCAACATGAAATATCGAATCAGACCGTGCAAAACTACGCGACTGAATTTGAGAGTCATCCAGACAATGTCGGAGCATCTCTACATGGTGGGTTCGTCACGAGTTGCGTCGGCGTGGATGGGAACGTGTTATCACTCAGGTTTGATTGGCCAACGACGATTCGTACCGTAGTGGTATCACCTCAATCACAATTGCCGACGCACGTAGCCCGTGCGGCGCTGCCGCGAAATATGAGCCGCGGAGACGCAGTTTTCAATTTGCAAAGGACAGCATTATTCACTGCTGCGCTGGCAAATCAGCGGTACGATCTTCTTGCCGAGGCAATGCGTGACCGCTTACATCAGCCGCGTCGAGAGTCGTTGGTGCCTGGACTTGCTGAAGCTCTCGCGCTTCCTGAATTGGAAGGTCTTTTGGGATTGGCGTTGAGTGGTGCTGGCCCGAGTATTATCGCCTTAGTTACAGATAATGACGACGAGATCGGAAAGAAGATCGCCGCCTGTTTTGCTATGCACAGAATCCGCTCGACCATCCGCTTGCTGGAAGTCGATAACGAGGGCTGCCAGATGTCCGATATGCTTTAGCTTGTCGTGTGGTGGCCGAGGAGTGCCTGGTATCGTTGGAGCCGCAGGACCAAACCGATCGACAAACTGAAGTTTATCGGACATTACTTACGCACCAGCCGAAACACAGGATAACTCACTGCCAGCAGCAACAATGCGTAAATACTGTTTCGCGTGTCGCTGGCGATCGCTCCAATCAGAAATAGGATGGAGCCAATTAGTGCTAAGCCTGTAGTCCACGGATATCCCCACGCGCGATAAGGACGATCTTTCTCGGGCTCTCGGCGACGCAACACAAACAGTGCAATAAATGAGAGGGAGTAGTTCGCTACGAAGAAGAAGGCAACAACGGTTATTACTTTTTCAAAGGTTTGGCCAAACACGATAATCATCAGCGAGACCGCAACGGTTAGAAACAATGCCGCCCCGGGAGTGCCGCCCTCGTTCACATTCGCTACTCGACTGGCAAATAATCCATCACGACTCATCGCAAAGAGGACACGCGTATTCATTAGATGACACGCATTGATCGTGCTCAGCATCGACACAATTGTGAGCCAACGAAAGATGGGATCGCCGTATCGACCAAAAATGACGTTCGCGACTTCCCCGGCTGCGAATTCTTTGCCGACGAGTTGCGAGATCGGCAATACATACAGAAGCGCGACATTCACCAGCAGATAGATAGCGATTACCAGAAGCACCCCGCCGATCATCGAACGAGGCACATCGCTTCCAGGATTCTTAACCTCCTCGGAAAAATAGATGACGCCGGTCCATCCGTCGTAGGTGTAAATCGCCGCTTGCAACGACAAGATAATACCCGTGAGCAAAGCCACTCCTGCGACTTTGTTTTGCGGTTGAGGCTGCGAAAATGAACCTCCACCGCCAAGAAACAGGGCCGCACCAATTAGCGCCATGAATGCAACCGCCTTGAGCAAACTGGTGATGTTTTGAGCTGTGCTACCCAACAGGATGCCGCGCCATTGTAATAAGCCAAACAGAATAGTAATCGCGCACGCCGTTGTCAGGATCCCTGCCGAGGCTCCCATTGTTGGAAAGAGCGCTCCAGTGAATGAGCCAATGACTAATGCAACCGCCGCCGTGCTTCCGCAAGTCGAAAGCCAATCCGTCCAGCCCACGATGAATCCCGCGTATTCCCCGAGCGCATAACGAGCGAATACATACTGGCCGCCCGACCGCGGAATCATCGCGCCAAGCTCTGCAATCGAGATGGCCCCTAATAACGCGTAGCAACCTCCGATAATCCACACGCCGAGGAAGAGCCAAACATTGGGCAGGTGTGCGGCTATCGTACCGGGCGAACGAAATATTCCGGCACCAATTGTATTGCCGATAATTACGGCGAGACCAAAGCCGAGCCCCAGCACACGGAGAAGATGACCGCGATGTTGTTTGTGGGTGGGAAGGTTTGAGTTGGGGGTCAAGGAGAAAATGTCCGATATGCGTCTGTCTTGTCGTGCCCAGAGAAAGTTTTAAGGCTCAGATGAAAATCCGAAACTCACCTAACGGATTTCGCTTGCACCCGCTTGATCTGCTTTGAGTTTGAGTAAACCCAGGGTCGTAAATTGTTCGTCGACGACAAGCTAAAGCATATCGGCCATTTCAAGCCCGCTCTTCAGATCTGCATACAACAATCGATGAAATAAATGTTCGCCCCCTTCACGTCGCACTGAAAGTCGCCCTGCGTTGTAGGCACGTGAGTTCAGGCCGCGCTGGACTGACTTACAAATCGCCACGTCCTCGTCCTGGATTTGCTGACCAACTTCCATACTTGCAAGATTTCGTTGACGCGTTTCTTCAGACACAATATCTGCAAAATAGAAATCAAAGATAACTTCAGTTTGATTGATGCCGCGTGGAATAACGAGGTTCGTATCAAGCACGCCGTCGTACCAGTTGATCATGAAGTTGGGATAGATCCAATAATACAGAGCACGATCGCCCTTTCGAACAGCCCCGGTTTTGGCCTCAGCTCCTTCGCTAACGACGGGACTCCACTGCAAACAAAAACGCTCACCGGTCTCGATCAAATAGTTGCTGTAATCGAGCACGCTATCCAAACCTTTGTGCAGATGCGGTACATGATAACCACCGTCAAGGTAGTTATCGACAAAGACTTTCCAGTTGCAGTCGAAGTGAAACTGACGACGTTCGAGCCAATAAAGATTCTGAAGATTGAGCGGACGGATTTGATCCATCAGATTCGAGCCAAGAAAGTCAGCCAAAGATGGACCCTCTCGCGATGTTCTCACAAATACCCAATTTTCCCACTCGGCGGTTTCCACAGATACGAGGCCATTGGCTTGGCGTTCGAAATCGCAAACACCGATGAAGTCTGGGGTGCCTTTCAATTCTCCGGCCAATGAATACGTCCAGCCATGATAAGGACAACGAAGTTGAGCTGCAGTTCCCTGTGGCTCAGTCATAACAGCGGCAGCGTGATGCCGGCACACATTGAAGAAACCGCGAAGCACGTTTTCATTGTCGCGCACCAGGACAATGGGTTCGTTCGCGACGTCTAAGGTTACATATTGTCCAGGTTCTTGAAGTTGATCTCTGCGGGCTGCGAGGTGCCAGGAATTCGAGAAGACTGTGTTCAATTCCAGATCATAGAGTTCCTGGCTTGTGTACCAGGATGAAGGAATTGTGAAAGCATGATCCAGAACGGCGCTTGGGTCGTAACTATCGATCAGTTCCTGGATCGCACTCATGTCTATGCTTTCAATCCTTTGCTGAGGGGCGGCTCCTTGGAGTGCGGGGACTTGTCACCGCTTTGTTACAGGGAA
>DASYRR010000255.1:0-13943 GCA_036004125.1 Pyrinomonadaceae bacterium | reverse complement strand
GGACCATCAATCGTTATGTTCTCAGCGTTTGCGGCTGAGATCATCACGACGTTTCCGTTACTCGGTGGAATCCCATTCCCAGCTCTGTAATGTTCAGCCTTTTCACTTCCCAACAATCGACCCTGCGCGGCGAGGTGCAGGATGACATTACTCTTCAACTCAATTGTGCCGACTACGAAAGTGCCGGCGGGAACGAGGACTATGCCACCCTGGTTCTTGTGTGCGGCATCGATCGTCGATTGCACGGCCACGGTATCGAGCGTTGAGCCATCACCCTTGGCCCCGAAATCACGGACGTTGAAAACGCGCGCACCTGATAGTTTGTCCTCAGTAGACGAAGCACCGGACTGTGCCGTAACGGTTCGAGCGCCAAATACTGAAGCACCAAGCGAGGCCGCGATCGGCGGTACAGACATTTGCGCGATCAGCTTGCGCCGCGAAAGCTTTCCACTCATCTCGAGACCCTTTGATTGGTTGGAAGTAAACGAACAACTACTGGCGTGAGGCTATATTTACCACAAAAGCGGGGGTACGAAATTGGTTTATTGGTTCACTGAAGGGCTTCTCTAACAGAATCCTTTGTCAAGATAATTCGTAGTCTAGCGCGACCGTAATATATCGCATTCCATCTCGATTGAGAGTCGTTACCACCACCTCGTCGGTTTGCGATGTTTGGCGAGCACTAACCCCATCGACTCGATTCGCAACACGAGGTTCGGGCACTACCACGGTAATTTTAGTTCCGAAAGAGCTCTTCCAAGCCTCAATTCTCAATCCTCCCGCTAGGGTGAGCATTGCTTCAGCAGAGTCTAAGTCCGTCAACCCACGGTCCGTGAAATTTTCCTGAACACTCAGGAGACTTCCTTCTAAATCAGCTCGGTGCAGCGCATTCGGATCTTCATACGAGCTCACTTCTCCAATAAATCTATATCCATACCTGTAGACTGTTTGGATGTAACTTTGAGCCGTCGAATGCTCACGCAGTACCCTTCTCAGGGAGGCAATGTGAACACCAAGGGACGCTTTACTTCGGCTGACCAACCATTCGCCGACCAGTCGGCGAATGATCCGCAAAGTTGGAATCTTTATTCCTATGTGAGAAACCACCCACTAATTATTATTGATCCGACCGGAAGGTTTGGAGATTATTACAACAGGGATGGCAGCTGGGCGTACACGGACGGCATAAACGACAATAGAGTGTATGCGTTAAACGAGACCCGGGAGGCAGATGGATCGATCAATCTAGTACCCCAACTTTTGCCTATCACCCACACTGAATTTACACGAAGTGCAAACATTGTCAGACATGAGGGTGGAACCGACAACGCGGATGAATACCTCTGGATTGCACATACTTCAAATAACGAGGCAAATGCGACCAACACGACTGTGTATAATTTGCTTCAGACCGGATTTTCAAGTGCTCCCGCAAGCGTCAAGAATACTGGCGTAGCTACTGCTGACATCAGTGTCCGAGCGAATGCGGCGAGAGCGGGTGTGCTTGATGCCGTAGGAGGTGGGCAGGATCCGACGGGTGGGGCGCGGCGTTGGGACGGCACGGACTTTTTAGCCTGGGGTTTGAATGGACCTGGGGGAAGCCACGCTAAGTTCCGGCAGTTTGCTAGCATCCATATATCCGGCCAGATATTTAGCACCTTCGAAAACGCACAAATAGCCAGGTGGGGACATTCGGTCACCTACTACGGAACAAGCTACACAATGCCCGCTGCTGTGTTTACGAATGCTGCGAACTGGACCCAGAACCGTGACTTTCACTATGTGACGGGCGCCAGGAACCAGACGAGAAATTTAGTCGCGACTGGGGCAAGAGGACAAAGCATTTTTTGGAGGTTCTAAGCTATCAGTGTTTTGGAGCCTTCGCTATGAGTCGTACATCTCGTAGCTGAGTTGAAGAGTAAATTCGCGGTCCTTCGCGGAATATGGGTTGATTACCACCATAAACAGACATGTAGAAAACTTCCAGTTTTGGGAGGATTCGCTAAATCTAATGAATTTATGGCCGTCCCTATTCTGTTCCTATTCTTTATTGGGTTGCTCGACAGCTCGAATGATATGCGGAAACCGGATAAAGCCCCGACTCGATTGGAGAGGACGCGAAGTCAGTGAAACAGGAAGAGTCACGCGAACTTTCATCTGCTTTCTTATCCCGACCGTTATGTGGTGGCGGGTTCTATAGGAAACCAGATGTAGTTCGTTAGGATCTTCATTTGAACTCAATTGCCTATGTTAATGAAATCTCATAAATTTGTCGGCGCGTTTTTTGCGGTTATGTTACTCCTCTTAACGGTAGCTTGTTCAGCAAACAAGACGGGGACAACTTTTCAAAATTCGTCTGTTAGAAAAGTTGTTGATGAGAAGACGGCAAGAACCTTAGATTGCCGTAATGCAAACGAGTACAGGCTTGTTGTGGATGAGAATCCTAATCGAAAAAAAGATTCAGACCCTGTTATTCCTAAAGATTTGAATATTGTAGTTGGCGACGAGGTTATATCAAAAATCGAATTGCCAAAAGAATCAGAAGCTAAGAACTTTTCGCTAAACTCTGTAGAAAAAAGTGAAAGAGGCTTTGACATAAAAGTTGATTGGGGTGGTGGTTTAGATCACTATGAAATTCAATTCAACTTTACGTGCAAAGAGAACAATTTCTATCTTTATGAAGTAAAGAAGATAAGTTCTTCTACAACAAATCCCGACAGTGGAAACTTCTTGGATAAGAAAGAATCTAAGGTAACTAAAATTGAACCGAACCTCCCGATTGAAAAATTTGTGATGACGCAATATTTGTAAGTTCCAAAAGCGCAATAAAAATCGGATGCGCCGCTATCTTGTGCAACTTCGCTTGAAATCTCTCGGCCTGCAATCACTGCTGTGCCGGAAATCGTGCACAATTACATTGATCCGAATGGTCTAATGCAGGAAGACTTGGACTGGCGTTGGAAACCTGAAGAGCCTCATAGCGACAAGCCGTGGAACGAGGGGCAATGGGAGCTAGTTGACTCCACTCCTTTTACTATGAAGGGATGGAAACAAACTCAACATAAAGACGACGAGACCGGACAGGAGTTTTATTCCTATGAGTGGGTAAACGATCGAAAGATTCATGACGTGCCTAACAACTATTCGTTTGTTGATACTCGAGGACGTGTCATTCAGCTGTATGGTGATGACAGCACCAATTCCCACAGTTGGGGTGTCGTACAAGCCGGTCAGGCAGCATTATCAGACCAAACTTCAAGCCCTCCCCCGAGCTACGTTACACTAGGTAACAGTATGTCCGCTTTACAAGGAGCGGGATATGAGTATATTCCAGGTGAACCTCATCCGGACCATTGGCAAGGCCGAGATTTTGCGAAACCTCAAGGGCCGACGCTTCACATAACACTATTTCAAGCTGGTCTTTGCTCCGGGTGTTTTCCCCATCCGCAGATGCGCAATACGCACATAACCTACCATACGGACGTGTATAGCCCAGGGGGAGAAACGACCAAACACATATTTCTGGAGTTCGTGCCTAACAGGCTTAAGCAATTGCACGGTCCCTACGTCATTCGCTTTTGAGTCTCTGTTGGCACCCAATAAATTGGGAAAAGGCGGAGGAGAAATTTGCAAATGACCCTTTTATCAGTCAAGTTGGAATTAGTACTTGTTTTCAGCGTACTAACATTCATTAATTGCGAAGCGGGATTCGAGCGCAAGACCCGAGTGAAACTTGAGGGCGGATCCACGCCAACCTTTGTTCTTTCAGGGAGTGGTACATTGGGGAATCTCCTTATTTATGGGCCTAAGCAACGAGATGTAGGTACAGACAGAAGTTTTGCACTGTGGGAGATCGAACCTAAGGCAGGATTTCTTCATGGAGAGCTTTTGGAGAAGATTCGCCGCATCAAGTACGGAGTTGTGCCTGAGGGTTATAGGCAGGTATATCCGGAGAACAACGGGGTGCCCCCGACTTTGTCGACGGGTGAGCGTTACGAATATTGGTTTCAAACGGTGAACGGATCGCATGCTAGATCTTACTTCGAGATCCGTGACGGCCAAGCAGTTGAAAGTCAGAACCAATGAGCAAATTCTAGTATCTCACTTCAGGCTAAGATGATGTCAGCTTGTGCCCGCGCGTCTAAAAGAACGGGCTCGAAGTACTCAAGTTATTTTTGTCTATCTTGCCCATTAAACCCAAAAAAATCATGGGCGGACGATTAAGAGAAAGGCTAGGTTGCACTTACACTCCCAAGCGTTCTCCTTCTAGCGGCTTCACCAATCCCGCCAACACCTTACAACATGAATCGCGCGTTCAGCCAAGGCGGGATCCCGTCCTTTGATGCGAAACATGGGATCGCTGTCTTCGCGGGCTTGAATTACCCGTTCTTAACCTCAAAAGAACGTGATAATGAGACTGGACTGGATTACTTCTTAGCCCGCTACTACTCATCAGCAATGGGTAGGTTTACCAGTCCTGATGAGTTTACCGGCGGCCCTTGCGTATTTCGGCGATTGTGAGCAGTGATTCCGGTTCATCGTGAGCAGGCGTTCCGGTTGATTGTGAGCGGCCCGAATGTCGCCTGACGCCGGCGGATGATTATTTACTCTTGGACTCATTAGCCGTCAAGGATTTTTCTCGTTTACGCATTGACTCTCCTTTGAGTTCGAGGCGATGAGCAGCGCTCAGGAGGCGGTCCAACAAGGCGTCAGCGACGGTTGGGTCATCGCCCAGGTAAGCGTGCCAATGAGCGATCGGCTTTCAAGAAGTTGCCCGGCTCCCGGCGCTCCCAGTTCGAGGCGTTGGACCAACCAGTCCTCAAGTAGATAACGCTCATTTGTTTGTTGTAGCGCTTGAAACGGCAGCCCCCCAAAGAACGTCGTCAGGAAAGAGGTAGAGCAAGATTTTGCCTTGGAGTTGATCCGACGCCGTCTGTCAAACGCATCCCTTACGCGCCCATTCGAAACTGCGTGCCGTTCTGGTGTCGTCCTTCCGCGAATTCTTCGATCATCTTCTTATTGAAAGCGGGTATGTCGGCTGGTTTGCGACTGGAGACTAAGCCGTTATCAACGACCACATCCCGATCAATCCAATCAGCACCGGCGTTCCTCAAGTCAGTTTTCAGTGAGGGCCAGGACGTGATCTTTCTACCGTCTACTACGCCCGCTTCGATCAAGGTCCATGACGCATGACAAATTGCTGCAACCGGTTTGCCCGTAGCGAAGAATCCATCAATAAATTCGAGTGCACGCGTCAGTTGTCTGAGCTGATCCGGATTTCTGACTCCGCCAGGCAACAACAATGCATCGTAGTCGTCGGATCTAGCGCGCTTTAGTGGCATGTCGACGTGGAACGCGTCAGCTTTTTCATCGTGGTTCCATCCCTGAACTTCTTCGTCGGCGGGGGAAACAATTTCCGTCGTTGCTCCCGCAGCTTCAAGCGCTTGTTTTGGTTCGGTTAGTTCTACCTGCTCAAAGCCATCAGCTACGAGGATTGCGATCTTTTTTCCCTTCAGTTTCTTCTCCATGAGGATTCTCCTCGCTCATTCCGCACGTCCCATTTCTGGGCAAGAGTCAATGTGTTGTGAGGGCTTCTTGACCAGTTGGGGCATCTGGATTCCAACCCTTCGCCTCGTCCTTTTTCGATTGCATTTTGTCCTTCATAGACCCTCCACTAGTGACCTCAGTGACGATCGTCCCACCTAGATCTAGGCAACATAAGTGCCGTCGTCACAAAGGCTGACTGGTCGCGTTTAGAAGGTATTTGACGTTACAAAAGGGGCGCAAAACCGTAGTGAACTGCGACAGAGTGTTCGGACTCGCTACTACAGGAGAGTCAGTTTTAGCTAAACCATCCGGGTCTTCCATCTCCCGCGACGAAACACGACGGCACTCACCAGGGCTAAAGTGGAGAATGCAACGGTCATCGCAATAAAAACACCACGAGGACCGAGTGCAAACTTGACTCCGAGAACGTAAGCGAGAGGGATCTCCCAGAGCCAGAAGACGAATAAGTTGATGATAGTGGGGGTCCAGGCGTCGCCGGCGCCATTAAACGATTGGCCGAGCACCATCCCATAGGCGTAAAAGAGAAAGCCGTAAGCTACGATTCGCAGGCAATCCACTCCATACTGCGCGACGTTTGGATCATCCGTGTAGAACCAAATGATCTGCGGAGCGAAAAAGATGAACAACAATCCTACGCAACCGAGAAAGATCATGTTGTAAAAACCAGCCAACCAGACAGCACGTTCAGCACGATCTGGATTACGTGCACCCAACGCTTGACCAACCATCGTGGCCGCCGCGTTCGACATCCCCCACGACGGCAGTAACGCAAAAAGAATGACTCGAATTCCAAAGGTGTAACCGGCAACCGCGTTACTGCCGAAACTCGAGATGATCCGAACGAGCCCGATCCAACTCGCCATCCCGATAAAAACTTGAAAAGTTCCGGTTGCCGACAAACGAACCAGGCGCAGCATTATCGCCGGTTCTAATTTGAGGTGATGGCGCTTGATATCGAATCGGCCACCAGACGTAAACAACCGGCTGAGAGCGAAGAGTGCTCCGGTTCCACGGCCAATGTTGGTAGCGATCGCGGCCCCAATTATGCCGAGCTTCGGAAATGGTCCGATACCAAAAATCAAACATGGTCCAAGAATGATATTGATCCAATTCGCCAACCACAGAGTGCGCATTGCGATCGCAGCATCACCCGCTCCACGAAAGATCGCGTTCACCATAAAGAGCATGACGACGGTTACGTTGCCTGCCAACATCACGCGAGTGAATCCCGATCCATGTTCGATAACCCATGGCGAACCGCCCATCACCCTGAGAAGCCGCGGCGCAAGAGGTGCACCAACGGCAGCAATGGCAAGCGACACGAAGAGTGCGATTGCGATTGCTTGAACCGCAGCACGCGCTGCGCCCTCCGGATTCTGTTCACCAATGCGACGAGCGATGGTGGCCGTTGCTCCTATGCTCAGGCCGATCGCGAGTGCGTAGATCAGCGTCAGCAACGACTCAGTTAGTCCAACAGTTGCCGCAGCGTCAGTACCGAGGTGGGCCACCCAAAAGATATCGACAACAGCGAACACACTTTCCATGACCATCTCGAGGACCATGGGAATCGCGAGTAAGACTATGGAGCGACCAATTGGCCCCACCGTGTAGTTGCGATGAGACCCTCGCAGTGCCTCTTTTATTGCGGACCAAATTCCTGCATCCACGTGCGCGTCACTGGCTGGGAGTGCGACACCCTGTGCATTGGAATAGTCTTCCTTAGCAGAATCTGCCATGGCTGTTCCCAACTGTGTTTGGATTTAGAGACGGAGGATGTCCGATATGCTTCAGCTTGTCGCGTGTCCGAACGGCATGTGTCTTGTCGTGTGCTTCCTGAAGAGGCCCCGCTGAATGATAACAACGACAAGCTAAAGCATATCGGACATCAAGCTTCAACCAACTCTGCCAAAGTCATCCTGGAGTCGAACGATGTCATCTTCACCCAGATAACTTCCCCGTTGAACCTCAATGAAGACGAGTGTCTCAGCTGCTTCGTTTTCGACACGATGAGCGGCGCCGATTGGGATATCGATCGACTGACCCGCAGGCACGAAGATTTCGCGATCGTCCAAGGTTACTTTTGCCTCACCAGCCACAACGAACCAGTGCTCCGCGCGTTTCGAGTGCTTCTGATAACTGAGTCTCTTTCCCGGCAACACTTCAATGCGTTTCACCTTGAAGAGATCCCGCTCGTCCAGTACTTCGTAGGTACCCCATGGGCGGCGATCAAACTCGCGCGGTCTCACACCGTCGTCGCTCAACTGACCTCTCCCTCTCTGCGAAACTGGATAAGGCAACTTAGCGGCGGGAGAGTCGCGAGTCAAGTTCTTTATCACAGTTTCTTTCGCGGTCTGAAAGAACGGCCAGTAACGGAACCAGGATATAAAAAATCGAGCCAGTCCCAGCCTGGCTCGATTTCGGTTCAGCTTGTTTTTGTAGTTACGACTCTTGGCGCAGCGTGACATAAATGACAACGTCGCGCCTCTTTACTAACAGCAATGCAGGCCGTTGACCGGATTGACGGATCGCGGCAGTGAATTCGGCAAGGGTTCGTACAGGCTTACGATTAACTTCCTGGATCAAGTCCCCTTGTCTGATTCCCGCGTCGGCAGCCGTACCGTTCGGATTCGCTCGCGTGACGAGCAAACCCTGATCATTGGCATCCAAACCAAAGCGTGAAGCCGAGTCAGCTGTCAACGATTGGAGACTCAACCCGAATTTTCCGGTGTTGGCGGCGGTGCCCTCGCCATCGCTCTGCTCATCACTACCAGCAGCTTTGCGTTCGGGCAATTCTGCGAGCGCAACCTGAAAGTCTTGCTGCTTGCCATCACGTACTGCGCTGACTTTCACGTTTGTTCCCGGGGAAATACTGGCAACGAGGTTACGCAAACCGTTGGAGTCGGCAACTGGCTGATTGTTGATTCCGGTTATCACGTCCCCTCGTTTGATTCCTGCTTGCTCAGCCGGACCCGCAGCCGAAACCGCCGTAACAATCGCACCACGCGCTGCTGGCAGGTCAAGACTTGCGGCCAGGTCTGCATCGACAGGCTGAATCGACACACCTAGCATCCCACGTCGAACCTTTCCGGTCTTCAGTAACTGATCCATTACGGCCTTGGCCATGTTCGAGGGTATCGCGAAGCCGATGCCGATGTTGCCACCGGAGGGCGAAAGAATCTGTGAGTTAATACCAACCAGTTCGCCGTTGGTGTTGACCAACGCACCACCAGAGTTTCCTCGATTGATGGCGGCGTCAGTTTGCAGAAAGTCTTCAAAACTGCCGTCGCTCAGTCCCGTTTGGCGTCCCTTGGCGCTAATGATTCCGGAGGTAACGGTTTGTCCAATACCCAACGGATTGCCGACTGCCAAAACAAAATCTCCCACTCGAACCTTGTCGGAGTCAGTGAAAGATAGTGTCGGCAAATTCTTGGCATCTATTTTCAAGACCGCCAGGTCGCTCGCCTGGTCGGAACCCACAAGTTTGGCCGTAAAAGTCCTGTTATCAGTCAACTCAACTCGAATCTCGAGGGCACCATCGACGACATGGTGATTT
Organism: Pyrinomonadaceae bacterium; assembly: GCA_036004125.1. Classification (GTDB taxonomy): domain Bacteria; phylum Acidobacteriota; class Blastocatellia; order Pyrinomonadales; family Pyrinomonadaceae; genus PSRF01. The sequence goes on along the minus strand of DASYRR010000255.1, from coordinate 4,822 downwards.
GTCAAAATGTAACCTTCGGCATTTACGATTACTCCAGAGGCGACACCTTGTACTCTCTGAGGGGATTGCTGGGGCATCCGGTCGCCGAAGAATTCTCGAAAGCCGGGGTCATCCATGAACGGAAACTGTTGTGCGGGTCGCGAGCGCTCCGTCGACCTGATAGTAACCACCGCGGGCGACACGCGGTTTACCAGGTCAGCGTACGATGCCTGCGAAAGCGAGACAGCAGAACTCACCGGAGCAGGGGCGGGTTGTGCGCTCGTCAATCCCAACAAACCAGTTTGAGCACGGCAGGCGCCCACCGACACAACTAAAAGGGTCAAACTCAAGAACATCTTTAACCGGGAGGCAGTCCCGGAACCTAAACTCCTCATAATCGCTCCATTTCTCAAATAATTATTTTCTCCAAATAATACTCCTCAACACAAGCAGGGTATTTGATCTCCAAACGGGTTTCAACCCCCACAAAAATTGATAAGTAGTAAGCTTTTGATTCACGGAAGCTGGTTTCGGTTTACCGAGAAAGATGAAGCTGTCGCGTGATTCAGCCAAGCCATCCGGAACGAGGGCGCTTCGGTCAATGAAATGCCCGACTTTGGAGACTTGGGACAGAAAAGGCTGTGTTATACTCCGCCCCATTAATCCTTTGGATCTCTATCCCCCAAACGTTAGAAATAGAAATCACCTATTCCGCAATTTAGGGGCGAGTCGCCGAGTTTCCAAATCAAAACGAAGCAATCGAGGTCAAGAGTCCGAATGCAGGGGGTAAAAATCTCCAGCGGTCACGAAGACAATTCTGTTCTGATTGTCAACGATGTTCCCGAGCAACTTGTGTTGATGCAAACTCTTTTGCACAAGGCTGGCTATTCAGTCTTGACAGCGGAAGACGGGTTGCAGGCCCTGGACCTGGCCAAGGAAACCCGCCCCGATCTTGTCATTAGCGACGTCTCCATGCCGCGAATGAACGGTTTGGAGTTTTGTCAGCGGCTTCGGGCCGATAGCGATCTTCGCTCCGTTCCTATTCTTCTAGTTAGCGCCCTTCAAAGAGACACCGAAAGCGTTGTCGCAGGCCTCAGGGCCGGTGCCGACGATTATCTGGAGGTTCCTTTCGACGCTACGAGACTAGTCGCTAAGGTATCGCGGCTACTGGAACGGTCACGACTTGAAGCGAATTATCGGGACTTGGTCGAACAGGCAAGCGACTTTATTTTCACGCAGGATCTTACCGGCCATTTGACGAGCATAAACACCGCAGGAGCAAAGTTTCTTGGTCGCGCGGCCCAGGAGATTATCGGGGAGTCGTTCTTCGCTGTGTTTGGAATCATTCCCGACAGCAATGGTTTCGCGGCGAGTCTGTACCGATCGGCGGAAGCAACGGAGTTTCGTCACCAGTTTGTAGCACGTTCGGCAAACGGCGAGGACCGTTGGCTTGATTTGATGATTTCGCCAATCAAAGACAGGTTCGAGGAAACCACAGGCTTTCGTGGTGTCGCGCGTGACGTTACGGAACGTAAGAGATTCGAGGATGCACTTCAGGATTCTGAATCACGCTACAAATTGTTGTTCGAATCTACTCCTCAACCTATTTGGGTTTACAACGAAGAAACGCTCGCCTTTCTGGCCGTGAATGAAGCGGCAACTCGTACGTACGGCTACTCGCGTGAGGAGTTTCTGTCGATGACGATTGACAGTATCCGCGCCAAAGAAGACATCCCGGCCTTGTTAATCAAAAACACCAACGACGCAAATGAGCTGGTCCTTTCCAGTCCCTGGCGACACGAGACACGCGACAAGCAAACGATCTATGTCGAGATGAGTTCACATCCGGTTGTGTTCGATGGCAAGCACAGCAAATTAGTTATCGTTAACGACGTTACCGAAAGAAAACGGCTGGATGAGAAACAACAGAAGCTCCACACATCGTTGCAGCAGTCAGCAATGGAGTGGCGACAAACATTTAATGCTATCGATTTTCCCGTCCTCATTGTGGACCTAAAGGGCATTATCAAACGCTCGAACGAAGCCGCCGAACAAATCGCTGGCTCTGAAGCTGACCAGATTATCGGGCGACCCATAGGTGAGATTGGTGAGAATGAACCGTGGAAGAAAGCTGCGGAACTCATCGCGTCCATTCAAAATAGTAACTCGCCTGTAGCTGAAGAAGTTAAGTGCGAAACCACGGGCAAAACATGGGCACTCACGCTCTATTTAATCAGCGAGTTCGGATCCGTTGGACAACGTGCGATTTTTATTGCCCAGGACATCACTAAACGCACGGAGCTTGAGGCTTCACTGCGACAGAGTGAGATGATGTCGTTGCTGGGATCGCTGGTAGCTGGTGTAGCGCACGAGGTTCGCAATCCGCTGTTTGGGATTTCATCCATCCTCGATGCTTTCGAAACACGCTTCAGCGACCGGACGGAGTATCAGCGATACACGAATGTGCTCCGCGACGAAATTGGCCGCCTGACGGTTTTAATGGAGGAGTTGCTGGAATATGGAAAGCCTTTTCGGGGCGAGCTGTATCTAGTTTCGATCGAAGAAATGGTTGCCCGCTCGATCCGGGCCTGTCTTCCCAAAGGGGAGGTAGGTCATGTCATTTTGGTAAGCAACGTCGCGGAGGGTTTACCCAAGATTCGAATTGATCGGCGCCGCCTGTCAAAGGTATTTGTAAATCTGATCGAGAACGCCATCCAGCATTCACCGAGCGGCAGTACGGTCTCGGTCGAAGCACTGAGAGTATCCGATGGCAAACAAGATTGGGTTGAGTGCGCAGTTCGCGACGTGGGTCCAGGCATTCTTGATCAGGACCTTCCCAAAATCTTCGAACCTTTCTTTTCCAAACGGCGTGGCGGCACGGGACTCGGCCTGGCAATAGCGCAACGCATCATGGAGGAACATGGAGGCAAACTCATCGCCGGAAACAATCCCGAGGGGGGAGCCTGTATGATAGCCAGATTCCCAATACCTCCTGAGGGAGATTGCTAAATGGCCAGAAATAAGGTGTTGGTTGTCGACGACGAGCCGGGCGTTCGCTTTGGGATTCGGGACTTTCTCGAGCAACAAGGTTACGAGATTGAAGAAGCTGAAAGCTGTGAAGATGCCCAGCATCTCTTCCGCACGTCCAGACCTGACATTGTAATTGCCGATTACATGCTGCCAGACGGTACGGCTCTCGATCTCCTGCCTCGTTTGAAGGAAATCGACTCGGATATTCCGCTTCTTGTTCTGACCGCACATGGTTCAATTGATTTGGCTGTCAGGGCAATAAAAGAAGGGGCCGAACAGTTCCTAACAAAACCGCTTGAGCTGCCAACCCTCCAGGTTATTCTGCAGCGACTCCTGCAAAAACAAAGGAACCATCACAAACAATTAGCCAGTAAGACGCGACAGGTAAGGCAAGCGATTGATCCGTTTATCGGTACCAGCCAAGCCATACGTGCGCTGGCTGACCAGGCACGGAAAATACTAAGTACCGAAAGTCCAATACTGATTCTCGGGGAAACCGGAACCGGCAAAGGAGTGTTAGCTCGATGGCTTCATGAAAACAGTCCTCGAGCAGACGAGGCATTTGTAGATCTCAACTGCGCCGGTTTAAGTCGTGAGCTTCTTGAGACTGAGCTATTCGGTCATGAGAAAGGAGCCTTCACCAGTGCTACCGCGTCGAAGCAGGGGCTGTTTGAAGTTGCTCATCGGGGAACAATCTTCCTGGATGAAGTCGGTGATGTCGACCTTCAGATTCAGCCAAAACTCCTCAAGGTACTTGAAGAAAAGAGATTTCGAAGAGTCGGTGACGTTAGAGATCGGCAAGTCGACGTGCGGCTAATTGCGGCGACTCACCAGGACGTTGGCCAATTGGTTAGGGAGAAAAAGTTTCGTGACGACTTGTATTTTCGGATTAGCACGATACCACTATCTTTCCCGCCTTTACGCGATCGCATAGAAGACATCACCACCCTGGCGGAGTATCTGTTGAATAAAGTCTCAACGGATCTGGGACGCAGCGGAATCCAGCTCGACGAAGCGTCAATTAAGGCACTGCAAAGTTACGCGTGGCCAGGTAATGTTCGTGAACTTCGAAATGTAATTGAACGAGCCGTCCTATTAAGTGAGGGACCAACTATCGGCCTGCGGGATCTTCACTTCGATGGCCATGCCAGTGTGGGTAGCCCCTCTTTCGATACTCGCCTCACGCTTACTGAAATGGAAAAACAGCATATCGAAAGAGTTCTTCACGAAGAGCAAGGTCGCGTTGAAAAGGCGGCCAAAAGACTTGGCATACCCCGCAGTTCACTCTATCAAAAGATCAAGAAGCATCAGATTCAGATGTCCAAAGTCTAGACCGGCAGTCTGAGTTTTGGACACGATTGGCTCCTGTCTGAAAGTCTCCCCCGATAGTCCTCAATAACTCCGCGTTTTTTATGAGAGACCCATTGGCCCATGCATTGCTTCAGCATCGCCAAGTGCCAATCTAGTTCCAGTGTCCCTGACCCGACTAGGGACCGCCTTTGGCCGGTGCGTTAGAGCCTGCATTTGCCCCGCATGCTCATGTACCTCGCCACAATAAGACCTATAAGTCAGTGGTCAATCTTTACTGTAGCTACACTTCACAGATTTCAAGGGGTGCAGTTTTCAGAACAACGAGGAGCTAAGAAATGTCTCATTTCAAATTTCTAAAAACGTTTGTATTTGCTGTGGCTGTCTTCGGCCTTGTGGGCCTCAGCTCCAGCATTACAGCAAAAGCTGATGGTGTACTAACAAACCAAGGTCCAGTGGGGCAGAAAGGCACGGGCTTCGGTGCGGTAGTCAATATCCTTTCACT
>DASYRR010000254.1:0-46729 GCA_036004125.1 Pyrinomonadaceae bacterium | reverse complement strand
GGGAATGACGCCCACTAAATCAGACCCCATGTATTACTCCAAAGTTACAACCTGTCCCGAAGACAGAGCGTTTTGGGTGGCTTCCAAAACTGCTACCACGTCACGCGCGTGCTTTGGTCCGGTTAAGGGGGGCTGTCCGTTGCGAAGGCATTCAAGAAAATGCGAAGCCTCAGTTTTGAGGGGCTCTTGAAAGGAGATCTTCGGTAGCCAGATATCGCCGGTCCGGTGTATCAGTTGGAAGTTATCTGAGACATCGTAATCCATTCGTTCACCGATCTTTGGAACCCGATCTACCCCCTTGTCGAAGATTTTGATCTTGTCATCGCCGATGTCGTCATAAACCACCATCTTGCGGCTGCCCACCAGCGTCATCTTTCTAATCTTCCCTGGATCGAGCCAGCTAACGTGAATGTGTCCAATGACACCATTGGCCCACTTCAACGTTGCAAAGACAACATCTTCTATTCCTGGTTGAATGTAGCTAACACCCTCGGCGGCGACAGAAACTGGAAGCTCGTTGTTCATTAGATAGAGCAAAATGCTAACGTCATGTGGCGCGAGGTTCCACCAGGCATTTACATCAGAGCGAACCTGGCCCAGGTTTAATCGCTGGCTGTATATGTAATAGAGTTTGCCGAGCTCCTCATCTGCCAACAATTGTCGTGCGTAGCGAACAGCTGCGTTATAGAGAAACGTATGGCCCACCATTAAGGTCTTCTTGTGTTGTTCCGCTAGCTTCACCAGTTCATCAGCTTGTGCTGTACTGGTCGCGAGCGGCTTTTCAACAAAAGCGTGTTTATTGCTTTGCAAGACTTGCTTGGCGAGTTCGTAATGAGAAGAAGCAGGTGTGGCGATGACGACGGCAGCGACTTCAGAATCATTGAGGACGGTGTCGACGGAGCTGACAACTTCCGAGCGAGGAAAATTCATTCGTACGTAAGCCTGTCGCTCGGGATTGATTTCAACTACAAACTTGACCAAACAACCGGGCTGGGCGGAAAAGTTTCGTAGGACATTGGGACCCCAGTAGCCGCAACCAAGCTGGGCGATGACGATTTTTCTATCAGACATTCGTGTTAAGTAAAGCTTCTGTGGCGCTCATCTCCTCTCGCCTTGATAAGATCCGCGGTTTGCCAACCACGACTATTGAGTCGTCATCGATTAGACCGCTTCCCATCGTGGACCTGATTCCGATGATGCAGCGGTTACCGATCCGTGCTCCTTTAGTGATGGTGACTTCTTTTCCGATCCAAACATCATCACCGATCAAAACGGGGCTCGTCACCGGTTTGGTTACTTCCCATACGCCTTCCGGATAGCAGTGTTCAATTCTTGCGCGTCGCTCACGCCAGTCGACCGAATGAGTATTGGTGTCGTAAATGCAAACTCCATAAGAGATCATTCCATAGGAACCGATATCGACCTGTTCTTCGCATCGCAGTTCACTTCCATAAGCTATTCCGGTATACGTACCGATAGTCATCTTGCCGCCGAAGCGCACAAGTACCTCGCAGGACATCAGATGCGCTCGCCGACCTAATAACAGCGTTCCGTTATCGACTGACACCGAGCTCAACGGCAATACCGGGCTATTGATGATGGCACCTTCGCCGATCTCCACGGTTGAATGATTCACTGCAGAGAAGGTGGTGTTGATCAGGCGACTCTGACTACGGAGTGTGACATTACAGTTATCGCCAATCGTAATTCCAGAATCAACAACAGCTCCGTCTTCAACTATCAGGGTAGAGTCGCAGCCCATCACAATGCCGCCGCGCACTGGTCCTGCTTTTTTGCTAATAAGCAGCTTGGAGGATGGATGTATACGATCCTGATTCCGGGCGCTCCTGAAGGTTCCTAATATGTGTTTGGCGGTTTGTCGCACAGGGCTTAATCAACTTATGTCAATTGACTGACCACTCTTGTTCTATCAGTATCCCGGAGTGTGATTGTGGTGGCATGCGGCCGGTGCCATAGAAGTCTCCCGGTTCCACTACCAATGTCACGGCCTCCTGGATCCAATCCTGAATCGTTTCGTTAGATCGGATGATCAGATTAACTGTGTAATTTCCCGGAGCAAGTGGAAGTTTTCTAATCTTACAAACAAAATATCCTTCCTTGCAGTCAGTCTGAAACGAATTCCCGCTCAACTCATTGCTGAGCATGCTAACAAACGCTCCGACCTGAGAGGTAATGCCTACCGCAACCGTGACATTTTCGCTTTTGTCGACATTGCTCGAGTAGTAGATACGAAAGTCGATCTCCTGGCCGGTAGATAAATATTCGAGTTCGTTTCCTTTTGAGTCAAAGCTGCCAAAATCAACAATGCGAATCTCGCCGATGCCCTGACGATCAGTTCGGGCGGTGAGATTCGTCTTGGCTATGTCGGAAACCTGCGATAAGTAATTCTCCACGGCTGCGTGAACATCTCCCAGCGGATATTGAACCTCGCCTTGCCAAAGTACCATAGCTTTTGAACATAGAGCTGAGACGGCCGCCATATTGTGACTCACGAAGAGGACTGTGCGTCCCTCGCTCGCAACATCTCGCATTCTGCCCAGGCATTTTTTCTGAAATCCAGCGTCCCCAACGGCAAGGACTTCATCAACAACCAAAATCTCGGGTTCCAGGTGGGCAGCAACCGCGAATGCCAGCCGCACATACATTCCGCTGCTGAATCGCTTAACGGGGGTGTCAATAAACTTTTCTATTTCGGCGAAAGCGACAATCTCGTCAAACTTCAACTCAATCTCTTTCCTCGTCATGCCTAAGATTGAGCCGTTCAAAAAAATGTTCTCTCGACCAGTTAGTTCAGGGTGGAAGCCGGTGCCGACCTCGAGCAAGCTTGCCACTCGACCATAGAGTTCAACCCGACCAGTGGTAGGTTCTGTTATTCGAGACAAGACCTTGAGCAGAGTTGATTTTCCAGCGCCGTTACGACCGATAATGCCGACAACATCTCCTGGCGCGACCGCGAAACTCACATCGCGCAATGCCCAAATAGTTTCTTGTTTTCCGTTTCTACGAAAAGAACGAAACGGCATTTTCGCTATATCAACTATCGTTTCTCTGAGAGTTGAATAAGCGGCAGATGGGCCACCAAGTTGATACTGTTTACTGAGCGCCTTTACTTTGATAATTGGATCCATACATCGCTACGTTCTGGGTTCAATTGAGCAGGAAGCCTCAAATTATGTCCGCGAAATGTCTCTCCACTCGCTTGAACATAAAAGCGGCATAGACAACCACAAACACTATCAGAACGGCCGCTACGCCCAATGCTCGCCAGTCAAAAGCCAAACCCAAAAGCGTTGACCGGTAACTCTCAATGAGAGCGGACATCGGGTTCAAAGTCAGCAACCACCGCCACTTGGTCGGTACAGAACTGGAGGGGATAATGACTGAAGAAACAAAGAGCCAAAGTTGTATGAGAAAGGGTAAAGCGAATCGAACGTCGCGATATTTGACGTTCAAGGCCGACATCCAAGTCCCAACTCCCAACGCGAATAACGTCGTTAGCAGAACCGCGACAGGCAGGAACAGCAAGTTTAAAGTTAGACTTACGCGGTAGTAAGCTATCAATGCGCATAGCAGAATGAAGGCCAGAAGAAAATCAACTAACCCACCAAGTACCGCGGCGGCAGGAATTATTAGTCGTGGAAAGTAGACCTTGGTAATTAAGTTCGCGTTACCAACCAGGCTGTTACTGCTGGCGGTTACTGAATTGGAAAAAAAAGTCCACGGCACGAGGGCAACGAAACTGAATAAGGGATAAGGAATACCTTCTGAAGCGACTCCTGCGACCTTGCCAAAAAACAAAGTGAAAATAAGCATCATGAACAGCGGCTGCAAGATGGCCCATGCAGCACCGAGCGCCGTTTGTTTGTAGCGCACCTTTACGTCGCGCCACGTGAGAAAGAAAAGAAGTTCACGATAGGCCCAGATGTCTTTGAGGGCGAGAGCGTTCCACCTTTTGCTTGGTTGAATAACGACGAGAGGCTCCGCCGGCAAGTGATAGGATGAATGTTCCTGGTTCTCGCTGGGGGAAGAAGTTGCGTCGGAAGCGGTTGGTGGTGATATCAAGCTAGCTTTGTTGCTGGTTGTTGGGCCCATTGATGCTGAGTCGAAACACTTTCACGAACAAGCTTCAGTCTGGGTTATCACCGGTTGATATTTATTATTGGTAAATAGGCTCCGCGATAGGAGACTCTCAGTCTAACTACACACTAACAGTGCGTCAAGCAAGTGGTTTTTGGGTAATTTGGTGAAAGAGATCAATAAACGCCAACTTCTGAACGCGGATATCGAAATTCTTTCTCGCAAAAAGCTCCGCGTTTGTTCCCAGTCGTTGTTGCAGGTCAGGCAGCGTCAGAAGATTTTCCAATGAAGATGCCAACGCCTGCGCATCGCCCGGTTTAATCAGCAATCCGCTTTCACCGTCGACTATCATGTCCGGCATCCCTCCCAGGTCTGAAGCGATGACTGGTTTACCAAGAGTCATGGCTTCGCGCACAGCATTTGGAAAAGCATCCCGAAAGGTCGACGGTTGAACAACAATGTCCGCAGCAGCCAAAGCGGAAAGATCGCCCTCCTCGAAGACAGCGAACCTTACGACGTTACGCCACTGCTCTGGCGCCTTGGCAATTACGAACTTAAGTCGCTCCATTTCCTGCGGGCTGCCCGAGCCAAAAAAAACCAGTGAAAAGGACGGTTGCGGACTTCTTAGCGCCAATTTTACGAATGCTTCGGCAGTGATATGCTGCCCTTTCCTCTGAGAAATTGCTCCAACCTGGGCCACCATCGGCAGACTTAAAGGCAAACCCAAGCCCCGCAGGACATCTTCGCGACCCGTTTTCACGCTGGACTCGATGCCCTCAATGTCTCCTCCGTCAGGCAAAACGTGCAGTCGCGAATTAAACGCCTCGCCTATGATGCGTGATGGCACGACGACCGCCGAGCTGAATCTTGTAATCAGCGTTGCAAATTTTTGGCAAGCGGCAATCCTGGGGTCCAAATATTCCTTTATGTTCCAAACGTGAGGGAGGCGTCTGAGTCTAGCGAAAACTGCGCCCAGCAATACGACAGCGGTATTCGTTATTACCAGATCGACAGGATCTCGACCTAAGGCACGGCGTAATTGAAAAAGAGATATCCCGAGATTTAGTGAAGAGGCAGTCAATATTTTTGTCCAATGCCACTTCGACCTTCGCGTGTTGGCGTTATCAGGAACTAGTTCGTAGAAACACGGATGCTGGAGATCGATCGTGCGAACCAGCACCCGTTCGTCCACATATTTCTGCAACTCTTGCGTTCCACTATTTCCTACCCAGGTCACCCGGCAGTGTTCCGGCCCTAAAGCGTTTAGGAGGTTAACCCAATCGCGATCGGACCCCTGTACAAAACGGGCCGGTGCAGTGTTGCTAACGAGTAGCAGATGGAGTGGTTTATCCCTTATCTCTCGGTCTTTTCCCGCCACAGCTTGTCTCTAGGAATTACTGGCCGCTATCTGGTAGGCGGCCACGGTCCTCTCCGCGCAATTGGCCCAACTGAAATCTTTCGATCGCACCAACCCTCTTTCGCTTAGTTCACGCCGGAGCGCCTCGCTTGACAACAAATCCAACATTGCCTGGCAAAGCGAGTCGGCATCAGTTGGGTTAACCAGCAACCCTGCGTCACCAATTACCTCCGGGAACGCCGTAGTGTTGGAGGCGACGACCGGAAGACCGCACTGCATTGCCTCCAACGCCGGCAAACCGAAACCTTCGTATAAAGACGGAAAAAGAAGGGCCGTAGCTCCGCTGTAAATGGCACTCAGATCAGGATTCGGTACGTAGCCTGTGAAGATCACTCTCCTCTTGAGTTCCTCGGTGCTCCCGCTCGCTGCGAAGATTTCATCATCGAACCAGCCCGACGCTCCGACGATCACTAGATTCACATCCAGGCCGGGATGCTCCGTCAGCAGTCTAAGAAAGCAACGAATGAGATGCGCGAAATTCTTTCGTGGTTGAAGATGGCTCAGCGCGAGGAAATAATCACTTTCAGGGATTCCGTATTTCCGCCGTGCCTGCGCGATGCGCTGTGAGTCGGTGACTGGATGAAAGTGCGCGGCTGCCGCTAAGGGGGTGACGAAGACCCTCTCAGGAGAGATCCCAGTGAAGTCACAAAGCTCGGCTTTTGTGAATTCAGAGATGCACGTCACCCAGTCCCGATTGATATCGAGGCTGTCAAAAATCTTTTGCAGAAAATTGACCAGACTCGCAGTCATGAACTCGGGATTTTTGAGAAATATCAAATCGTAAATAGTCAGGACCCTGGGAATCTCTTCGACTACGGCTCGTGAAGGCAACCTCAAGAACGGCGAGTGGAACACATCATACCGGCTTCTATCAAAAACCAGGCGAGGTCGATCAACCTTGCGCACAATCCGGGCGAATTGATGACGGGCTCTCTCGTAGTTTACTGAGCGGGGGCCCGGAACGGAACCACGGTTGTTCGCTTTCGCATTACCGCCGAATGTGCGAAGGTAAATTGCTGACAGTTTGGAATGACCAACCAGTGAGGGTTCGAAATGACACGTCACCTTGTCTTTTCGATTCAGCAGGTACCGCGATGAATTAGTGACATCAAGGAGGGGATCTTCTCCGCAAGCAGCTACCGCCGTTAACGTAACATCGTGTCGCTCGCACAATGCGAACAATAACTCTTCAACGGTCCGGTGAACACCACTTTGCCCTTCGGGGTAGCTGAAGGAATTTGCAAGAAAGGTAATGTCATACGCAACTCTTATTCGCAAACTGAATCTCCCCGACTCCTCATGTCATGGTGGAGGCTATTTGAAAACTCGACGAATACTTAACGAGTTAGTCTGATTATGAAGAGTAGCGTGTGATAAGAATCTAGGCTGCCAGCTCCTTGAGTGAACATTCAATCGTCTCTACCATCTGTTCGATGCGATGGTTCCGTTCAACTGTCCGCCTGCCGTTATGACGGATTTCGTTAAAGAATTGCTGATCGCCAAATAGAGTCGCCAGGCAAGCTGCACACTGTTGGGCATCTTCCTTCTGAAAGACCAGTGAGTTGACTCCGTTCCGTAGGATCTCGCTGCTGCCTCCTGTCGCAGTTCCGACTACTGCCAAGCCGGAAGCCATTGCTTCGAGCACAGTAATGCTGAAGGGCTCATCCCAAATGGACGGAAAGACCAGGATGTCGTGCTCTTGATAGAGTGATGCTACCAGCTCCCTTGAAATGTGTCCCGTGAAGCGGACATGTTCTTCGAGTTGCAACGAAGACACCATTTGCCGAATTTCGGCCTCATACGCCGGCATCACGCTACCGCCCGCGATTGTAAGCGACGCCGATGTATGACCGCTGCTTACCAATACCTTCAGGGCTTCAATGGCCGTATGGACTCCCTTGTGCGGTAGTAACTGTCCGACATAGAGCAGGCGTTTAGAACCGTTCGGCTTTTCAGCATAGCGGAATTTTACAACGTCAATTCCCCAATGGATTACCTTGGCTTCGGAAACTGGCTGTCCCTCGTCGATCGCCTGTTGCTTGAGATTCTGGCTTGCAAATTGGGTGTGGTGGAAATTCAGACCTTCCGGACGGTGCAGAACTTTCAAACCGCGTAGAAGTGTAAGCGCCGTTTTCCAAACGATACGTCTGTGAATACGCGTCGGCTGCTCACGCCAAATGCGGTAACCCAGGTCGTTCTCCCACTCCTCCAGCCAGTGATCAGATACGAAATAACAAACAGGACATCCAAACTGTTGTGCGATTGAAGCAAGAGAAAGGGAAATTCCTACCGGGTTCCAGATATAGATCAAATGTGGATTGAATTCTCGGCAAAACTGCCTGAAGGCTCGCTGATTACTTATTTCCTTCTTGAGCACATCGACCGAACTACGGAAAGAGTCGGCACTCCACCACGTTGCGATTCTCAACCATCGGTACACCTCACCATTGTTCTGGGTTTTGGGTACCTGGTCAGTGCTTGTTAGAACCTTAACCTCTTGTCCGCGGCGTTTGAGACCTTCTACTACATCGCTGCAGCCCAACTCATAACCGCCAATGAAAGCCGGCGGGTAGTAGTTACTCACAACACAAACCTTAAGAGGGCCTTTCGTTGCCCGACTCCCTGTCAACATAAATGGCGAAGCGTGTTCCTGCGGGACTGAAAATCTTCCGACGCTCCTGAAGGTCGTTCAGAAAGAGCGTTACCCCAGAGCACTCCGAATGACACTCAAGCCAACGATAATCGTCCCAAATAATCACCCCGTTTGGTCGCAGCAGCTCAAAGGCTGTTTCTGTATCCGACTTGACACAATCATAAGTATGGTTGGCATCAATGAACACGAGATCAACACTGTGGCGAAACGGACCAAAGTCAAATGTCAATGAATTGCCGTAAAGCTGACGGATCTTCGAAGCCTGATTGCTTCCCCGATACACCGAGCCGACGGTTTCAGACGGCTCCAAATCGAGAGTCAGAATTTCAGTTTGGTCGGGGAGGTTCATCGCCATGACCAAAGTGGAGGAGCCAGTATAGGTGCCGATTTCGAATACTCGGCGCGGGCGCCGGTGCTGGCAAATAGCCGCCAGTGTCAGCAGATCGGCCAAGGGAACGACCATGTCTCGAGGTCGATAGAGTTCTGTCACAGGTACGGTAACTAGCAGCGTGTCGATGCCCGGGAACAATTCATTGAGTGCCAGTGAAGGCAGAGTGAATTGAATATCTCTCGTTTCGGCCTTCTCTTGACCATCTGACATGGCCTCGCGATAGGTTCTTCCGTAACGTAATTCTCTGTAGACGTGGAGCAGAACCGGCGGGACGAACGGTTTTAACCAACCCTTCCAGGAGCTTACGTTAGATAATTCCGTCGCGATTTCCATTCTGAGCAGGTGAGAGGATAGCTTTGAGAATTCCGTGAATCAAGCGCGCGCAGACTAATCAGATCAAGTCGCAACTACCGCCCTTGGATTATCGAACCGAATAAGATCACCTATGACGGTACTCAGTCTAATCGGCCTGCCCGATTTTTTGCAGCGCCAAATGCAAATCGCGCTCGTGAGTAATCCGTCCTTGAACATAATTTGTATAGAAGAACTCGCTAACGAGCTCACTGCCAAAGCCAATTATCGGTCTCAAGTTAAAAAACGCCGCAAGCGAGAGACAGGCCGTGCTGAATGTAACGATTCTAAGATCGAGAAGCGCCTTTTCAGTCTCGCCTTGGAAAGTCTGCAACAAAAATATTTCAAACGGGATAAAAAACAAGTTGGGGTCCGTTAACAAAATCACATCAGAGAAGAGATTTCGCAGCACACTTCCCAGCTCCTGGATTTTTTGCTCACCATCTCGCGGGTGAGGCTTTACAATTAGCAATGACTCCCTTGGAAATTCTAGATGTTCCAGGAATTTTCTATATGCGAGCAATTCGTTCTCGCCGGACATCCTCTGCGCCTCCGAAAAATTTGACGTCATAAGGACAACCGTCGGAACTCGCGCGATATATTTGTATCTGTCTGCGATGTGATCTGCGTCGAGTGCTGCGGCTAATTTCCGAAAAATTCTTTCAGTAAATTCCTTCCTCACGAGCCGCGTGTTCATAGGTGGCACCTCGCCAAGTATGCTCGGCAGGAGGAAATAGCCGATATCGAAATCCACATTTCTGAGTGTCTTCCTGGCGTCTCTTACGTCTTTGATCTTGTTGACCACCGATGGCAGCAGTGATTTAACTCTGGCTCTCACGAAAACCTCAAATGGCCATAGCTTTCTCCGCACCCGAGACTTAAAGGGCAGACCGTTATTAGCGACGACGGGTGAGAAATACGCTTCGGAGAAATAAAGCCCAATACTATCTCCGTAGCATATCTTTGCAGCTTTTCGGTAGGCGTTAATCATAAGCCGGTTACCCCATTGCCAGTTTCGGCACAAATAGATTTCGTCAGCCTTCGCGGTGCCTACCAGCTCATGAACGCGAGCAAAGATAGTTGCTTTAGTGGAGGTGTCTACGTTGGCCTCCAGCTCATTCATCTGCTCGGGGTTGAGATATATGACCGCCTTCCAGTTGCAGGCTGCGCGCGCCATTTTCTCAACGACGCGAGCGAATTCTTTGGCCTGGCCGCCAGGTGCGCAGAGGTCGTAGATGACCAGAAAATCTTCGTACTCGTAAACCGAATCTCCCTGCTCGGTCTCACGGCAATTGAGTGCGGCCAGAGCAGCAATCAACTGGATACCACCCTGGCAGGTAACAATTCGCGTGAGCGTCTTCGCGGGTGTCATGTCTCTAAAGTTGGAATCGACGGTCAAGAAGCGGGCTACCGCCCTCTCGGGTGGGGCAATCGCCCGACGCGAAACGGTAAAGTGAATTGCGCAATAGGTTCAGACGATGTTGATTCGTGAGGCCACATCCTTGAGAACTCTCTTCACGGGCGCAGCCAACTGCTTCACCAGACTCGACGCCTGAGGCTTGAAGTTTCCGTCTAACAAATCGCGCCTGACATAGGCCCTGATCATGCTTAAGTCTATATCCTGGGAAGTCACGTATCCTGCGGCCAGGGCCTCATTAAAGTAACTGAACCACAGTTCTCCATAAGGATGATTTGGATACTTCCAGGGCTGCGTATCAAGGTTGGTGTAATGAATCAACTTTGTATGGCTGTCCCACTTGTCGAACACGTTCCACGCCGGATCGAGTCGCCCTATTTTGTAAGCGTGCTGCGAAAGGAAACGAGGGCTCATGCACGAAAAGTCTGACATCGAATACAAGCCCGCGTCGACCTCATCGACGGTTTGTTCCAAATCGAACCTGCATCTTCCACAGTCAATCAGCATTACACTGAGTCCCCAAAGTTCCTCGCCGGGATAGGCTTCGTGTTTTGCCAGAAAGTCGGCCCCTTCCATGGGAGTGTCGAAAAGCTCTCCGATATCGGAAAGGCACACTGTGTCGGAGTCAATATAAATAGCCTTCCCCTGGAAATCACATAACTCGGGAATCAAGAACCGGTACAAGCTGAATTCGGTGATATTGCGGTACTTGATCCGCAAAGACATAGGTGCCAGGAATGGTTCCTCGTCATTCAAACGAACAGCGTTGTGTGTCCCGTTAAAGACGTAAATATCGAGAGCTCTTGTTGTGTGCTTGCGGAGGGAATGGATAGCGGTCTTGCACTCTATCAAGCTGGCTTCGCCTGAGCCGATAAATACTCGGATGGTAGTTTGACTGTTCACTCTATGATGCTCGGGTGGGACGATAATTCGGAAACACTTTATGATATCACTGCTCGGAAATTGCGCCCGCACGATGAGCGAGCATGAGACCCAGATCGGCCTTAATTAATCAGCTGCGGTCCGTTGCAGATAATGGTTCTTGCAGTATGCTATGTCAACAAGGACTTAATCTGCCAACGAGAAGTCTGACAACCCTGCAGCGCCCTGCGTTCGGATCATCGTGGCCTAACTTGAGAGGAATGGGAATTAGAGGCCGCTGCGCACCAGATCATGAAGGCGCAGCAAACCAACGGAGCGACGTCCGTTGTCCATGACGGGTAGCACGGAGATTTGAGAAGGCCGATTTTCCATTAACTGGAGCGCAGTGTAAGCGAGCTCGTCTGGTGTGATGGTAATCGGATTGCTTGTCATGAACATTTCCGCCTTCAAGTCTCCGATTTCCGCCGGGTTGCTCTTTTGAATTGCTCGCCTGAGGTCGCCGTCAGTAATGATTCCAACCAGTAACCCTTCGTCGTTCACAACATTGACTGCTCCGAGCCCCCCGCTGGTGATTCCAGAGACTACTTCGAGCCAGGAAGCACTGGGCAAGACCGTAGGGTTGTCAGCGCCCGTGCGCATCAAGTCGGCGACTTTTAGCGACAATCGCTTGCCGAGCCGTCCGGCGGGATGGTTGAGTGCGAAGTCGTCCGGAGTCAATCCCTTAATTTGCATCACGGTAAGGGCCAACGCATCCCCGATGGCTAACGCAACAGTCGTGCTCGCCGTCGGCGCCAGATTGAAGGGACAGGTCTCCTTATCAACAGACGCGTCCAAGACTGCATCGGCGTTGCGGGCGACAGTCGAATCAACTTTGCCGACGATGGCAATAAGCGGTACGGCGCGATGCTTAAGATATGGGAGCATCAAGAGCACTTCATCGGTTTCCCCACTATTGCTCAAGAGCACTACGACGTCTGACAAGTCAACGATACCCAGATCGCCGTGAAGGGCATCAGACGGATGCAGAAATACAGCGCGCGTTCCGGTGCTCGTTAAGGTTGCTGCCACTTTGCGCGCGATGAAACCAGACTTACCGATGCCGGTTAGGATCACTTTGCCCTGGCAATCGACGAGCAACTTGACAGCTCGCGCCACTTCCCCGGGTTGCAGACGCTGTGCAGCACACTCGATGGTGGCGGCCTCGTGTTTGAGCAGTTCCGAAAATTGAGAAATGTAGTTGTCCATCTGACTGTATTTGCTGCCGCTCGGTAGTGCCATTTGGTTACGTGAAGCTAAGTAGTTCACTTGAACTTGCGTATCACTTTTGCCGGAGTCACTCTGCTAAGCCTGGCTAGATTCCTTTCCAGGGAGTTTTTGCCGGCACTCAGTCTTTCCAGAAGTTGTCCTCGACAAAGGCCCAACGAGTATAACTTTTCGGTTCTCCGAAGATACTCAGCCATCTTATTACCGTCGCTCTCTACCGTCGGTGTCAAAGACGCTGGGCCAGCAGTGACCTCGTCAACCACTAACTCCACCCACAATTCCGGCATATGCGAGCAGGGTGTTTTCATTTTTGGATCAGGAGTAAGTCTGCGCACCTGATAGGATCCCCCGCCGCCCAACCTGCGTAGTCCTTCGAATGAAAAGTTATACTTATGAGCCACGTGCAGGAATTGCAGAAGGTCGCCTGCCGGACACGCAAAACTGTCGATCCGACTCACATCGGGGACAATGATGATAATCTTTCCTCCCGGCGCCAGATGGTTCCGACACTCCGCCAAAAGGCCCTGTGGGTGATTGACATGTTCGAATACATGATGGAGGTAAATCAGGTCGGCCTTAGCTCCGTTTAGCTCCGGCGGAAGATCTGTGAGCGAGCCGTGGGAGATATTCCTAATACCGCGTTGTCTGCCTGCAGCGATCAATTCAGCACTGTAATCACAGCCAGCCACTTGATAGCCTCGACTCTGAAAAACTTTCAGCGCACCACCGGCGCCGCAGCCAACTTCAAAAACCCAGCCTCCAGGTTTGAGCCAGGGTTTGGCTACATCCAGGACTTTTTCCCCGTATCCCTTTTGTCTTAAGAAGTAGCTCTCGACGTCCGTCGCCCTCGCATACATCTGTTGATAGAAGTGAGTATAAAAGTTTTCGAGGCTCGAAGTATCCAAGTAAGGATCGATACGAATTGTGCCGCAGAGTATGCACAGAACAAAAGTTAATGGAAGGCCGTACCGGTCGACTTCTGAAATGATCACTCCTGTCCCTTCACCGCACGGGCAAGTGTAAGTTTCCAGTCTGTACACACCGCTTTGTAGCTTTGATTTGACCTCAGCGACTAGCGGCAGTTGAGATGGCTGAAGATCTACAGGCGCCGATGCTTCGACCGAGAAGCGAGGAGAAAGCAAAGACTTTGGGTGAGATCCTGAACTTGCGGCCGACACCATTTCTATTGCCTCTATAGTTTCGTCAAACCTTTTCAATGTTAATCGTCAACGTCTTCCGCATCAGACTGTGGCCCGGCGCCGTCATCGGCCGCACAGCGTGCAATGAATTGAACGTCTTAATGAAAATGACGCAGTTGTTTGGCGAGTACTCAAATGTGGTGAGTGTCTCGACATCTTCAAACTCCAAATAGCTGTTTTTGAAATTGAAATTGTTGGTGGTGTCCTTTGGTCTCAGGACTTCGGTTCCTCCTCCGAACGACGGGTTCCATTCTCCCTGGCGAAGGATTCCTATTACGAGAGTGACGATCTTTTGGGGACTGTCTGTGTGGGGTCTAATGAATCCACCGTCAGCGGGGAGCATGGAAAACTCAAATCTCGCACTGAGATTTGAACCGGAGTGGCGCGACCGGAGACGTCGCAACTTCTGCAACAGCGTGCGCATCGGAACCGCTGTGTTGTTTCCCTGAGCGACTCGCAAATCCAGGTCGATTTTGTGCTCACACAACATCGTCAGAATCTCAACGGGAAATTCGTCTCTTTTGATCCATTTGTAAAACTCGTGCCATGGTCGACTGGAGCGGACATATTCGTGATAAGCGTCCGGATTGTTGAGTTCGGAGAGGGAATACTTGTTGCCCAGGTGGGCCATGAAGTTGAAGAGCTCGGCGGGCGGGAAGGAACTCACCAATTCATCATAGAAACTCTCTTCAAAAACGCCACGAGCCACGCCGATGGGATAGGGCTCATAAATGAAATGTACGTTTTTGAATGAAAGCATTAGGCGGAATTTCTCTCTCGAGCGCGTTCATGCCGGCGGTGACGTTGCAGTTCCAGCAGCGGCCGGTTTGCGGGACCGGTACTCCTTCATTGGTTCTCGCGGAAGAGATTACAATTTAGCATCCTACCCGTCCACCGTGCTGACGTTGAACTCAGGTCGATGACACTTTGCCCCGATCAGATCTGCCAATCCCGGCGCCCAGTATTCATGCTGTCGAGCGTGCAAAGTATTGAGCCAACACCTGTGCGCAAATATCGTATCCCGCGTCAGTCAAATGCAAATAGTCCATGAAGAGCCATTCTTTTTTGCGCGGGTGAGTAGAAACCGCCTCGTTCATATCGACGAAGCTGATTCCCAAGCGTTCGCATTCTTCAGCTAAACGACCAGCGTACCAATGGTGGTGTTCATCATCCATTACCTTGGCGAGAACCGTGTTCCACCTCGATCCAATCGCACTCAGCTCTGCGTCAAGTTCGCTTTCCTCCGATGTCCATGGCTTCTGCACCCAGCTCCTCACGGGTTGAAGCGCATAGACAAACTCGATACCTAGTCCTGCTGCCGCCATTTTCCAATTCTCTAAGTTGTGCACGAGGAGGGCAACGGCCCTTTCGCGAGTAGGCCGGCGCTCGGTGATGACTGCGTCGAGATCAGGTAGCTCTTTCTTTGGGTGTCGTTTGAAGCGGTGCGGTTTCATTGTTTCCCAAACGCGCTCCCACCGACCAACATCAGTCTGTGGCTTCATGCGCTCCGCAAATACTTCAGAGAAAAAGAAGATACCGAATGTTTCGTCAAACATCTTCGGCACGTAATAGAGAAAAAGGTCGTTCGCTCCGCTGAATAGCACAATGCGCTTTATCGATCCCACATAGTGTCGGTGAAACAGGAAGGTCAGATATTCTTGACTAGCCGCAAAGGCGCGTCCTGAAAAATTGAGCCACGTCTCGTCGCTGTGGCAGCTCATTCGCGCTGCGAGGCTTGCGACGTCGGAAGTGGCGCCTACTGAGAAGGCCACCGAGTTGCCGAGTAGAAGGTTACATGGCTTGCCGCTCCACTGGTCGGCGCGGGCGACGTTGCCTTGCGCGTCCGCCGAAAAACGGAATCCAAAGCTATCCGTATTACACGAGGCCGTACGGAGGTCGGGTGGATGGAAGTACATGATGAAAGGCCGCCACGCCATCTGATTGCCCCAGGAATCGTAGTCGGCCATCTGCGGAGCGAGACGCTCACGTACGGATGGTAGAGCGGCTCTTTCTTTGCCTGGCGGTGTCTCCTTAACTGATCTGTTCAATATCCACTCCAGACCTATTTTTTAATAAGCGCTCCATTGCCAGTTGTCAGTGATATCGGCGTGATCAAACCATGGTCGTGACAAAACTCGTCAATGGCCTTTCGAGCACCCGGCCAACGCGGGAAACCGTACTCGTCTATCACGATGACGCCGCCTTTCACCATTCTCGGATAGAAATACTCGACGGCGCCTTTTATCGGTTCGTACAAGTCCAGATCCAGATGAACGAATTTGTAGTTTCTCTCTGGCAGTCCGCCGAAGCTTTCGGGAATCCAGCCGGGATGGTAGTCGATGAGGGGGTAGTCCCGTAACGTAGCCTTGACCGTTTCCAGCGTTCCTTTAAAGGCGCCGGCCGTTTGGTAATGCACACCAACCAGGGCGCATTCCTGGCTCGAGATGACATCGTGCTCAGTAGGCTGACTAAGTCCCTCGAAGGAGTCAAAAATGTGATAGCCTCGCCCACTAAAATCCGGGTTTGCCAAACGGATGTAGTTGCAGAACAGGAATGATGATAAACCCTGGAAAGATCCGCATTCGGCTATCTCTCCGTTCAGGTCTAACGTGTATTTGAGAAACTGCACTGCGTTGTACAACCGCTGATGAATTACTTCCGGATCATGAGTGCTACCGCTAGCATGCACGCCATCCCTGAAAAAAGACTTGAATGTCTCGTCGGTCTCAAAATAGTAGTTCTTCGCTGATGGATCCGGCTGCGGACTAAGTCTCACGACTGTGAAACCGGCCACGCGAAATGCCCTCTTCACTGCTTGCTTAACTTGATACATCCCATTTAGATTCCTGCTGAAGATTAACGGCTTGCCAGGTACGTGGCTGGTAGAACATGTTGTTTTCTGCGTTTTGTTCGGAGCTAATGCGAAATCTGAAGGACTCCACCACGTCGAGTACGCGAATGGAATTCTGGGTGATGGCGATCTTCGCGCTGTACCAGCCAGGCATCAATCCGCAGTGGGGTAAACGCAACTGGATCTCAACTTCGCCGGCGTTCAGATTCATTGTTTGCGCGTCATACTGGCTGCTCAAATGTAAGACTCTCTCCCCATCCGACGATAGGTTCGAGATCGCCACGATCATATCTACGTCTTTTAATTCCTTGCGGACTTTGGAGACCACACACAAAGTTGCAGTCTCTCCCGTGACGAGCGATTCCAGAGGATTCCCATGACCATCCTTGACATAAACTCTGGTAACGTTCAGTTCCTCACTACCGCTGCGAGTCTCGTTTTGGCCCCGCAGCGGCTCAACTTCCAGCGACGGTTTCGAATATAGGAGGTCCGCCTCGTACCGGGACATTACTGCTCTGGGCTCGTCAGCCAGTACCAGTTCGCCAGCCGAGAGATAGAGGGCAGAATCACAAACTGACAGAATCGTTTGCGCATTATGTGAAACGAGGATAAAGGATGTGCCTTCTTCACGCAGCCTTGCCAACCGTCGATAGCACTTCATTCTAAACTTCATATCACCGACGGCCAGCACTTCGTCGATCAGCAAAATGTCGGCGTTTGCGAAGACGGCGCACGCGAAACCAAGCCTGGCCACCATTCCGGAACTATAAGTCTGAACGGGAGCGTCAATGGCGTCTCCAATTTCAGCGAAGTCAAGAACCTCAGCGAAACGTTCCGCAATAGTCTTTTTCGCAAGGCCGAGGATAGACATGTTGACATAAATGTTTTCTCTGCCCGTCAGCACGGGGCTGAATCCAGCACCCAGCGCGATTAACGGCGCCACTTGCGCTCGAACCCGGACGACGCCGGTGTCGGGCTTGATTAGACCACTAATAACCCGCAGCAACGTACTCTTTCCGGCGCCGTTAGGACCAACCAGTCCAAGCGATTCACCACGATGCAAAGTAAGGCTGACATTTTTTAGGGCCCAAAACTCGCCGGTGCGCAATTCACCGCTTTTTCGCTTTCTCCCAAGAGACTCTGTCGCGATATCGCGCAGACCGTAGAAGAGCGAACGTTTTAAGCTGCGGCAAAATTTTTTCGATAATCCATCGACGGATAATAGTAGCTCGGATTTGCGCGGCGATTGCAAAGCTTCTGGCGTGCCCGGCGCCTGCTGAGGACTTTCCGTCACAGTGATCATCAGGAACTCACCCGTTCGATAGCGAAAGGCATCGCCAACCGGAACGCGATCCACGTGACTAATAGCCCTGCTATTGCCGCCATAGTCACAGCCAGAAAGCGGTACGGATCGGAGACTACTCCGGTCGTCGCCAATTCGCGTGTTGTCGCCAGCAAAGGCGTGACCGGGTTAGCTCGCACAATCGCTGCGAACGTTCCGGTACTCGGCACAGGATAGACAACCGGAGTGAGGAACAGCCACAAACCTGTGAAGACTGTTAGACCATGAGTTATGTCCTGGTAGAGCACCCCCAGAGGAGCCAATAGCAATCCAAAAAAAGTTCCGAGCAGGATCAGAGACAGGAGTGACAGTGGGGCGAGCAGGGCTGCCTTTGTGACCGGCATGTGGTACCAGAAGAAAACCGCTAAGATGAGAACTAATTTGATAGCGAAGTTAAAAAAGACTTCGCCGAGTTTAGCCAGCACGATTGCTTCACGCGGGAAGTTAATGCGTGAAAGCATCACCTTGGCATTGGCGACGGCCTGCACGGGTCCATTTAGCGCATCCACAAACGTCAGCCACAAAACCATGCTGAATATGACATACGCCGGATACGGCAATTGGGTGGCAGCGACGTTGATGACTTGGGCTTTGCCGGCCAGTGTGAATCCAAGGGCCATAACAACCGGAGGCAACAAGGCCCAGGCAAACCCGAGGAATGATTGCCGGTAGCGAGCGCTGATATCTCGCACCATCAACAGCCAGGCCAACTCGCGAGAGGCCCAGAGATCCCGGCACATCCCAATGATTAAACGCTTCGGATGCCGGAGTTCGCTATCAGGCGTATGAACCACCTCCACTGCCGTCGCAGATGCGGCGTTCCGTGAATCAATGCTCATATGATAATTGCCCGGATAGTTGGATACGGAACCAACCTTGAAGGAACGGTGATACCTCGTTCATGGATGACCTTCTCGCTGAAGGTTTAGGCTAGAGTTCGTCGCGAAAACAGTCTAACGAGAGCTTATTCAGCGCGTCAAGAATGGCACTTGTAGGGAGTTGCGTTCAGTTTCGTCGTAGAGGCACAGGCATGCCATGCCCTACGAACAATACATTCGCGCGAGAAGGAGAATCAGTTCGTACCGATCTCAGGTTGAGGGACGTTAGTTCTCAGTGAACGGCGTTCCAGCGGGGGCGGTATTGGTTGTGTTTCCCACTATATTGTTATTGCCGCCGCTGTCTACCTGAGCAGCCGGAGCGAGCGAAGTTCCGTTCTGGAAAATTTTGCACCTCGCAATGCGTGCCCTGGAACCACCGACGACATTCACTCCGGTGCCGAGGTTATTGGAGATGGTTACAGTGTCGATGTTGACTACGCTACCGGCCGTAGGTTCGGCGGTCTGGATACCAGTGGTGCAAAATGAAACCATGCAGTCATGAACACTGCCGATCGTGCCGTTTACCTGGTTGATGCCGACTCCGCATTTGGTGATATGGCAATTGCTAATCGCTGTTTTGATCTGACCACCGCTGAAGGCATTCGTGCGAATGCCGGTAGCGACGCAATTCCTGATTGTAGTGTTATGCACGGAAAGCACTGTGGCAGTATTCGCGGCAGTATAGGCGAGCTCAATTCCATCGCCAGTGAAGCCGTCAATAACGCAATTCTCGACGTGGAGTGTATTGCCGGCCACCATGCGCACGCCATCAGTCCCGGTGCTGGCGCCGTTTATGTTGAGCCAGTCGAGCCGCACTGACTTGCGGACGTCGTTAACATCGGTGATGTTGATGATAATGCCGGTGGTCAACGATGCGAGGATGGAACCATACCCGGCACCTGCACCACCGCCATTGATCGTAATAGACTTTGTGATGGTGACCGTGCCATAGCCGCCCGGGTCGAGTGTGCTGATCTCTCCGTCCTTATCGGTCTTGGAGATGGCGCCAGCATAAGTCTTGCAGGGGGCCGTACGACTGCAGGGGTTAAGGTCGTCACCAACACCAGACACCCACGTGCGTGTAGCTGCCCGGGTCAGGGAAGTGACCGTAAGGGTGAAAACGGCGATGGCCAGAAAGTTTAAAGTGAAGCGGATCTTAGTCATGATGAATTCTCCTTTTGAGGTTGAAGTGGTGTTGTTGGTGACAGACCTAAACCTGGTTCATCTTATCCTGGAGCTGAGACACTCTAACGAGCGCAAATTAAGCGCGTCAAGAATTTGTCCGAGATGCTCTGGCTTGTCGGTGCGGCACGACAGTCTAAAGTCATCGGTCTGAGAAAAAAGAATCCCCTACCCACCGCATCAAGTTCGCGGCAGGGAGGGATTCAGAACGTAGGATCCAAGGATCGTGGTTTAGTTCTGCGGGGAATGGGGAGACGGGCGTTGAGGATTCTACTAACGAAAAAGAAATCCCCTTCCCACCGCGTGGGGTTCGCGGGTTGGGAAGGGGATTCAGGAAGTGCCGATCCAGGATCGGGGTTAGTTTTGCGGGAACGGTTGGTTACCAGCCGGGGCGGTATTGGTTGTGTTCCCCGAGATGCTGTTGTTGCCGCCGCTGTCCACTTGGGCGGCCGGTGCGAGCGACACGTTGTTAAAGAAGATATTGGATCTGGCAAGGCGCGCCCTGGAAGCACCCACGACATTGACTCCAGTACCGGCGTTGCTAGCGATGGTTGTACCGATGACGTTCGCCACACTCCCGGAAGTCGGTTCGGCGACTTGGACGCCATGGCTAGTGCACGACGCGATTGTGCTGTTATAAATATTTCCAATCGTGCCGTTCACGAGATCCATGCCGACGCCGCACTTGGTTACCTGGACATTGTTCATGGTGGCGTTAATCTTGCCGCCGCTAGCGGCATTCGACTTAATCCCGGCACCCACACAATTCCTGATGGTAGTGTTACGCACCGAGAGGACGGTCCCAGCGTTGGCGGCGCTGAAAGTAGCGTCAATGCCATCACCAGTGAATCCGTCGATAAGCGTGTTCTCAACATGCAGGGTATTGCCGGCAAGGAAGCGGATGCCATCTAAACCGGTGCTGGCTCCATTGATGTTGAGCCAGTCGAGCTTGACAGATTTGCGCACGTCTGCCGCGTCGGTAATGTTGACGATGATGCCGTTGACTAGAGAAGCGAGGATCGAGCCATATCCCTGGCCCGCGCCGCCGCCGTTGATGGTGATTGATTTAGTTATCGTGACCGCGCCGAAGCCGCCCGGGTCGAGCGTGCTGATCTCGCCATCCTTGGCGGTTTTTGAAATTGCACCCGCGTAAGTTTTGCAGGGGGCTGTGCGGCTACAAGGATTGACGTCATCACCGACGCCAGACACCCATGTTCGGGTGGCCTGGGCCTGGGCCATGGAAGCGACCGTCAATGTGAAAATTGCGACGGCCAGGATATTCAAAGTGAAACGAACCTTACTCATGATGCATTCTCCTTTTGGGGTTGAGCTTAATTGCTGCTATAGCAAATTCCTCAAATCAGAAATGAAGCGAAGCTTCGGTTAAGTCCCGCACCCAAAGTCGGATGAATCAGCATCACTTGGGTCAGAGCTTG
Organism: Pyrinomonadaceae bacterium; assembly: GCA_036004125.1. Lineage (GTDB taxonomy): Bacteria > Acidobacteriota > Blastocatellia > Pyrinomonadales > Pyrinomonadaceae > PSRF01. The sequence continues at coordinate 25,369 of DASYRR010000254.1, read as the reverse complement.
GGACATTTCTTTAAAACCAATCATTGCAAATAGCGTCGCGAGGCTGAAAGCCCCGCGACGCCGCACATCAGATCGTCAACTACACGGAAGGTTGGTACAGCCAAGGTAATTGCGTACGTGATTGGCCGAGCTAATCCACGCGTTGCCCTGGGCTGCCGAGAGACTTCCCTGGCTTATCAGGTTCCCAACGCTATTAACGAATTCGCTCAGCTTATTGCAGGCGATATTCATCTGACCGCCGTTTATAGCGTTGAGCGCCGCGTTCAACTTCGCCAGCAAGCCGTTCTTCTGCGTACCGGTTAGCGAGGAAGCATTGACGCTGGCTATCAGGTTCTGAATAACCACCTGTGGTGTCTGCACCGTCACCGTGAAGCTGCACGACGCTGAATTGCCATGAGCGTCGTTCACCGTGTAAGTGATTGTGGTAACACCGACCGGGAAGACAGAACCACTGGCTGGTCCAGCCGTCTGACTGGTAGTCGCACCCGGACAATTGTCTGTGCCAACTGGAGCTGTCCATGTGGCTATGGCACCGGTTGGGCAAGTGGGTTCTACCGTGATGTTTGCCGGACAGGTAATACTCGGCGCCGTGTTGTCGATGACCGTGACGACTTGCGTTGCCTGTCCAGTATTGCCGTGCGCGTCAGTCGCGGAGTAAGTCAGTGTGGTTTGACCTTCGGGGAAAACGTTCCCGGCAGGTACGCCACTGCGACTGACCGCTCCGACGCCCGGACAATTGTCGGTGGCCGACCCGGTGCCGAACGTTGCGTCGAGATTACTGACAGTGACACTGCAGGAAGTCGCGCCCGGTCCAGTAAAGAGCGTAACCGGTCCTGGAGCGGTGACCACTGGCGGTGTGTTGTCAACCACGGTCACGACTTGCGTGTCGGTGGCCATGTTGCCGCTCTTATCCGTGGCAGTGTATGTGATCGTAGTGTTACCCAGCGGGAAGACATTCCCGGCTGGAACCCCACTACGCGTCACTGTCACACCCGGACAATTGTCACTGGCTGTTGCCGTGCCGAGCGTCGCATCGAGATTGGCGACGGTGACACCACATGACGTCGCACCCTCACCGGTAAAGAGCGTAACGTCGTTGGGTGCTGTAATGGTTGGAGGTATCGCCGGATCTTCCGTCACGGTCACAGTCTGCGTTCCGGTTGTCGAAAGTCCGGACGAATTTGTCGCCGTGTAGGTGATGATCGTCGTTCCGGTTGGGAAGACAAAGCTATCACAGGTCTGATTAGGATTCTGCGGAGTTGGACAGGCAATTTGCGGAATGCCTGTGCGACTTATTGATACCGTTCCACAGTCTTCTTCAGCGGTTGCCACACCCAACTCATCGTCCAGAGTTGCCGTGCAGGAACTGGTCGTGGCCGATACATTCGGCGGAACGTGCAGGGTAGGTGGTGTAGTGTCGGTGCCGGTGACGGTTACGGTCTGCGTGCAGGACGCTGACTGAGTATCCGTATCGTTGGCGGTCCAGGTGATAGTTGTTGTCCCAATCGGGTAGGGATCATTCAGCGGCAGATCGTCACTTCGCTCCGCCGTTATAGTTGCTGTCCCCGAATTTGACGTAGCCTGACCCGGGTTGACAGTTGCCGGATCACAGCCGGTTGGAGAATTGGCGGTGACATTTCCCGGGCAGGAGATAGTCAAAATCTGATTTGGCAACACCGTTATGACTTGAGTACACGTTGCCTGGCGACCAGAAGGATCTGTCGCAATCCAGGTGATGTCCGTTGTGCCAATTGGATAGGCAGTGGTTAAACCTTCACCATCCTCGCGGCTGCCGGTAACCTCTAACGGTGAGTCACCGGTAGTAGTTGGCGTGCCAACGTTCGAGGAACTGCCATTCGGATTCGGCACAAAAGCGCTGCCTTGTCCGGAGTTTGCCGTTGTCGTGATGTTCACCGGGCAGGTGATAGTCGGCGCTGCGGTATCAACCACCGTGACGCTGAAATTACAGCCACCTCCGCCGGTAGCGGATGTGACGATTACTGACGTCGTTCCGATCGGGAAGAACGATCCGGAGGCTGGGTTAGCGGTGATTGCGCCACAGGATCCGAAGCCTTCCGCAGAGCTGAAAGTAACATTAGCGCCGCCACCCACCCCGTGAGTTGTTGCGGTGGTAACGATGTCGTTCGGACAGTCAAGGCTGCACGTCGCAGGTGCACCGGTAACAACAGTGCCCGTATCCGTACTGCTGTTGTCCGCAGTGTGCGATTCTCCCGTGGTGCTGGTGACCGAAGCGCTGTTTGTGATTAAGGTGCCAGCGGCCGTGCCACTATTAACCTGATAAACGAACGTAAATGACGCGGAAGTACCGGCAGGGAGACTCGCGATCGTCCACGTCGTAATCGGAGTTTCTTGAGTGCGAGTGAAAGTCGGACCTGAATCCTGAGTGGATGAGCTGTAAGTTGTGTTTACGGGAACCGCGTCGGCAAATTCGACAGTACTCGCCGTGTCAGGCCCCCTATTGCTGACCACTATGTCGTACTCGATAAAGCCATCAGCGACAATATCTCCGGATATTCTGCTCTTGAAGACCGCCAGATCCACCTGGGGATTCTGCGCGTCGCTAACAGTGAAAGCGTGTTTGGACCTCAACGAGCCGTCTTCATCAGAGAAATACACCCAGTAGTTTCCAGCTGTGGTGAGCGTTTGTGTAGCAGTGGCATTGCCCGAGGTGACCACGTCAACAAAGAGCGCTATCCCTTGAGAATCTACCCAATAGATGAATCGGGAGCCGGTGAAATTGGAATCAGCCTTCGCGCAAACCGTAACAGCGCCTGAAACAAGAGTAAAGTTATCTTGTGCCAGATTACAGCTAGCTTCATAGGTCGCGATAGATTCCGGAGCCTGGCTCACGGTAAAGACTGCAGGAGTTTGGGAAGGATCGCCGGTTTCCGCTATTGTTACCTTCCAAGTACCTACCTGGTCCGGAACGAATGCAAAGAGCTGTGGATTGGTCGTAATGAGCGTGGTTGTGTTACTTCCGTGGGCGATAGAAAGATCCTGTCTTAACCAATGAACCCAACGACCCCCTGGAAAGCCCAGGTCGACGTCATTGGTTTTCGCGCAAACCGTCTCTCCCAAAAAGAAGGCAGACTTGGGAGTCGTGCAATCAGCAGCGAAAGTTTCAATGGTTTCCGTAGGCGGTAAGAATGGCAGCCGCGCTCGCCGTTTGCCGGCATTAAGAAAGTTTCCGAGTATGCTGTTTGAATTACTGGCCGCGCCTTGGTCGCTTTTTATTCGCGGATCTTCAGTTGCAGACGATGCTGAAGGTGATGAGAACAACGGAATGCCAATTAACGCAATCAGGGCAAGAAGCATCCCCATGCGAGTTATCGAGTTAACACTAATGCGATGAGAACGGGCGCCGGGCGCAGACTGGATTTTCATTGGAAATTCTCCTCAAGGCTTGGTTCCCCTCGCTGGTTTCTTCATCGGCGAGGACAGGGACTCGTGACGTGTGGCCGTCAAACAATGGTAGATTTTAATGACTGGTAAACTTCCGTTAGCCGGTTAGCTTGAAACGTAACTGCTGGTCTTAACTTAGAAGGCTACAGAGATGTATGACACCAGGCTTGTAGTCCAGAGATAATCAACAAACTTGCGGGGTGGATGGATAGTTGCCCAACCCTGCAATTGAGCGAGGTAATGCTTCTCGAAAAAGCCGTGAAAACCGTAATCTCAAAAAGCGCGTGATGTAATAATTCATTTCTTTCTGTTCGTCAAGCTGCAATTCAGTGTCGTTTTTGTTTCAGAGTTTGACACCATGACGTTACCTCATTATTGTCTCGCGGTTTCACCTGAACGCGGAGACTCACGAGCTTTTAAGTACTTTCTCGGTCCAAATTCTTAAACGATGAGACTCTTAATTTCAGAACGGTCACGCAGAATCAACTTTCGGTTTGCAACATTTGTTGCAATCTGTTTCAGCCTCTTTAGTTTCAGCCCTCCTTCCGCACTCGTTTCCGATACGGCCGGTCCAAGTGTAGATGGAAACTTTGAGATTGAGTCGGAGGAAGGACCCACACGACATATCGAGTTTCACGCAAGGCGCGGCTTGGATGGCACCGTAAGTGGAGAGACGACTTTCCGAGACGACGTAGTCGTCGGCACTGAAAAGGTGAAAAATGCTGAATCTACAGAAGCCTCAAAATTTTTCTTTCTCAAAGCGGATTTTGATTGTCTGGTGATCAGCAAAAACAAAGCTGTTATGAGTGGAGCAATCACCGAATCGAGCTCACAAACGTATGTCGGTCGGCGTGTTTTAGTTATAGCCCAGGACAACGGTGGCGCCACAGATTCTGCGCAGACAGACCGATTAACCTGGGGCGTTTATCATTCCGCTAAAAAGCAGTGGCTGGCCTCAGACATGGAACGTCCAGCGGATGAAGTTAGCCAGTTGTTTTGGATTGCAAGCGATTTCGAGAGACCTGATGACGAAGGAGTTCCTTCAGACAAGGAACAGATTATAGGCTGCCAGAGTTTTCCGCTGTCATCTTTTTCGTTTACCAATCCGAAGCTGGTACATGGCAGTGTTCGCGTTAGACCCTAGCATTCGACTCGCCACATCAAATGTCTGCATTGTTCATCACGGGCGGCGCCGGTTTCATCGGCTCCGCGTTTGTCAGACTCATTTTGAAGGAGAGGCCTGACTGTCAAGTCATCAACTTCGATGCGCTCACTTACGCCGGTAACCTCGACAATCTCGTCGGTTTAGACAGCGAGCGTCATCGATTTGTTAGGGGGGATATCGCAGCACGCCAAGAGGTTGTTGAGAGCCTGCCTGAACAATGTGACGCGATCCTGAATTTCGCCGCCGAGAGTCACGTGGATCGAAGTATCGTATCCGCTCATGAGTTTCTGCGTACCAACATCATCGGCACTCAGGTTCTCCTGGATGCTGCGCGCGAGCGCAAGGTCAGTCGCTTTCTCCAAGTCTCAACTGACGAAGTGTTGGGTAGTCTCGACAACGATAATGATTATTTCACTGAAGACTCACCCTTTGCTCCAAACAGTCCTTACGCCGCTTCTAAAGCTTCGGCCGAGCATGTTGTTCGTGCTGCCCACCACACCTTTGGGCTCGACACGGTCATAACGAGATGCGGAAATAACTACGGCCCACGCCAATTTCCCGAAAAATTCCTGCCGCTAACACTTTCGAATGCCCTGAATGACGAGAGCGTACCAGTCTATGGAGACGGCAAGAACGTTCGGGATTGGATCTTTGTGGACGACCATTGTCGCGCGATTTTAGCGGCGCTCGAAAAGGGAAAGCCGGGAGGCGTTTATAATTTCGGCGCGCGTAACGAACGACGAAATATCGATGTCGCGAAGTCAGTGCTCGATGCACTTCAGAAACCACATTCGCTGATTCGATTTGTGAAGGATCGTCCCGGACATGACCGACGTTATGCGATTGATCCTTCGCTCGCCGAGACTGAACTGGGCTGGACCCCAAGCGAGACCTGGCAGTCGGGACTCGAAAAGACTATTCGTTGGTACCAGGATAACGGCGAGTGGGTCGAGCGAGCGCGCAGCGGCGCATATCGCGAGTATTACAAACAGCAGTACGGAACCGAGGTGGGCCCGACTTGAAGATTCTAATAACAGGTGCCGGCGGTCTCGTTGGCCGTGCCTTGGCCGAACACTGTAATAATCATGGTGATGCGGTGTTTGCGCACGACCGATCTGCTCTTGATATCACGGATGTCGATCAGGTTGAGAGACTGTTAACTGTGTCTAACCCTGACGTTGTTATCAATTGTGCTGCGTGGACGGACGTTGACGGGTGCGAGATGGATGTCGTGCGCTGCCGAGCCGTGAATGAAATTGGGCCGGAGAACCTAGCACGGGCAAGTCGAAAGGCGCATGCTTTGCTCATTACGATTTCCACTGACTACGTATTTGATGGAACGAAGGATGAGTTCTACACACAGCGTGATAATCCAAATCCGCTTAGCGTTTATGCACAATCCAAGTTGGAAGGAGAGCGACGTGCGCAACTACAACATGCGCGCACGATAGTTGTCAGATCTGGTTTCATATTCGGCCAGGGTGGAAGGAACTTTTTGAGTACAGTCGTTGATCGGGTGCGGCGGGGAGAACGGCCCAAAGTCATTCGCGATGCGTGGGGTACTCCAACCTATGCCAATGATCTCGCCGTCAGATTGCGGGAGCTGGCCGTTCTTGATCTGCCTGGCATCTTCCACGTCGTCAATTCCGGTGTTGGTGCAACCTACGAGACTTTTGCGAAAGATGCCCTCAAACTCTCAGGCTACGACGAATCTCAACTTGAATCTGTGTCTTTTGACTCACTGACCAGGCCGGCCAAGCGTCCCCGAAATTCCCGACTGAGATGTTTGCTTTCTGAACCACTGGGACTACAGCCACTTCCCTCATGGCAAAATGGTCTTGCCCGGTTCGTAGAGGCTGCCATTCAAAAAGCCAACCAAACGAGGCAGTTTGTTGGTTAGAGAAACTTGCCACAGGACGAGTCTCTGCTATTATTCTGGGGCTCAAAGTTTCAGAAGTTGAAGGTCAAAAAAACCATGATGTCGCAAGATAACCGCTTAATGTCGCTACCCGCAGTTGACCGAACAATGGATCGGCCGCTCGCCGATCTCGGCCCAGTCAAGGCGTACGGCCCAGCTGCGAGCGAACCCACTCAATTGCGGGAATACCTATTCGTCGTTTTGAAGCGGAAGTGGTTGATCATGAGTTTGTGTTTGGTGGTGACTTCTTTGGTCGCTATTCAGATGTTCCGACAGCCATCGATCTACCAGGCGGAAACAACCATAAAGATTGAGCAAAGGGCTAAAAATGTCCTGCAGACCAAAGACCTGGTATTGCAGGCTCAGCCCGACGCGAATTTCTGGGGTACCCAAATCAAATTATTGCAAAGTCCGCTGTTGGCGAGACAGGTTGCTCTTACTTTGGATTTACAGCATAACCCAACGTTTTTTGGCGGTTCACAACAGTCTGGGATTTTCGCCTCGCTTCGGCGCCTGGTTTCTGGTGAGCGTCAAAAGCCAAAAGCTTCGGCTCAATCCCGGACGCGTCTCAACATTGTCGGCGCGGAACAACTGCGGGATCAACCGCTTCTGCCGGAGGAACTAGCAGCCCTTGAGCCGTACGAAGACACCATCATTGGTAACGAACAGGTTGACGGTATTGTGGGAACCAACCTCTTCACGATCAAGTACAGGCACACGGATCCGGAGATGTCGCAGAAGGTCGCAAATACTCTGGCAGACGTGTTTGCCAGCAATAATCTCGAGCGCTCAACTGCTTTCTCGAGCAAAGCTGAAGATGTTTTGGCACGCGAAATCGCTGACCTACAAGCCAAAATCCGGCACGACACTGAGGTTCTCTTTAATTATGCAAGAGAACACAACCTCCCACTCACGAAGGATGTAACGCTTAATGTTGAGACGCAAAGATTGGGGGATCTAACAAAACAGCTCCTGTCTGCCGAAACAAGACGCAAAGTAGCACAGACGGCTTACGAGAGTGCGAAAAACGCGCCCGACAAGTTTTCAATTCCTGAGGTTCAAAAATCCGGCCTAGTCTCACAGCTAAAAGATCGTATTTCAAATTTGAACGAGAGACGCGAAACTCTGAGGGTTACGTACACGAACGAATGGCCCGAAGTCAAAAAGATAGCGGCGGCTATTAAGCCATTGGAAGCGGAAATGAATAAAGCCGCAAATGATGTAATAGTTGGATTGAAGGCTGAGTACGAGTCTGCTTTGGCTAATGAAAACAGTGTTCGTGAAATGTACAATCAGCAACGGGGAACAACCACGCAGCAGACTCGTGATGAGATCGAGATAGCTGCGTATAGCCAGGAACTCGAGACCAATAAACAGTATTTGGCTACATTGTTGCAGCGTCAGCGAGAAGTTCAGGTCACTGTAGGCGATAAAGGCAACGAGGTAAGCATTGAAAACTACAGTCGGCTTCCTCATGCGCCCGTCGGACCGCCGCGATTGAGAAACATCGCGATCGGGTTTTTACTCTCTCTGGTCGCTGGAATAGGTCTGGCATTCTTACTCGATTTCCTTGATGACACCGTCAAGTCCATTGACGACATTGATCGTTATGTGCATCTCCCCGCTCTGGCGATGATTCCCGCAAGCAAAGGTCCAGGCCGGTTGAAAGTCGGAGTGATTCCGGCGAATACCCCAGTTTCTGAGTCCACCGCACTGGCAATGATCGATGATGCGCGAAGTCCGATTGCAGAGTCATACAGGCATTTACGCACTTCGTTGCTGCTCTCGTCAGCGGGCCAACCCCCGAAGACAATTCTAGTTACTTCGAGTCAACCATCTGAAGGAAAGACGACGACTGCGATTAATACTGCTTACATGCTGGCTCAAACCGGCGCTCAAGTTTTAATTATCGACTGCGACTTGCGACGACCAAGACTCCATGTCCAGTTTGAAGTTTCGAACGCGCGTGGCCTTACGACCTGGCTTTCCGGCGAAAAGGATCTCGATGGCATAATTCAAGCATGCCCGCGCACTCCAAATCTCAAGATTTTGACCTCGGGTCCAGTGCCACCGAATCCGGCCGAGTTGCTTGGTTCGGAAGAGATGCGGAAACTTTTGACCCAACTTGGTGAAAGATACGCACACATCATTATCGATTCGCCGCCGGCGATTTCATTTACCGATGCATCGATTTTGTCGACAATGGTCGATGGCGTGGTGCTTGTGGTCCATGGTGGTAGAAGCTCGCGTGCCGTTGTGCGCAGGGCAAAGCAACAATTACTCGATGTCGGTGCTCATATTTTTGGTGTGGTGCTGAACAATGTGCGGCTCGACTCTCAGGACTACTACTACCAGAGCTATTACTCCGGTTATTATTCGTCCACTTCCGACGGGAACGCCGGGTCATCGGCCGGAGAAACAGCTTAAGTCCTAAACACGCGAAGACGCGAATCGAATTCACGACAACGTGCGCACCAAATTCTAAGTAATGCAACGACGGTTATTCTTGCTTAGTCGGCAGTCACCGTATTTCCTTCTTTCGTCGACATAATATTTCCTTCTACATGGACGTGCCTCTTCTGAATCTAAAGGCGCAGTACGCCTCGCTCCGCGAGGAGTTGCGCACAGCAATCGATCAGGTCTTTGATTTACAGCAGTTTGTACTTGGCGCTAATGGTCGAGCATTGGAAGAAGCAATCGCCGGGTACACAAATACAAAGCATGCAATCGGGTGTGCCTCCGGGTCCGACGCATTGTTGCTCGCTTTGATGGCTTTGGACGTCAAGTTGGGAGACGAAGTAATAACTACTCCGTTCACGTTCTTTGCGACCGGCGGAGCGATAGCGCGTTTGGGTGCGAGACCGGTGTTTGTTGATATTGATGCTGCAACCTACAACATAAATGCGGAGCAAATCCCCGCGGTGATCACGTCCCACACCAGGGCAATAATGCCGGTGCACCTTTATGGTCAATGTGCGGATATGAATCCGCTGCTCGAAATTAGCAAACAAAGCTCGATACCGCTTATCGAGGATGCTGCTCAGGCAATTGGAGCCGAAGACCGAGGCCGTCGCGCCGGTTCAATGGGGCTGGTTGGTACGCTCAGCTTTTATCCAACAAAGAACCTTGGCGGCGCCGGCGACGGTGGAATGCTTACTACGAATGATAGCAGGCTTGCTGAGCGCCTACGGCGACTGCGAACGCATGGTGGTGCCACGGAGTATGAGCACTCTGAAGTGGGTGTAAATAGTCGCCTCGATGAGTTGCAAGCCGCGGTCTTACGCGTTAAGTTTTCATATCTGGATGGCTGGTCCGAACTGAGATCTCAAAAAGCGACCTTGTACACCCGGCTGTTGCAGGAAGCCAATTTGGAGTTCTTAGTTAGTCCACCATTTGTGAGAATCGATGGGCGTCACATCTTTCATCAGTATGTGATTCGGGTTCCTGAAGGTCGGGACCGGCTAGCAAAGCACTTGAAACTGAAGGGTGTTGGGACGAAGGTTTATTACCCAATTCCGCTGCATCTGCAGGCGTGCTTCCATTATCTCGGATACAAAGAAGGCTCGTTCCCGGAGGCAGAGCGGGCGGCGCGTGAAACTTTGGCTTTGCCGGTCTATCCTGAATTGACACAGGAGCAGCAACACTACGTGGTAGATGCGATCAAGAGTTTTCAACCCTAGTTTTGCCGGTTGTATGACACCTAGACTTACCATCGTTACGCCATCGTTCAATCAGGGTCGATTTATCGAGGAGACGATTCTGTCGGTGCTCAATCAAGGGTTTGAGCGACTCGAGTACATGATCATCGATGGCGGCAGCACTGACAACAGCGTAGAGGTGATTAAGCGGTACGAGAATCATCTGGCTTACTGGGTTAGCGAGAAAGATCGGGGTCAGGTTCATGCGATCAACAAAGGACTAGAAAAGGCAACGGGAGATGTGGTTGCTTTTATCAACAGCGATGACATGTATTTCCCTGGGACGTTCAAGACTGTAATGAAGTACTTCGCCGATCATCCAGACTCTGAATGGGTTTGTGGCGACACAGAAATGTTCGGCGATGGCCATGAGACCAAGATGATTCAGTCCGTGGTGCCTAGATCAGCGGCGCATTGTTTGTCATGGGAGTACCGAGCGCCGCAGCCCGGCCACTTCTGGAAAACGAACATCGTTCGATCTGGGTTTCAAGAGAGGTGGAACTATGATTTTGATCACGACATGTATGTTCGTCTCTTGTTGAATGGACACAAATGCGAATACCTTCCGGTTGCTATGGCAAGATACCGCCTGCATGACGTGAGTAAGACGGTGGCTGAGGGTCACAGACAAATAGAGGAGTTTGATCGAATCGCAGAGTATTATGAATCGCAGTTACAAGGGTCTGATCAGCGCTGGTGTAGAGCGACTAGATTCCTGCGCCTTTCTTACGCAGCCAGCGACGCTGGGCGAAAGGTAGAGGCAGTCAGGTGGTTAATGCGAGCACTCGCGATCTATCCAGAGAACCTAATCAATCGTCCATTTTGGGGCTGTCTACTTCGGTTGACGGCCAACTGAAGCGTCGTGAATCGTTAATCGTGAATCGTTAATCGTGAATAGTGAATCGTAAATCGTGAATCGTAAATCGTGAATCGGATTCGCATATTTCCCGATTCACTATTCACTATTCACTATTCACGATTCACGATTCACGATTTACGATTGACGAAGCTGGGGGATCACAACATAGATGGCAGAACAAACGAGAGTACTTGTTACGGGCGCTGGGGGGTTTATTGGTCATCATCTGACTAAGTATCTGGTCGCGCGTGGCTATTGGGTTCGCGGCGTCGACATCAAAGAGCCTGAATATGAGGCGACGTCTGCTCACGATTTCCAACTTTTGGATCTCTCGGAAGCTGGCAATTGTCTGCAGGCGACCAAAGGCATCGATGAGGTTTTTGGATTGGCAGCAAACATGGGCGGTATTGGATTCATCGAGACCAACAAGGCCGTCATTGTGCGCGACAATACGTTCATCAACATGCATACCATTGAGGCTGCCCGACAGAACGGTGTGAAGCGTTATCTATACACTTCAAGCGCTTGCATCTACCCTGGCTACAAACAAAAGGAAACCGACGTCACGCCGCTACGTGAAGAAGACGCCTATCCAGCTGACGCGGAAGACGGCTACGGGTGGGAAAAGCTCTACATGGAGCGAGTTTGTCGTCACTACACCGAAGACTTTGGCCTCGACACAAGGGTTGTCAGGTTTCATAACATCTTCGGGCCGTTGGGAACCTACGATGGCGGCAGGGAAAAATCACCGGCGGCGATCTGTCGCAAAGTTGCACTGGCAAACGACGGCGACGAGATCGAAGTCTGGGGTGACGGTGAACAAACACGCTCTTACTGCTACATAGACGATTGCGTGGAAGGTATCTATCGTCTTATGAGGAGTAATCACCGCGAACCGATCAACCTCGGTCAGGACCGAATGATTTCTATAAATGAGTTAGTTGATATGGTTTCAAAGATTGCCGGCAAGCAGATCGGTAAACGATATGACCTCACCAAACCGCAAGGCGTGCGTGGGAGAAACAGCGATAATACGAAACTGCGTGAAGTGTTGAACTGGGAGCCTACCATTTCTCTAGAGGATGGTTTGCATCGGACCTATCACTGGATCGCTGGAGAACTCGAGAAAAACCACCCGACACTGGACGCAGTAGCCACAATTTAGGCGCCACCCACAATGAAAACATTTCGCGCCGAAAGAGAGTTTGGCCTGATTGTCGGCGGAGTTTTCGCGTTACTCGGATTGTGGTGGCTCTACCGAGGAAAGTTCACGGAGGCGACGCCGATTGTTGTCTCGCTCGGACTTGTTCTCATTTTCTTCGCGATAATTTTTCCACGTGCACTGATTTACCCCAACAAAGGCTGGATGACGCTTGCTGAAATCCTGGCGTTCGTTTCGACCAGGATCATTCTGGCGTTTGTTTTCTTTGTGGTACTGACGCCGATTGGTTTGATTAAGCGGGCAATGGGTTGGGATCCGCTTCATCGACGCTCGGATCCACGAGAGTCTTACTGGCGGCCATATTCAAAACGACAGTTGGATCCGCGGCACTACGAAAAGATGTTCTGAAAGAGTGCGATGTCCAAAGCACAAGTAATTGGCGAGTTGTGGCAGTTCATGCGCGAGAACAAGAAATATTGGCTCGCTCCGATTGTAATTACTCTAGTGCTGGTCGGTTTTCTGCTCGTCCTCGCGAAATCCTCGGCTATTGCTCCGTTCATTTACGCTCTGTTCTAGGATCAGGTGGTCAGCATACTTGGCATATCAGCTTTCTATCATGATTCGGCGGCATGCATGGTCGTCGATGGCAAGATCGTTGCGGCCGCTCAAGAGGAGAGGTTTAGTCGCGTAAAGCACGATCACAGGTTTCCCATTAATGCGGCCCGCTACTGCCTGAGTGAAGCCAATCTCACTGCTGACAACCTTGATTATGTAGGTTTTTACGATAAACCGCTGTTGAAGTTTGATCGCCTCCTCGAAACTTACCTCGACTACTCTCCCTCAGGCTTCAGTTCGTTTCTAAAGTCGATGCCACTTTGGATGCGGGAGAAATTGTGGATGCCGGACCTTATTCGCACCGAGTTGGCAAAGACCGCTGGCGAAGACGACGAAAGGACGGCCAAGAAGCTCGGAAAGAAGTTCATGTGGAAACTTCTTTTTGGTGATCATCACGAGAGCCACGCCGCCAGTGCCTTTTATCCGTCGCCATTCGAAGAAGCAGCCATCCTGACGATTGATGGAGTGGGCGAATGGGCCACCAGTTCCATTGGTATCGGAAAAGGAAATGCGATCACTCTTCTAAAGGAACTGCGTTATCCCGACAGTCTCGGTCTACTTTACAGCGCGTTCACTTATTACACCGGATTCAAGGTTAATAGCGGTGAGTACAAAGTGATGGGGCTTGCTCCCTACGGTGAACCGAAGTTTGTCGAGGTGATCAAAGACAAACTATTGGAGGTGCGTGATGATGGCAGTCTGCGCATGAATCATGAGTACTTCAGCTACTCACAAGGATTGCGGATGACAAACGGTTCTTTTGACAAACTCTTTGGCGGCCCGCCTCGGAAACCCGAGTCACTAATTACGCAACGAGAGATGGACCTGGCACGCAGTATTCAGGTGATAACCGAAGAGGTGATGCTGAAGATGGCTCATTTTGCCAAGCGCGAAACTCAAATGAATCGTCTTTGTTTGGCTGGAGGTGTAGCTCTGAATTGTGTGGCCAATGGCAGAATTCGTCGGGAAGTCGAATTTGAGGATGTCTGGACTCAACCGGCAGCAGGTGATGCGGGCGGTTCCCTGGGAATTGCTCTGGCCATCTGGCATCGATATCTGGATAAACCGAGGGAAAGCGCCGAGAGTCTCGGCGCCTGGAAATCCTTGCGGTCATCTATTTCGAATGGTTTGCCACCGTACGCTGACGGTATGAACGGTTCTTACCTGGGTCCACGGAACGGGCAGGAAGAGATCGAGCGTTTTCTGAAATCGAAGAGCGCGCCGTACACGAAATACTCAACAGCAGAACTTCCAAAAGTGGTTGCCGACTTGTTGGTCGCAGGCAAGGTGATCGGTCTTCATCAGGGTCGGATGGAATTTGGTCCGCGAGCATTGGGAGCACGAAGCATTATTGGGGATCCTCGGTCGACCGAAATGCAGTCGTTAATGAATCTGAAGATCAAATATCGCGAGAGTTTCAGACCATTTGCGCCCAGTGTACAGAGGGAAAGAGTTTCAGACTGGTTTGACCTGGATGCGGACAGTCCCTACATGTTGTTGGTCGCTGATGTTGTCGAATCAAAACGGCGGACTATGAGTGAAACTGAGAGGCAGCTGTGGGGAATAGAAAAGCTCAACGTTAAGAGATCTGAGATTCCGGCCGTAACTCATGTCGATTATTCTGCAAGAATCCAAACCGTTCGTCGCGAAACGAACCCGCTTTACTGGGAAATCCTTGAAGCTTTCAGGCTCAAGACAGGTTGTGCAGTTTTGGTGAATACTAGCTTTAACGTTCGAGGAGAGCCAATCGTTTGCACTCCGTCAGACAGTTATCGTTGCTTTATGCGAACTGAGATGGATTGTTTGGTGCTCGAAAACTTCGTACTCGACAAGACGCAACAACCAGCATTTGACGACAAGACTGACTGGCGCTCGGAGTTTAGGCTCGATTGATCAGGGATAGAGGTCTCCCCGTCTCTGTAACCGACTGATTGTTAAGTGCTGCATTCGACAAACGATCTGGAATTTTTTAGGATTTCGTCGCGCGTCGTCAGCGAGTTATATGAAAGTTAGCGTAATCGTCCCAGTACGTGACGAAGAAAACTCTATTCGCGAGTTGGTAGACGGCCTGCTAAACCAAACGCGCCCACCGGACGAAATCATCATCACGGACGGCGGCTCCGTAGACTCAACGGCTCAAATCATTGAAGACTATATTCGCCAGGGTGCACCGATCCGTTTGATTCGGGCCGGAATCTCGTTGCCCGGTCGTGGTCGGAACCTCGGAGCCGCGGCAGCTCAGTATGATTGGTTAGGGTTTATTGATGCGGGCATTCGGCCAGCGAAAAACTGGCTCGAAGCGCTCGTTCGAAGAGCAGAACAGGACGAAGAGGTCGATGTAGTCTACGGTTCCTGGACACCTGTCACAGATACCTTCTTCAAGGAATGCGCCGCGATTGCGTATGTTCCTCCGCCGGCAATTCAGCAAGGCATACTGATAAGACCCAGATCTATTGCTTCGACACTTCTGCGTCGCGCCGCATGGCAGGCAGTCAACGGTTTTCCAGAAAATCTTCGCTCCGCTGAAGACCTGGTGTTCATGGATCGAGTCGAAGGGATTGGTTTTCATTATGTCCATGAGCCTTCAGCTGAAGTACATTGGAACCTACGGCCGACGTTAATCTCGACATTCAAACGTTTTCTAGTGTACTCGCGCAACAACATCCGGGCGGGACTATGGCGTCAATGGCAAGCAGCTATTTTGACTCGATACGTGGTTCTACTACTTGCTCTGGTTTTCTTCTTACTGATCGATCCTCAATGGTCCTGGGTTCCCTTTTTGTTGTGGCTCGCTATGCTGGCAGCACGCGCCGTTGTCGCTATCAGACGAAACCGATCCTGTTACCCGGCGTCGGCATTGCGTAACATCAAGCGTGGCATCCTCGTAATGACCCTCCTGGCGGCACTCGACGCAGCGGCAATCATCGGCAGCATTCAGTGGTTGTTGCTGGATTGGTTTCGTTGGAGTCCCAAGGCAGCGGTGGAGGCCGGCAATGGCGCTTGAAGGTCGGCGCGTACTATTCATCTCTTACAACGGAATGCATGAACCACTGGGTCAAACTCAGGTCATTCCATATGTTTCCGCATTAGCAAAGAAGGGCGTTCACGTTACCCTGCTTAGTTTTGAAAAGGTAGCCGCATTTTTGCCTGAAGCAACAGAAAGAGGTGTGCAACTCAAACAGAAACTTGCTGCCCAGGGAATCGACTGGTATTGGCTGCGATATCACCAACGACCATCCGTACCAGCAACTGTGTACGACGTAATCGCAGGCATCAGCTATGCGGATCGTTTGGTGCGAAAGAACAACATAGAGTTGGTACACGCTCGCGGGCACATCCCAGCAACCATCGCCCTGGCTTTGAAGAAGCGGCGGAAAGTTAAGATGATTTTTGACTTGCGCGGGCTGATGGCCGAGGAGTACGTCGATGCTCAACATTGGCGTGAAGGTGGTCTGCCGTACCGGTTAACCAAAGCGACCGAACGTCGCATTTTGGCTGCCGCCGACGCGATCGTCACCCTGACGGAGAGAATATGGCCAATCATCCAGAATTGGTTTGGGCTAAAAGGACGTTCGGTGCATCATGCGGTTATTCCATGTTGCGTTGACCTGTCAGTCTTCAAGTACAGTGAAGCGGATCGCCTGCGGCGTCGCGCTGAACTCGGGCTGGGAAGTCAGTTGACGCTCGTTTACAGTGGGTCTCTCGATGGATGGTATCTAACCGAAAAAATGACGGACTTTTTCGCTAGTTTTCTTCGTCATCATTCCGATGCGCATTTATTGTGGCTAACTACAGGTGCACCAGAACGAGTTCGAGGGCTAATGAGTGAGCGGGGGATCGAGACCAGCAGTTTTAGTGTGCGTTCAGTTTCAGCGTTAACGGTGCCATCGTATCTGTCGGCAGCGGATGCGGGTCTTTCCTTTATCAAGCCTTGTTTCTCGAAGATTGCATCTTCGCCGACCAAAAACGGAGAATACTTAGCTTGCGGACTTCCGTTAATCATCAACGCGGGTGTAGGCGATGCTGATGCGCTGGTGGATCAATGGAAAGTAGGTGTACTCATAAAGCAGTTTGACGAAGAGCACTACGATCAAGCTATTAACGAGATCTCTCGTCTATTGCGTGATCCTGACATCAGAGCGAAGACTCGAGCTGTGGCTAAAGAGCTGTTGGATTTGCAGACGATAGGCGCTGAACGTTACGCGGCGTTGTATGAAAGGGTCCTGGACTAACTCTGTAATGGACTTCGATAAGCAGAAGCTAGAGAAAACGTTGCGCTGTCCTTCATGTCGAGGGGGGGTGTCGTTTGTTGACGACAATAATTTGCTCTGCACTGCCTGCAATCTCACTTTTCCAATCATTAACGAAATTCCAAGGCTGTTGTTACCTCCGCTTCGTGACGCCTTGCTTGGGAGTGGCGGGACTAACGGACATGATGCGAAGCAAGTCGAAACCGCGTTGAGTTTCGGTTTTGAGTGGCAACGCTTTCCTGAGATGTATATCGAATGGGAGAGACAGTTTCTCGAGTACATGAAGCCGCATGGGCCTGAATTTTTTCGCGGTAAAAAAGTTTTGGATGCAGGTTGTGGGAACGGTCGTTTCGCTTATTACGCAGCTAAGTATGGAGCCGAAGTCTGGGCTATTGACTTAGGTCCCGCCGTTGAAGTTGCGCACTGGAACACAAGATCCTTCAGTCATGTGCACGTTGTTCAGGCGGATCTTCATAGCCCACCTTTTGCGCTGGACAGTTTTGATTTCATCTATTCACTAGGAGTCCTCCACCATCTACCTGATCCAGAACAAGCGTTTAGAAATCTCTTGCGGTTCTTAAAGCCGCGAGGTGAGGTTCAGATTTATCTTTATTGGAAACCTGAGAAACAGCCCATTAAATCGCTGCTCTTATCTGGAGTGACTGCAGCTCGACTGCTGACAACCAGGCTTCCGCATTCTGCGGTTTATGCGCTCGCGTATCCTTCAGCGCTTGCGGCCTTCATGTTTTTTGTGTGGCCATACAGGTTCATGAAGCGAGTCCAAGGTTTAAAGAATTTGGCCGAGGATCTGCCCATGAAGCAGTATGCGAATTTTCCGTTTCGCGTTTGTGTAAACGATCAGTTAGATCGTCTTTCTGCTCCTATAGAGAATCGGTACACCAGAGCCGATGTTGAGAACTGGTTCCATCGGGCGGGTTTGGAATGCTCACAAGTTGATACATTTTTTGGTTGGGTGGCGACCGCAACAAAACCATTGTCGATTGGCGATTGCCAATTGCCGAGAGCTCAAGGCGACGGTACGATGCTCAATGCATCGGTAGCACCAAATCGGCAATCGCAATCAAAAATATCAGAGGCTGCTAATGTCATACGAGTTCTGGCGTTGGTGCCAGGTCTTTACGATACCTCGCCGGGGCAACGATACCGGCTCGAGCAGTGGGAGCCGCTGCTACGAGACCGAGGCGTAGAGATTACTTACGCAGCGTTCGAATCACCCGAGCTGCATGACATTGTTTATAAACCAGGGCACATCAGTCAGAAACTAAAACTAGTTTGCGAGGCACTGCTTCGACGAACGAGACTGCTGGGCAAAATTAAGGAATACGACATCGTCTATATTTTTCGCGAGGCGGCGTTGTTGGGACCGTCAGTGTTCGAAAGACTGATCCATCAACTCGGTGTTCCGATTGTGTTTGATTTTGATGACGCGATCTTCCTTTCTTACAAAAGCCCTTCGAACGGTTACCTGAGTTACTTGAAGTTTGCCTCCAAGACAAGAACAAATTGTCGTTTGGCTGCGCACGTCATCGTCGGCAATCCATATCTGGCGGACTATGCTCGTCAAGTCAACAGCAACGTAACAATCATTCCAACGACAATTGACACTCAAAAGTATCAACCACGATCCGAAAGAAACTCCGGATCACTCGTAATCGGTTGGACTGGAAGTTACAGCACAGTACAACACCTCAACACTTTGCGCGGAGCTCTCGAGAAGTTAGCCGCGCGTGAATCGTATCGTCTGCGAGTAATTGGAGCGCCGTCGTATAAAATTGACGGAGCGAATGTTGAAGCAATGAACTGGCGCTCGGCAACAGAGGTGGAAGATTTGAGCGCGGTACATATCGGTGTGATGCCGCTACCGGATGACAATTGGAGCAAAGGCAAATGTGCTTGTAAGGCACTCCAATTTATGGCACTGGGGATACCAACAGTGTGTTCCCCCGTCGGGGTTAACACAGAGATTATTCAAGATAACGTCAACGGTCTGATTGCAAGCTCGGAAGAAGAGTGGGTCGACAAGTTAAGTCTGTTATTGCGATCGCCAGAACTTAGACGACGACTCGGTCAAGCCGGTCGGGAAACCGTCGAACGGAAATATTCTGCTATCGCGCAGGCGCCTAGAGTTTTTGACGTCCTAGAGTCGGTGGCAAATCGTGAATCGCCCAGCAATCATTTCTAACAATTCACGATCACGATATTCAAATTGCAGAACGTCAGGGATTACTCGTTGACAATAGATACAAACCGCAGATCACGATTCCTGATACTGGCTTTGTTTGCGTTTCTGCCGTCTTTTATCAAGCGACCGTTCTATCGGCTGTTCTTTGGATATCGTATTGGTAAGCGAGTCAGAATCGGGCTTAGCGTAGTCGACGCGCGCAAGTGCGAAATCGGAGACGATGTGCGCATCGGCCACTTCAACGTAATCACACGCGTCGACCAGCTCAAAATTGGTGAGCATGTACGGATTGGTCATTTGAATGTTATTCGCGGTGGAGATGAAGTTTCGTTGGGACGTTACGCGGAGATCATGAGGATGAATGAGATCAACTCCATTCCCGATCCCGATGTGGTTAACGAGATCGATCCTCGATTCATTCTCGGTGCCGGTAGCGTTGTAACGACTGGTCACAAGATTGATTTTACCGATCGGGTAGAAATTGGTAGACGGGTAATACTAGGCGGCCGCAATTCGTCTTTGTGGACTCATAACCGACAAAGGACGTTACCAATTACCATCGGGCCGCTGGTTTACATTGGTTCTGAGATTCGAATGGCACCTGGAAGTGCCATTCCGGCTCGTTGCATAGTTGGTATCGGGTCAGTTGTAATAGCGGAGTTAGTTGGCGAGGGTAAATTAATTGCAGGTGTGCCAGCGAAACCTGTTAAGTCTCTGAGTGCGGAAGACGAGTTCTTAATCGAGCGGAAGACCCGTCCGGATCTTCCTGATGACGTTTAGGTGGGTTAGATCAAGAGATGAATACCGTTATTGGCCTTCTGGTTCTCGTGATTTGCGGTGGCGCGTGGTTCCTGTTGCCAAATGAAGCACCGGGGGCACTAGCCATGTGCACTATAGTTTCAATACCCACCATCTTCATTCTGGTGCGCAATCGGGAAGACAGGAAGTTTCTGCTTCGAGTCTTTGTTCTAGCCGTGCTAGCTCGGATCGTTATTGCAACAGTCATTCGTGCGGGCCACATGGAGGAGTTCTTTGGGGGTGATGCCAACACATACGATATTTTTGGCTCGTCTTTATTAGCCTCATGGCACGGAGACAAATATCATCTGGGCCAGTATCAAGCGTTTGTGGCCTCAGGCGCAGGTGCCTGGGGCATGCTCTATATCGTGGCCATTGTCTACGAGATCATCGGACAGAATATGTTTGCGATCCAACTGATTAATGCTTCTGTTGGTTCGGCAACGGCGATAGTGGTCTATCACAATGCCAGGCACCTGTTCGGCAATACCCGAGTGTGCCAGCTATCGTGTCTGTTGGTTGCTTTCTTTCCGTCTCTGGTTTTGTGGTCGGCGCAGGCTTTGAAAGATGCGATTATTGTTTTCGTTTTGGCCCTTGCCATTCTTTGCACACTAAAATTGCTGGAGAGGATTAGTTTCGCATATGTAGTTATACTCACCGCTTGTCTTTTGGCCCTGCTGACCTTGCGTTTTTATACCTTTTATATGATGACCGCCGCTGTAGCCGGTAGCTTTTTCATCGGTGCAAAGTCGCTCAGCGCACAAAGTTTTTTGGGGCGATTCGTAGCCGTCGCAGTTGTCGGTTTGGCATTTACTTGGTTTGGGATCATTGGCTATGCCGGCAACCAGATCGAAAAGTACGCTAGTTTGCAGATGGTTCAAACTAGCCGCAAGGACCTGGCACGTAGCGAATCGGGTTTCATGAAGGACGTTGATGTCCAGACAACGGAAGGAGCCTTGACAGCTATTCCGGTGGGTTGTCTTTATTTGTTATTTGCCCCGTTTCCGTGGCAGCTGGCTTCCTTGCGACAAAGCATTGCACTGCCCGAGATGATCATCTGGTGGTTGGCATTTCCGATGCTCGTGCTCGGACTTTGGTATGGCGTCAAGCAACGTCTACGTCAGGTCTCACCGATAGTGATATTTACCACTATGCTGACGCTTGCTTATTCGTTAGTGCAGGGCAATGTTGGTACGGCTTATCGACAGCGTTCACAAATGCTGGTCTTTTACTTCATCTTCGTGGCTGTTGGAGCAGTGATTGTGAAAGAACGGTCCGAGGACAGACGCGCGGAAGCACACAGAGCTAAGAGGGAATTAGCGGAGCTTCAGGCTGCTCGGCAGTTGGCGCGTAGACAAGGAAAAGGATTGCAAGGTTCGACTACCCTAGAATCCTCTTAATCAACTCTGCGCACAAACCCTCGGTCCAATAGATAAGCAATTATTTGTCGCGCATTCATTTCTGCCGAATGTCGTGTCGTGTCGAGTTCCAATTCCGGTTGTAGCGGCGGCTCGTAAGGGTCGTCAATACCCGTGAAGTTTTTGATTTCGCCGCGTCGGGCCTTCGCATATATGCCTTTACTATCACGTCGTTCACACTCATCGATTGGCGTGTTCACGTAGATTTCAATAAAACGTTCCGCACCGACAAGACTGCGAACACTATTGCGTGTTGCTCGATATGGGCTCACGGCTGCGCAAATAACGGCGCCATGGTGCTTCACAATCTCCGCGGCGACGAACCCGATTCGCCGAATATTCGCGTCGCGATCGCCTTTGCTAAAACCAAGTCCGCGAGACAAGTTATTTCGCACAACATCACCGTCTAGAAGTGTGACCTGGCGACCTAACTCCTGCAGCAACACTGTAAGGATTTCCGCGGTTGTAGATTTACCGGCGGCGCTTAGTCCTGTGAACCAGATACAGAAACCTTGTTTATACGCAGGTGGATAAGTTTCTGAGATCGCGCTGGCGACTTCCGGTCTTGCAAACCATTCCGGCAGATCGACCCCACCTTCTCGATACCATTCGCGTGCCTGGGTTCCGGAGAGTTGGGCAGTAACAGCGTTTGCGTTCAGCTTGCGGACGTCTTCGTAACGCTGTTCATCAGGCAAGTAGACGAATTCTCCGAAGGGGATAACCTTAACGCCGAGTTCAGCTTGTTTCTCCTGGACCAATTCCTGAGCTTCGTAAGCACCATAAAAAGGTTTCCCAGTTGAGTCGTTCCCGGGGCTGGCGTGGTCGCGCCCAATAATCATGTGGTTGGCCCCATAGTTTCGTCGAATCAATGCATGCCAAAGTGCTTCTCTTGGACCAGCCATGCGCATCGCCAGAGGCAACAACGCAAGCAAAATTCGTTTGGGATCGTAGTACTTGTTGGCCAGTGCTCTATAAGTTCTGACTCGCGTGAAGTAATCAATGTCGCCGGGTTTAGTTAGTCCGACGACTGGATGCAACAGGAGCACTCCCTTGATTTCTTCGGCAGCTCGTCTGGTGAGCTCTTCATGAGCACGATGCAGTGGGTTCCGGGTTTGAAAAGCCACTACATTTTCCGCTCCCAGTTGTTCGAGTCGCGCACGCGTTTGTGCAGGAGATAAGCGCAACTCGCGAAAATCGTAACGTTGAGGAAGCCGCAGCACTCGCAACGAACCAGAGATGTTTCGTTTGCCCCACCGATCCATCTCAGCGACCAGCGGATGGCGAACGTCAGTGGATCCAAAAACTTCGCGAGCAGCCTCCGTGAGATCCCATTCGTAGATCTCTTCGACAGTCATGGCGGCGATGATTTCATTGCGCGAATCCACCAGCGAAACTTCGCAGTCAAGTTTAACTTCTGTGTCGTTCGAGATCGGCAGGGTAATCGGAATCGGAAACAGTTGATTACCGACCATTCGCATCTCTGCCACGACGCGCTGGTAATCAGCGGCTCCCATGAATCGATCGAGGGGACTGAAGCCACCGGTAGCGAGGAGTTCAAGATCACAAAGAGCACGTTCGGAGAGATGAACTGACGGAAGCTCTTTCGCATGCGCCAACGCGCCGTCGAGCTGTTCGCGAGGGATCATGAGTTCGACGAGCTGGCCCCCAACGGGATCCACAAGTTTGAGGTTGGTCAGGATTTCATTCACGAAAGTTGGCTCGAAAAGGAGAACTAGTTAGTTGCGAAAATCTTAGCATACCCGGAAATCAGGAGCTGGGAGCAGCGGTCGTTAGGGGTATGAGGTCGGAGCGGGAAACGGAATTATTGGTAAGTTAATCTCAAATGATAACTGACCGATGATTTCTTCCTGCCCTGCTCCTGCTACTCCTTCTTTTGGACAGCCTTAAGAAGGTTGGCTAATATATCGTCAACATATGTGTGGCATCGTAGGACTCGTTCGCAGCGACGGAAAAGCCGTTGATCAAGGATTGCTGACCCGCATGAATCAGGCTATCCGTCATCGCGGTCCTGACGATGATGGTTTTTACGTTAATGGCTCGGTCGGTTTGGCAATGCGCCGCCTCGCCATTATTGACCTCAAAAGCGGCCAACAACCCATTCACAATCAGGACCGCACTGCCTGGATTGTTTTCAACGGCGAGATTTATAACTACCTCGAGCTACGCGAAAAACTGGAAAAGCTCGGCCATACGTTTTATACAAACAGCGACACCGAAGCGATTGTTCATGCTTACGATCAATACAGTGCGGATTGTCCTAAACACTTGCGCGGTATGTTTGCTTTCGCGATCTGGGACGAGCGCACTCAGGAGCTTTTTCTCGCCCGTGACCGCGTAGGCAAGAAACCTCTGCTTTATGCGGAAGTCAACGGACAGTTCATATTTGGTTCCGAATTCAGTGCCCTGCTACTTCATCCTGACATCAGTAAAGAGATTCAGCCCGAAGCTATCGATTGCTATTTGTCGTTCATGTGTGTACCCGCGCCTTTGACGGCTTACCGGGCAATTCGCAAGCTTGAGCCGGGGCATTCGCTCCGCTGGCGCAAAGGCGAAATAAAGATCGAGCGTTACTGGCAGCCAGACTTTTCAAACAAACTGAACATCAGTGAAGAAGAGGCTGGTGAACGAGCGGTGGAGATCTTGCGAGACGCGGTCAAGGTCAGGTTAATGTCGGAAGTCCCACTAGGTGCTTTCCTGTCTGGGGGCATTGATTCGAGTGCAGTCGTCGCGCTCATGAGTCAGGAATCAAGCGATAAGGTAAAAACGTTTTCAATAGGTTTCGATGAGCAGGACTTTAGTGAACTGCACCACGCTCGCCGGATTGCCGAGCACGTCGGAGCCGACCATCACGAGTTTGTCGTTCGACCGGACGCCGTCGAGATTCTCCCACTTTTGGTCGAACACTACGGCGAACCTTATGCCGACTCATCAGCCGTACCGACTTATTACGTCGCCCGTGAAACTCGTCAGCACGTGACGGTTGCATTGAATGGTGATGGT
Organism: Pyrinomonadaceae bacterium; assembly: GCA_036004125.1. Classification (GTDB taxonomy): domain Bacteria; phylum Acidobacteriota; class Blastocatellia; order Pyrinomonadales; family Pyrinomonadaceae; genus PSRF01. Next base: position 839 of record DASYRR010000254.1, on the reverse strand, counting down.
GGAGATGAGTCGTTCGCCGGTTACGAGCGATACATAGCAATGGCTCTGACCGAAAAGTATCGCCGGGTGCCTGCGATAGTTCGTGAATCGTTGATTCGGGAGGCAGTCAATCTTATTCCAACCTCACCTACCAAAAAAAGTAAGGTGAAATCTGCGCAACGACTATTGGAGGTTGTCTCCAAGCCGCGGGTGGGTCGTTACATGCACTGGATGAGTGTTTTCAGTGATGAAGCGAAAGAGCCCCTCTATTCCGAAGACTTTCGTCAACAAACAGACCAGAGCTTTGCTGCTAGTTTTCTTGAAACTTGGTTCAAACACGCAAACGGCAGTGGACTCGTTGATACGCTGTTGTTGACCGATCTCATGACTTACCTGCCAAACGACCTTCTGGTCAAAGTCGACATTGCGACGATGGCAGTCTCACTCGAAGCTCGTTCACCATTTCTCGATCACCACGTCATTGAATTTGCAGCGAGCTTACCCGAACGTCTGAAGTTGCGCCGGCTGACAACCAAGTATTTGCTCAAGAAAGTTTTGCGTCAGTTGCTACCCAGTGAAAACCTCGATCGACGCAAAATGGGCTTTGGTGTTCCTATTGGTCATTGGTTCCGCGGCAAGATGCAGCCATTCTTGCGTGAAGTTGTGCTGTCGGACAAAGCTCTGCGCCGTGGTCTCTTCAAACCGGAAGCCGTCAGGCAGTTGGTCGAATTGCACACTCGAGGTGAGCGCGATTATTCACACCAGCTGTGGACACTGTTGATGCTCGAATTATGGTTTAATAGGTTTATCGATTCGAACTAGACCATGCAATCGCCTGATCAAATAGAAGAGTTTGCAGG
>DASYRR010000253.1:0-6762 GCA_036004125.1 Pyrinomonadaceae bacterium | reverse complement strand
GTACAGCGAGTCTCAGCATCTACAACGCCCTGTACCAAAGCGGTGACAAGTCCCCGCACTCCAAGGAAGCGCCTTGCAATCATCTGACTGAATTCTTTCTCGCTAAGACCTCCAATCTGAAGATTATCGGACCAGATCTGTGTGATCGGCGGATCTGTGGATATACTCTCACCATGACAACTACCAGTGACACCATGACCGGCGAGGAAATCGTTGATCTCTGCCGGCGCCACACACTCTTCGAATGGTCCGCCCAAGCCGCGGTTGATCCAATTCCCGTGGCCCACGCCAAAGGTGTTTATTTCTGGACCCCGGAAGGGAAACGCTTCATCGATCTTAATAGCCAGTTGATGTGCGTGAACATCGGGCACGGCGATGAGCGTGTGATTCGAGCAGTTAATAATCAGGCGGCAACGTTGGCGTACGCGAACCCGTTCATGGCCACCGACGTGCGGGCGCGACTCGGCGCGAAGCTGGCAGAAATAACACCTGGCGACATTGATGTTTTCTTTTTCACAAACGGAGGCGCTGAGGCGAACGAGAATGCGATCCGTATCGCTCGCCTGTTTACTGGACGTCACAAAATTGGTGCGCGATACCGTGGTTATCATGGCGGCACTGCCGGAGCCTTGACGTTGACTGGTGATCCGCGTCGTTGGGCCGCAGAGCCCGGCATACCAGGCGTCTTTCGCATTCCTGACTTTTATCACGGCATTCAAAAACGTTCGGACACAACTGAGGAAGTTTTGTCACGAACCGAGGAGATCGTAGAGCTCGAGGGTCCAAAGACCATTGCCGGGATCATTGTGGAACCAGTAACCGGAACCAACGGGATCCTCATTCCGCCGGACGGCTACATGCAGGGGCTAAAGGCCTTGTGCTCCAAGCATGGCATCCTCCTGATTGCCGACGAGGTGATGGCCGGATTTGGACGTACTGGCGAGTGGTTTTCTGTGGACCACTGGAAGATAGAACCCGACCTGATCACGATGGCGAAGGGTTTGACGAGCGCGTACATCCAGCTTGGTGCGGTGGGCATGCGACGTCAGATTGCCGATCACTTTCAGAAGAACGTTTTCTACGGTGGTTTAACCTATAACAGTCATCCAATTGCGTGTGCCGCTGCGCTGGCAACCATTGACGTGTACGAAGAAGACAAGTTGATTGAAAACGCCCGCCTGATGGGTAGGGTGATGCATAACCTGCTTGCGGATTTGCAGACTCGTCATCCATCAGTTGGCGCAACACGTAGCATCGGTCTCTTTGGCATCGTTGAAGTCGTGCGAAATCGGGAAACACTCGAACCAATGGCACCGTTCAACGGCACTTCGCCAGAGATGCAGGCGCTCGGAAAGTATTTTCGCCAGGAAGGACTGTATACATTCGTGCGCTGGAACACGTTCTTCACGAATCCCCCACTGTGTATCACAGAGGCTGAACTCCGGGAAGCATTCGCAATTATCGATAAAGCTCTGGAGATTACGGATGCGGCAGTGTCGTAGGTCCTCAGAACCCCCAGCGACGGAAAAAAGACGACAAGTAGTCAGGGGCGCCTCCTTGGAGTGCGGGGACTTGTCACCGCTTTGGGACAGGGCGTTGTTGATGCTGAGACTCGCAGGTCCAAAGCGGTGACAAGTCCCCGCACTCCAAGGAGATTCGAATACGTCTCATCATTTGAAGAGTTTATTTGCACTATGAAAATTTTTCTGCTTTGCTGTCGATTTCATGGATTGATGTTCGACTTATTATTGAAGGACGGAGCTGATTTGACGGTAGGCCGTATTTCTTTGAACCTTTCGCCACTAAGTGCGTAATCGCTCAAAAGACCACCAGTCGCTTCTAAAATTCAGGTGAAACGAATATGAAATTCGCGAAGCTCGTTTTCAAGAACATCCTCCGAAACAAACTGCGCACACTGCTGACGCTCTCAAGCCTCGTAGTTTCGCTTTTTCTTATCATAAGTCTCGGAACAATTCTCACGGAGTTCGATCGCAACGTCGATGAGTCAAATCCACTGCGCTTAATGTCTCGCCACGCTGTCTCACTCGGGTTTGTGCTTCCGGTGGCTCATGTTGAGCGCATTCGAGCAGTACCCGGAGTCAAGAACGCAATGCCTTTCAATTGGTTTGGCGGGATCTATAAAGACGAGAAAAACTTTTTTGCAAACTTTGCGGTTGATGCCACCAGGTTAAGAGAAGTAATGACCGAACTTAAAATGTCCGATGCTGAGTGGCAAGCCTTTGCTAACGATAAGCAGGGAGCGATTGTCGGACAAAAGCTAGTCACCCTCTATGGCTTTACTCCAGGACAACGAATTACGTTGAAGAGTCCGATATACAATCAGAGCGTTGAATTTATTATTCGTGGCGTTTGTACTGGCGGCGACGAAAAGACTCTCTTTTTTCATCATGATTATATTAATGAGCTCATGCCAGATTGGGCCAAGGATCAGGTCAGTATGGTTAGTATCATGGCCAACTCCGCGGAAGACGTGCCGCGCGTAGCACAAGCAGTCGACTCAATGTTTGTTAACTCTGACGCGCCTACAAAAACTGAGACGGAAAAGGAATTCGCATTGAGTTTTCAAACGATGATGGGTGGTGTGAAACAGTTTATGTACTACATCATGGCAGCGATCACCTTTTCGGTACTGCTGGTGATGGGAAATACAATGGCCATGACTGTCCGTGAACGCACGAAAGAAGTTGGCACTTTAAAAGCGATCGGTTTCCAACGTCGTACGATCGCAAGTCTGTTCATGGCGGAAGCCTTAATAGTTGCCTGTATCGGCGGTGGGATCGGAATCGGGGGCGCTGTGCTCCTCTACCGTTCGATACCCTTTGGTACCTATATCCCGTTCTTTTCGCAGTTTACACCCACGGGAGAAACGCTAATCGCGGCCTTTACCTTGTCAGTTCTAGTTGGACTCGTCAGCGTTGCCTATTCAGCCTATAGAGTCTCTGGTCTAACAATCGCCGAAGCCCTGAGGAGCACTGAATAAGATGGCCCTACCGCTTAAATACAATTTGCGAAATATCATCGTGCGCAAAGGAAGCACGCTCGCGACCGCGTTCACCATTGGTTTGACGGTCGCCGTTTTCCTCCTGGTGATGGCCCTGGCTCGAGGCATTGATCAGACGTTAGCCACTAGCGGCGAAACATTGAACATGTTAGTCATGCGCGAAGGAAGTACGGCCGAGCTGAATAGCAGCATTAGTCAGGAGAACTTCAAAGATGTCATGTATCTCGACGGTGTCGAGCGCGAGAACGATCAACCTCTGGCCACCGGTGAAATCATCACCCTGATCTATAAGGCACGGAAAGGAATGAGCCAGGGATCAAACGTTACTGTGCGAGGCGTGGGTCCCATGTCGTTCAAGTTGCGATCCGGCTTCGCAACCATTGCCGGCCGAGTGTTTCAGCCGGGCCTCACGGAAGCAGTAGTCTCGAAAAGAATTGCTGAGCGGTTTCAGGGGCTCGATATTGGAGACAAGTTTCGCATCCAGACGACAGACTATACGGTGGTTGGTTTGTTTGATTCGGCGGGCAAGGCCTTTGAGTCGGAGATTTGGGTTGATATTAACTCCTTGTCAAGTACGACCAAACGCCCCGACTATTCTTCCGCCTTGTTGCGTGTGAAAGATCAGAATGCATTGACTGTTTTGACTAAACGCATTACGGATGATCCGAAGTTACATCTGAAAGCTTTATCCGAGCGCGTCTTCTATGAGGATCAACAAGGCCAGGCTTCGGGAGCACTCAAAGTACTAGCCGGTTTCATCTCATTTATCATGGCGGTAGGGGCCGGATTTGCCGGCATGAACACCATGTACGCAGCTGTGGCCCGGCGCACGAAAGAGATTGGAACGCTGCGTGTACTCGGCTTTGGCAGACTTAGCATACTCGTCGCGTTCCTATTGGAATCCGTTTCGATCGCTCTTATTGGAGCCGCGATCGGAATTCTTTTGGCGCTGCCGCTGAATTTTGTTTCGACCGGAACTTCGAACTGGGTGACTTTCAGCGAGATCGCCTTCAACTTTCGCGTGACTCTGGATTTAATGCTCTGGGCTCTACTCTTCGGTGGCATCATCGGTTTCGTCGGATCGTTGTTGCCCTCTATTCGAGCGTCTCGCTTCAAGATCGTTGATGCCCTGCGGGCGTAGTGACAACAAGTCAGTACCACAACGCGGTAGCGTGTGGCTCGTGACATCCCTCAGGCTCTATGGTTTACGGTGAGCCACACGCTACCGCGTTGTGGCACTGACTTTATGGTTCCAAATCCGAAATCAAAAGAAGATCAAGAAGACCTCAATAAGCGGTTGAGGAGCTTGAAGATTGATCGCGGCTCGGTCTCGACCCCTGCCGTGAAGACTCGAGCGCCGAAGCTGTTGCTGCTGGGCATCGCTGTACTTCTGGCGTTAGCGGCGCTTGGTTATGTATTTCTCTACTCAGCTACCAAAACAATTTCTGCTGCAACGGTCAGAGTCGAGAGTGCCGGGGCTTCAGCAGGCGAGAGTGTGTTAACCGCTTCGGGATATGTCGTAGCTCATCACAAAATCGCGGTCGGGGCGAAAGTGATGGGACGAGTAGCTTGGATTGGCGTTGAAAAGGGCGACACAGTGCAGGAAGGACAGGTGCTCGTCAGACTGGAGGATTCCGAGTTTCGCGCTCAGGTGAATCAAGCAAACGCTAACCTGGCGGCTGCACAGGCGCGCCTTGATCAATTACGAAGTGGATCGCGTCCGCAGGAAAAGTTGAAAGACAAAGCCGCAGTGTTGCAAGCCGAAGCTAATCTGAAAAAGGCCGAAGCGGATTACCAGCGCAGTGAAACCCTCTATCGTCAAGGTGTCGCCTCCAAAGCTGAACTGGATCAAACAATAGCAGCTCGAGACACGGCAGCGGCGTTGGTAGAAGCAGCGCGCCAGTCGAGTTCGATGACAGATGTCGGGCCGCGCACCGAAGAGATACGGGCCGCGGCTGCCCAGGTTCAACAAATGAAAGCGGCGCTCGATTATGCGCAAACGCAACTTGCCGCCACTGAGATCAAGGCGCCCGTCGCAGGAACCGTGCTCCAAAGAATTGTCGAGCGCGGAGAGATGGTAAGTCCGTCAGCGTTTGGAGGTTCTGGAGCGCGCACGTCCGTCGTGGACCTGGCGGATCTCCTCGACCTGCAGATCGAAGTCGACATTAGTCAGTCAGACTTTGGACGTTTGAAAATGGCACAAAGGGCCGAAATCATTCCCGATGCATATCCGAACTTGCGATATTCGGGTTACATCGCTGAGATTGCACCGGAAGCAAACCGTGCGAAGTCAACTGTGCAAATTAAAGTTAAGGTTGAAAATCCCAACGAACAATTACGACCGGAGATGAACGCGCGGGTTAACTTTCTGTCAGACAAACCGACCAAAGCTGACACTCAAGCGAACGCCCGCGTTTTGGTTCCTAAACAAGCAGTAGTGCGAAAAGATGGGGGCACATTTGTGTTCGTCATAAAGGGAAACAAAGTAGAGCAGCGCACAATCAGAGTGGGTGATGAAGCTGGTGATGCGTTCTATGTTTTGGATGGATTGAGTGGGAATGAATCAGTAGCAACCGCGGGAGTTGATAAGTTACGCGATGGAGATCGGGTGAAGATTCAGTGATGGTTTTTCTCTGTGAATCTCTGCGTCTCTGTGTCTCTGTGGTTAAAGGTTGTGTCCGGGCTATTGCACCACAGAGACACAGAGACGCAGAGATTCACAGAGAAAAACATTTAAACGGAGTGGAGAAAATATGGCAGCACCGATAGTGCAAGTTCGCAACGTCAGTAAGCGTTTCTCACGCGATGGATTTGAAATCATCGCGTTGGATCAAGTTGATCTGGAAATCCAGGAAGGGGATTTCTTCGCTTTGATGGGTCCGAGTGGCTCCGGGAAATCTACCCTCCTGAATCTCCTCGCCGGAATTGATCGTGTCACTGAAGGCGAAGTCGTAGTGATGGGAACGGACCTGGCAAAACTAAGCGAAAGTCAGTTGGCTGCCTGGCGCAATACTCACATCGGCTACATCTTCCAAACCTTCAATTTGGTACCTGTGCTGACTGCGTTCGAGAACGTCGAACTGCCGTTGCTCTTAACCAAACTGAATAAAGCGGAGCGAAAGAAAAACGTTGAAACCGCATTGGAATTGGTTGGTCTGGCAGACCGCATGCATCATCAGCCAAAACAGTTGTCGGGTGGACAGGAACAACGTGTGGCGATAGCCCGAGCGATTGTGACCGATCCGGATCTCGTCCTGGCTGACGAACCCACCGGTAATCTCGATGCGCGCTCTGGGGAAGAGATCTTGCAAATACTTTCAACTCTCAACCGCGAACTGAAGAAGACCATCATGCTCGTGACCCACGATCCGCACGCCGCGAGTTTTGCAACTCATGAGAGACATCTGGAAAAGGGAGTATTGACGGAATCTGCGGCTGTTGCTTCATTGTAGACCAAACAACAAAGAATAAATGGAACGGACAATCGCAGCTACACGCACTTCCTTGGAATTAGCAAGTTGGAAGGGCCGAGCTGAAAACCTAAGAACCTCACCAGAATCTAACAAGTTGGGAAGGAGCGGACCATCACTAACTTCAACTCTTAGCCCGAAAGCGCGCCCCCGCCTGTGTTGCCTACACGAAGCTGCATGTTGAGTTTACGCGCCTGAATACCCTCGAAGGTGTCGATATGCTGCGGACAGCGGGGGCGAGCTTTCGGGCTAAGTGTTCGAGGTTTTTGT
>DASYRR010000252.1:0-13243 GCA_036004125.1 Pyrinomonadaceae bacterium | reverse complement strand
CTCATTCCTTCTCCGCCCTTGAAAGCTGGTTCCTATGAAAACAAAACGCGTCACTCTTCTTCTTCTCGCGCTGCTGTTAACCACTGCCGCAGCGATTGCGCAACAACAATCAGCACAACTCGAGCCAAGCGGCGCGCGGCTCCAGCAACACATCTCGTATCTCGCGTCCGACGCTCTGAACGGTCGCCGCACAGGTACTCAAGGGGCCAACGACGCTGCACATTACATCGCCGGTGAGTTTGCTCGTCTCGGTTTGCGCCCCGCCATTCAAAAAGCAGGCGCCTCGAGAAGATTGAGCGTTGCAATACAGCAGTACCTGCAATCGTTTCCGTATGTGGCGGGTGTCGAGTTAGGAAAAGGCAACGAGTTGAAAGTTGCTCAAGCATCACCGGGACCCTTCACCGCTGGTGACGACTGGATGCCGTTAGGGTTTTCTTCTAATGCAAGGGTTGAGGGTGGCGCTGCCTTCGTTGGCTTTGGCATAACTGCTTCAGAACTTAACCATGACGACTATGCCAGGGGCTTAGCAAGTGGAAGGATTGCGATTGCCTTGCAAGGGACGCCCGATGGTGAAAATCCTCATGGTCAGTTTGCGAGGTTTGAAGGCGTGCGTTGGAAGGCTATTGCGGCCCGTAATGCGGGGGCAAAGGCTCTGATCGTGATCGCTCGTGAAGCAAACTTCAAAGACGATCGTTTAGCGAAACTGAGCTACGACAACAGCGCCGGCGATGCAGGGTTGCCCGTTATCGTGATCTCACGTCAGAGCGTGGATCGGATCCTGCAGCTTTCGGCGTCGTCTCTTTCAAAGCTCGAAGAGGGCTCAACTGGAAAGAATCCAAATACCAATAGAATCCTGGCAGGACAAGTGGCGCTGGCTACCGACGTCGTACGGAAAGAAGTTGAAGCCTCCAACGTCATTGGTGTTTTCGAAGGTTCAGATCGTTTACTTAAAAACGAAACCATCATCGTCGGCGCCCACTACGATCACCTCGGTACAGGAGGAGAAGGAAGTCTGGCGCCGCGCTCTGGTGAAATTCATCACGGTGCCGACGACAACGCCTCGGGAACTGCGGGAGTACTCGAGCTGGCTCGCCTGTTCACTTCGCAACGACCCAAGCCGAAGCGAACCATTGTGTTCATTTGTTTCGGTGGTGAAGAGGAAGGGCTGTTAGGATCGAACTATTACGTCAATCATCCAACTACGCCGCTGGCAAACACTGTCGCCATGATCAATATGGACATGATTGGACGGATGAAAGATCGAAAGCTGATTATTGGTGGCGTAGGTACAGCCAAAGAATGGCAAGAACTGATTCAAGCAGGTAACGCTACAGGGACCAAGTCAACTCCAATGTCGGACGGTCCAGTGCCACCGGGGGGGCCAGTAGTCGCGTCGTCTAATGGTGAACTTAAGATGATCGACCCGTCAAAGATTTTCGATCTGACGTTACAGCAGGACGGGTACGGTCCCAGCGATCACTCCTCCTTCTACGCTAAACAAATTCCCGTTCTGTTTTTCTGGACCGGAACGCATAACGACTATCACAAACCATCTGACACTTTCGACAAGATCAACTACAACGACGAAGCTCGAGTATTGTCGCTTGTCGCTCGCATTGTTCGCGATCTCGACACTGCTGACAAACGCGTCACGTACACAGTCGCTAAGAGCGATGCGACGGCGGGACGATCGACGGGATTCCGCGTTTACCTCGGAACGATTCCAAACTACAGCGACAGCAATGATGGGTTGTTGCTCGATGGTGTTCGTGATGACTCACCGGCGTCGAAGGCCGGGTTGAAAGCCGGCGATCGGATCGTGAAAATTGGCAATCGAGACGTTAAGAATGTTTACGACTACACTTACGCGCTTGGAGAATTAAAAGCCGGCGAGGAGTATGTGATTGAAGTAATGCGTGGAAGTGAGCGGTTGTCGCTGAAGATTAAGCCTGAGGCGAGGAAGTGATCATTTGTCAGTTGTCATTTATCCAAAGAAATCGGCTGGGTCGGATGGTTTTCTAAAATGACAATTGATAACTGTCAAATGACGACTGACAAATGATAACGGACGCTGAGAGCAGAACTAAATCCGCTTCATAACTAAAATGAGGGGCGGCCACGGAGGGCCGCCCGTACAGATTTACCAGCGCGGTTCGCGCTCGTAGCGATCGTTGTCGCGGTCGCGACCTCCGCCGTAACCACCACGGCCGCCGCCGTAACCGCCGCGTCCACCGCCACCACCACGATCTGTCCTTGGTTTGGCTTCATTGACGGTTAGATTACGACCGCCAAAGTCCTTGCCGTTGAAAGCCTCGATTGCTGCCGCTGCCTCCTCAGGGGTTGCCATCTCCACAAAAGCAAAGCCGCGTGATCGTCCCGTTTCCCGATCCTCGATTACCGAAGCTGATTCCACCGTGCCTACTGCCGCGAAAGCCTCGCGGAGTTCCTCGCTCGTAGTACGAAACGAGAGATTTCCTACGTATAGTTTTGTAGCCATTCTTCTTACTATCCTTAATTTGAAGGGAAGCGCGGGCTTGCTGGAATTCGCTGATCCAGTTCGGGGGGAGATGCCGATACTTTCGGCGATTGCGACGCACCCGTGTGCTCTAAATCTCGAGAGCAGCTTCTAACTAGGTTGACAACTGCCTCACTCTCTCCTCAGCCGAACCTCGTCGCTTTACGATCACGGACAGGCGCAGTCACCATTGATGCGCGAGAGCAGGTATCTGGTAAGGAAAAGTATGCAGGAGCGCTTTCAGGGGCGTCAAGATAAAAGATCTCAGATTTCAGATTTCTGATCTCAGATTTGGGATTTAGACCCCCCGTAAGATCGAGGATATCTGAGATCTACGATTTGAGATCTGTGATCTTCCCCGATTGCCCTGTCCCACGCTTTGCCTTATATTCCCTGCTTCTCTCGACACAGATAATCCCGAACGAAAGGCTTGGAATAATGTCAACACCTATCCCTATCACTGTCGCAATCGGGGACGGCATCGGGCCGGAAATCATGGACGCAACTCTTCGCATCCTGGATGCTTCCGGCGCGCCGTTAGACATCGAACGAATTGATATTGGTGAAAAGGTTTATCTTGCTGGCAACACCTCGGGTATTGAGCCGAGTTCATGGGATTCACTGCGACGAACGAAAGTTTTTCTCAAAGCTCCGATCACGACGCCGCAAGGCGGCGGCTATAAAAGTCTAAACGTTACAGTCCGAAAGGTACTTGGTCTTTACGCCAACGTGCGTCCCTGCGTTTCTTATCACCCATTCGTCGATACCAAGCACCCAAAGATGGATGTCGTAATTGTTCGTGAGAACGAAGAAGATCTATATGCCGGCATCGAGTACCGTCAGTCTGCTCAAGTGATGGAGTGTTTGAAACTCATCTCTCGTCCAGGTTCAGAAAAGATCATTCGTTACGCCTTCGAATACGCGCGACGCAACAACCGGAAGAAAGTGACCTGCTTCACGAAAGACAACATCATGAAGCTGACTGACGGTCTCTTTCACAAGATCTTCGACGAGATCGCTAGAGAATACCCCAGCATCGAGAACGAACATTGGATAGTCGATATCGGTGCTGCCAAACTTGCAGATACACCTGGAACTTTCGACGTTATAGTGATGCCCAACCTTTACGGCGACATCCTCTCAGACGTCGCCGCACAAATCGCTGGTTCGGTTGGATTGGCTGGCTCGGCAAACATCGGCGAGCACCTCGCGATGTTTGAAGCCATCCACGGCTCCGCACCACGACGAGCCGGACAAAATCTTGCAAACCCGTCTGGATTGTTATTAGGCGCAGTGATGATGCTTGTTCACATCGGACTGACCGAGAGTGCCGAGCAAGTACACAACGCCTGGCTCCGCACAGTCGAGGACGGTATTCACACGTACGACATCTTTGACGAAAGTGTTAGCAGGCAAAAGGTCGGTACCAAAGAATTCGCCGACGCTGTAATTGAACGTTTGGGTCAGGTTCCACAGATCTTGAAAGCGGCCAAATATCAGAAGGCTGAAGGTGAGGCTTCCGTTGCGCCCGCGGCGACGGCAACCAGGGCTGCGCCTAAGAAGGAACTTGTCGGCGTTGATGTTTACCTGGATTGGACCGTTGGTTCAGCAAAGGAACTAGGCGAAGGCTTGAGCCTGATGAATGACGACGGCTTGAAGCTCACAATGATCAGTAATCGTGGTGTGGCCGTTTGGCCCGGTGGCCATGCAGAGACTTTTTGTTCCGATCACTGGCGCTGTCGTTTTATGTCGGACGTAAGCGGGGCTGTTGCACCGTTGCAAACGATTTCACTGCTCGGTCGTATTGCGGCTGCTGGATACGATTGCATCAAGACGGAGAATCTGTATTTGTTTGACGGCGAGGTGGGGTTTACGTTGAGTCAAGGGGAATGAGACGGGGAGACGGGGTGATGGGGAGACGGGAAGACGCGGAGAATAATCGATGACTAGGAAAGCAGCGAAGAACAATCGAAACAGCACAACTAATCGGAAGCTATCGAAAAGAGAAGACACCGCGTCGTCCCAGCGTCCACGTGTCCCCGCGTCCCCGCGTCCCCGCCTCGCCCCGTCTCCCAGTCGCCCCCTCTCCCCGTCAGCCTCCCCACTCGTCGCCATAATCATGGGGAGTCAGTCTGACTGGGATACGATGCGCCATGCCGACGAGACGCTGACGCAGTTTGGCGTTGCTCATGAATGCAAAGTGATTTCTGCTCATCGCTCGCCGAGTTTGGCTTCGGAGTTTAGTTCAACAGCTGAAGAGCGCGGCCTCGAAGTAATCATCGCGGCCGCCGGCGGCGCTGCTCATCTTGCCGGAGTGCTTGCAGCGCACACCACGTTACCCGTCCTTGGCGTGCCAATGCGGAGTGAAGCTTTGAATGGACTTGATTCGTTATTGGCGACTGTTCAGATGCCCGCGGGTATTCCAGTCGGAACTCTAGCCATCGGCAAACCCGGCGCAGTCAATGCCGCACTCTTTGCGGTTGCCATACTGGCTAACAGCCGACCTGACTTGCGCGAGAAACTTCACCGTTTCCGTGAAGCTCAAGAAGAAAAAATTAGGACCACCGTGCTCATCTAGCACCGACTAGATCGGGGCGGTTAAGTAAGAAACACCTCTCTGGTGAGGTTTCTGATGCGCCATCTTTTCCAAACTTGTTCGATTCTGGTGATCGCACTGTAAGGTTTGGTTACGCCCTTTCCAACGTGATCTTTTCCAGCGACGCAGCTGCCGCCTACTCCTTTCTTGAATTTGACACCCTTTTCGCGCACAATGCGCGCAATGTAACACGCAGCCGAAAGCACGCTCCGATTCCCTGGAGCCACTGCAGTTTTCCAACTTTCTTCCTTCTCGCGTCGAGTTACTTCCGTTGAGCTAGGCATGATCGGGCAGACAGTTTCTCATTATCGAATAGTCGAAAAACTGGGCGAAGGCGGCATGGGCGTAGTCTATTTGGCCGAGGATACGCACCTCGCCCGCCGTGTGGCAGTGAAGTTCTTGAGTTCGACCGACCACCACTATCGCGCTCGCTTCATTCGCGAAGCTCGCGCTGTTTCCGCACTCAACCATCCAAACATTGCCACGGTTCACGATTACGGTGAGACGGACGCCGGGCAACCTTTCATTGTGATGGAATTCGTGAAAGGGAAAACGCTGAGCAGAATTCTGGAAGACGGCATAACAATGCGACGCTCGGTCGAGATCGTGTCGTCGATTGCTGAAGCACTATCCGAAGCTCACGAGCATGGCATTGTGCATCGAGACATTAAACCGTCCAACGTGGTCGTCAGCGAACGCGGCCAGGTTAAGGTCTTAGACTTTGGTTTGGTTAAGAACTTGTTTGAGCAGCCCTCTAGCGGCGTCGATCTCGATGCCCAGACGCTTTATTCAACTCAAACTCGCAGTGACGTAATTGTTGGCACTCCGCTTTACCTTTCACCGGAACAAGCAACCGGGAAACCTATCGACGGACGCAGCGACATCTTTGCGATTGGTGCTTTGCTCTACGAGTGTCTTACGGGCCAATCGGCATTCTCTGGATCGAGCGTTCTGGAAATTGGCGCCCAAATCATCCACGTAACGCCGCAACCTCCTTCGCACTTCAATAAGAACGTTTCGGCGGAGCTTGATCGTATCACGATGAAAGCTCTCGAAAAGAAAGTTGAAGCGCGATATCAATCTGCGGATGAAATCCTAAAAGACCTGAGGTTAGTAGTTGATGCTTTGAGCGACGATGGTCTTCCCGTTTCTAGCAGGAAAAGCGGCCAGACACCGGCTGATGCAAAGCGACCTACGAATGCGTTAATAACGTTTACCACATCTCTTCGTCGTGAACGTTTTTCGTTGACGTCCATTATTGCTGCAGTCCTGCTAACTGTTTTAGTAGTCTGGGGTATCTACCGCTTTTGGCCTCGTTCATACTATCAACCCTCGGCGTCTGCCTTGAGTTGGTATGAACGCGGAACAGACGGGCTGCGAAACGGGGCTTACTACCAGGCGAGCAAGGCCCTGGAACAGGCGATCGCGATTGACGGCAATTACGCGTTGGCTCGTGCCCGCCTGGCCCAGGCATGGACTGAACTCGACTACATTGATAAAGCGAAGGATGAGTTGTTAGCAGTCGATCGCTCGTCTCTTTCACCTAAAGATGCTTTGTACCTGGATGCCATCACCGCAACGGTGCGACGTGACTTTTCTACGGCCGTGAACTCGTACAGCCAGATCGCCAAACTTTCTCCTGACGACGCGCAGGTTTATGTTGACCTTGGTTATGCGTACGAAAACGACGGCAAGCCGGATAAGGCTTTGGAGAACTACGAAAAAGCCATTGCGCTAAACAACGGCCAGTATGCGACTGCCTATCTGCGTGCAGGAATTGTTTGCAACCGCACGCAGAATTCTCAGAAGGCGTCCGAGTTGTTCGATAAGGCTGAACATTTGTACGGCGCCGCCAGCAATAACGAAGGCGTGAACGAAGTTTTTCTCGAGCGAGGAATACTTTTTCGTGACAAAGGAAAGTACGAAGAGGCACGCGTGCAATTTCAGAAGTCACTTGATTCGGCACGTGCCCTTGGCAATGAAGCGCAGCAGATCTCCTCGTTGATAGAGCTGAGTTATCTCGCCTCAACAAAGGGTGATGCTGCCGAGGCGGAGAAGTACGCAACTGACGCGACGAATTTTGCGCAGCAGAGTCACCTGGAGAATCTTGCTGCCAGTGGATTGCTTAACCTTGGTAACTCCTTTCACAGCCGCGGCGATTATCAAAAGGCGGAGGATTATTTCAAACAGGCGATTAGGTTTGCTCAGGCAAACAAAGGCAGAGTAACCGAAGCCCGGGGACTTTCAAATCTTGGCGGGCTCTACATCCAAACACTTCGCGTAGATGAAGGACTGCCTCTGGTGCAGCAAGCGCTCACGTTTTTTCAACAGGGAAACTATCCGCGGAGCGTTTCCTACTGTCTGACGCAAATTGGTCGCGCCAATCGTCGCAAGGGTGACTATAACAAGGCGCTGGAAGCACTCAATCAAAAGCTCGAGCTGGCCAAACAGAATGGTAGTCAGCCACTGATCGCCGACTGTTACGGTGAAATTGGAGCAGTCTTGTTTGATCAGGAGAACTACCCTGCCGCTCTCGAGCATTACGATAATGCGCTGAAGATTTATGAGGCAGTCGGAAACAAACTGCGCACCGTTTACAACCAGACCAATCGCGGAAACATTCTCTGGCGACTCGGGCGATATGATGAAGCTCGGCAAACGTTGGCCGAAGTAACCAGCATGGCTAACGAATCAAAGAGCGACTTCAAACAGCTCTTTCCCGTGCTCCAATTGATCGACGCCGAAATCCTTTTGAGTCAACGTCGCCTTGGTGAAGCGCGAACGCGCAGCGACCAGGCGATGGCGCTTGCGGGGAAGGATTATGTCGACGTGGCCATCGAGAGCAAGTTCGTCGGTGGTTTGACGAAGGCATTATTGAACGGCGCCAACGATGCTCAAACGATTTGCTACGAAGCCGCCCAGATGGCGACCCGTCTTGGTGATGTAAACTTGCTTTCACATGCCTTGTTGGCTCAAGCTGAAGCCGCATTGAAGGAAAACTCCGCCGAATCGGCTCGCACTTTGGCTCTGCAGGCACAGGAAAAGTTTGCACGCGGGGGCCAATTGGAATCGGAGTGGCGCGCCTGGCTCATCGCCGCCCAGGGAAGTCAGATGCTCGGCGACAAGGCGAAAGCAGATGAACAATTCATTGCGGCGAGGAACGCGCGCTCGAAGCTCGAGCAGCAGTGGGGTACCAATGCATTCAAGGTATATATTTCACGGCCTGATATTCAGGTTTATTACAAGGAACTAGGATGAAAGACCCTAGTAATACCGCTGGAAACAGCAAACAGCTCAGACTCCAAGGAGGACCCGAACATGTCAGACAGAGAAAACGACGAACAGATGGTCGATCCACCAGAGAACCAGGGTGGTGGTGGAAAAGCCGAAATGGATTCCACTGAGGAAGAAGCCGCTGCGGTTGATCCACCTTCGAATGACGGCGGCCATTAGTACTGGCCTCAGATTGATTCGGCGCTACCGTGCGTGGTTCTTTGAAGGTAGGGATTGTCCAGAGCCCTGACCGGTAGGTTCAACAATAGTGCGTCACTTGGGGGCAGGTAGGAAGTGTGTGTCCCGAGTGACGAGAAGGCAGGAGAGGAGCAGTAGGCAGGCAGAGCAGCTCGACCGTTGCTCTCCATGTTTGCTGGTTCGGCTTACGGCTCCTCACTTGGACACAGTCAGTACCGAAACGCGGTAGCGTCGGGTCCATGGTTCCTTTGAAGGCTCAGGTGATCACGGACCCGACGCTACCGCGTTTCGGTACTGACTGTGTCCAAGTGAGGAGCCGATATCACGCTCTGTTTCTGGTCAACAAAGAGATCACTGCCACAAACAGTGCCGATCCAATGATCGACCAGATAATCGGGAACCTCGTTCCCCCTATATTCACAGCAAATAGCTCGGGTAAGTTCATCGCTCGCGAAACCCACATTCCTACGAGCGCGCCAATAAACCCGAGCGCAATCGATACCAAACATCCGCCGCGTGAATAACCACTGATTGCCTGTCCCAGCGAGCCACAGATACCAGCGACGAGAAGAAGAAGAATTACGTCGAATAAAGTCATTGATTAACCTCCGGCCTTAGAGCTTTGTACTTTGTACTTTGCACTTTGTTCGCTCTCGTAACGTTTATCGAATCCCAGTCTGACAAAGTACAAAGCACAAATTTCAAAGCAGAGCCTTTTTACTAATCCATTGCTTAACGACTTCTTTCACATCCCGTTTGTTTCCATCAACCTCGTAATTCAGCTGCCGCATTTCTTCCGTCGAAATAGCATTAGCCAATTTGGTCAACACGTCATTCAATTCCGTCGACATTGCTTTTCTTCGCACAACGTAGACCGCCTCATACGGTGGGAAGTAGTGGCGATCGTCTTCGAGCTGCACCAGATCCAACTTTGCAATCCGCCCTTCTGTTGAGTTACCCGCGATCAAATCAACCTGCTTCGACGACAAAGCGATATACGTCAGCGACAGATCCATTTCACGCACCTCAGCAAACTTCAACCCATAGGTCTTTGAAAACCCTGGGAAACCATCCGCACGCGACATGAAGTCTTGGCCCAACCCTGCTCTCCATCGTGGCGTGTGTGCCGCGGCATCTGAAATGGTTTTAAGTTTCCAACGGCGCGCATCGTCGCCACGGATAAGAATGGCAAAAGTATTTTCAAATCCGAGTGGCTGGCTGATGTCAAGGTTAAAGTTTGTTGCATATTCCTGTTTCGCTTGTTCGAAAACGGCGCGCGGATCACTTATTGGTGGGTGGTGAAGTATCGCCGTATAAGCGGTGCCAGTGTATTCAGGATACAAATCCGCCTTACCGCTCAACAGTGCCTGATGTGGAAGATTCCCTCCCAGTTCAAATTGTCGCTCAACCAAAACACCTCGACCCTCCAGTATTTGGGCCGCGATCTCTGCGAGAATGATCGATTCAGTGAAATCTTTCGATGCGATAACCACACGATTCGCGTTGGTTGGTGAGGCGACTTGAGCGCGAGAACCACGCAAACTTGCGATACCACAGAGCCCGATAAGCAGTGAAATCAAGATCAAAAGCGCAACTTGAATGGGGGAGACTCGCCGTCGCCTTCCATCAAAGCTGAATTGTTGCTCGATCAGGCCCAAAAGGAAGTCGGCAATTAGTGCTAACAACGCTGCGACCAGCGCACCCGCCAGGAGCAGGTTGTTGTCATACTGCCGCAAGCCACGAAATATGTAGACACCCAGGCCACCTGCGCCTACGGCGGCGGCGATCGTCGTGACACCTACTGCGATTACCGTAGCCACGCGGATGCCTGTGACAATTACCCCCATCGCCAATGGTAGTTCCACTTGTCTGAGAACTTGTCCATCAGTCATACCCACGGCCACGGCGGCTTCCCGAACACTTGGTTCAACTCCAAGTATTCCAGTGACTGTGTTGCGAATAATCGGTAGCAAGGAGTACAGCACCAGGGCAACCAGCGCCGTTCGTGATCCGATACCACCGATAAATGGAAGTGGAATGAGGAAGCCAAACAGCGCGAGACTCGGTATGGTCTGCATGATGTTTGCGACACCAAGCACAGGGCTGCGTAAACTCCTGTAACGTGTCAGAAGAATGCCGGTTGGCACTCCGATAACTACGGCAATCAGGATCGACACGAACACAAGCCGGACGTGTTGCCAGGACAACGTCAATAATTCAGGCCAATTCGATAAGAGAAACTGCCAGAAGTTCATGGGTTTTCTTCTCTGTGCTTTCTCTGTGTCTCTGTGGTTAGCTAGTTGTTGTGGCCCATTAACCACAGAGACACAGAGACACAGAGGAAGCACCGAGATCTAAACTGCAGTCTGCAACGTCTCGATGTAAGCCTTCGCTTTTGGATTACTCGACGCTAGAAACCCGGGCGGCGTCTCTAACAAAACAATCTCGCCCGCATGCATCAACGCAATCCGATCGCCCAACAGCAATGCTTCACGAACATCGTGTGTGACAAGTATCGCCGTCTTTTCCAACCTCTTCGCCAACTCTGCAAACTCCTTTTGCAAACTTGCACGTGTCAACGGATCGAGGGCGCCAAACGGCTCATCCAACAGCAACAGTGTCGGGTCCGAAGCAAGTGCTCGGGCCACACCAACGCGCTGACGTTGCCCACCTGACAATTCGCGTGGATATCGTTCCGCAAACCGTTGCGGGTCGAGACCTACCATGGCAAGCAACTCGAGCACTCGTTCTTTGATCCGTTGTTCCTCCCAACCACACAGCGATGGCACGAGCCCAACGTTTCTTGTAATAGTGAAGTGAGGAAACAGACCACCCTCCTGGATTACGTAACCGATGTGTCGACGCAATGCGATCGGATCCCAGGCTTTCGTTGATTTGCCTTCGACCAAAACATCGCCGGAGGTTGGACTGTACAGGCGATTGACGAGTTTGAGCGAGGTGGTCTTCCCGCAACCGGATTCACCGAGCAGGACCAACGTCTCACCGCGATTAACACTGAGGTTCAGATTCGAGATAATCGGAGTTGGATTGGAAGGGATGGAGTAAGTGACGTTGCGAAATTCAACAAGCGGATGATCGGGATCGTGGTTCATTAGTCAGATTTTCAGCCGCAGATGAACGCGCGTGAACGCAGATAAGAATTACGGATGAATTGCGTTCATTAGACAAGCAGCTCTTTTTGATTTCCTGATCAGTGCTTATCCGCGTTCATCTGCGGCTCAATCTCGTTCAGCATCTTCACACTGCTATCAACAGATTGCTGCTAAACCGGCCTTCGCCATCAAGCCACGAGCGGGTGCGCTCAAACCCGGTTGTGTTCGCCAAACTATTGATGCCTACCTCGTCGTATTTGTAAGAATTCTCCGTGTGTATCAACTCGCCAACCGAGAACTCCACTTCGAGATCCAATTTCTCTATTCTCACACGCTGGTTGAGAAGACTTTGAATGTAGATCTCGATTCGCCCCATTTGATGGTTGTAGAACGCGTGATGACGGAATGCGCGTAATTCGAAGTTACCACCCAACTCACGATTGATCCTTGCGAGCACATTCAGGTTGAAGGCTGAAGTGACGCCGAGGGCGTCGTTGTAAGCAGCTTCTAAAATGGCTGGGTCCTTTTTTAGATCGGCACCGAACAGCAGTGCATCGCCTTTTTGCAGCACGCTTCGCATCGCTTGCAGGAAACGGATTGCTTCATCCGTATCGAAGTTGCTGATGTTCGATCCCAAAAACAGCGCGAGTGTGCGGCCCCGTTGCTTCTTAGCGAGTTCCGCCATCCCCGCAAAATAATCGGCCGCATACGCTTCAATTCGCAGTCGCGGGTACGATTGGAGCAATATGCGTGAGCCGCTTTCCAGTGCCGTTGCAGAGATATCAACCGGCATAAACAACAGCTCAGTCTGTTCTCGTAACAGCGCTTCGATTATCAGCCGAGTCTTCGATGCGCTGCCACTTCCCATTTCAACGAGCGTCTTCTGCCCATCTCGAGGAATGCTTTCAACCGCACCAACGATCTCACCTGCGTATCGTTGAAGTATTTCGTTCTCCGCGCGCGTCAAATAGTATTCAGGCAGCAAGCAAATCGCTTCAAACAACTGCGATCCGAGTTCGTCGTAGAAGTATTTCGGCAGAAAACGCTTTGGCTGCGCCGTGAGTCCATTACGAACATCTTCAGCAAGACCAGCCAGCGGATCTCTCCTGACGAGATTGTGAATGACGAGTTTCTGTTCAGGCCTCCAACATGATCCTGTTTCCTGCTCCTGCACTTGTTTTTTTATCGTTTGCGACAAAGCTAGCCTCCTCGCTGTTTAGCGATGGCTGAAGAGATGGGGGCTGATTTCGAGTCCGGTTATGATAGCCGATCAAGTTGGAAGGCCCAACCCAAGCGAACAATCAATCGTGGGGACGTTTTCACTACGGCTTTACGGCGCTACTTACACCTGCGCTTGACCACTACGCGCCTCGCGGGCAAGATCGGTCGCGATGTCTTACCCTGAATGCCTCGCCCTGGTTTTGCGGATTCCACAGCTGCGTTTATCCACCAGCAATTTGTTGACGAATCTAATCTCTGAAAACACGCCTCTCCTTGGAGTGCGGGGACTTGTCACCGCTTTGGCACAGGGCGTCTATAACAACTGCG
>DASYRR010000251.1:0-13887 GCA_036004125.1 Pyrinomonadaceae bacterium | reverse complement strand
TACCAAAAGCGGTGACAAGTCCCCGCACTCCAAGGAGAGGCTGGTTGGTTGACAGTCCCCAACTGCTATCACCGGCATTTACCAACCGGCTTCACTGTTCGTGCCGATTAAGACCTGAAAAATTACCGGAGAATTCGCGAGTAACATGGTGAGCCACGTTCGACGTTTATTGATATCTTCGGCGAGATAAAACATCCGCGGCGGAAAGTAAACCAGCAAAGCCAGAAACGATAGAATGAATAGACGACCAAAAAATTCGAACACGCTCGACACACGACCCCACTCTGCGAACGTCAGCAAATTCCAGGCGCACTGGAAGAGCAGCATGTTCAAAAACAGGCAAACGTCACCCAACAGTTCGCTTTGAGGAGTACGTAGGAAATCCCAGCGTGGCGGTTTCTTCGGCGGTGAAAAGTACTGATAGATGAGATACGTTTGGACGATTGTCAAACCCAAACCGATCAGAATCGACGGAACGAACACCACCGCGCTATCCATTCTCTTTTTGCCCACCAACTCCTGACCGAGCGCGGCGACGATTGCCGACATCACAACCAGATTCAGGCAAAAGTAGAAGATTGGATTGAACAGACATCCGCCGAGCGATGTTTGCTCCGACGCGAGTGGTCCGTATTCAGCACTCAGTCGATGATGAAGGTGCCACCGCTTCAAGACTGCACCTGCCGCCGGAAGTATCCACATGCCGATACAGGCGAGCATGAGCAACAACTTCGCCAGTGGATCATTCTCCGAGGCCTTGTTGAAGAGTTCAATTGCGAACCTCGTAAACAGACGCATTACGAAGATGTTGGCAATGAAGACAACGATATCGAGCAGAAGTCCACGGTTCTCTTCGGTGAACAGGTTAGACAACCATTTTGGAGTTTGGAGCGCGGGCTGGTCCTGCCTTGGAGTGTTGCGTTTTGGCATTTGGGGAACGTGGCTACTTTAAAACACCGAGGAACATTTACCACGAAGCTGCCCTGCCTGTCTTCGGACAAGCAGATAACGAGATGAAACTTTTGACGGTGAAGAGACAATGCAAGTGATCTGTTTTTCTCTGTGCTCCTCTGTGTCTCCGTGTCTCTGTGGTAGGGTAATCTTGGTGGTTATCATTCTCAGATACGTCTCGGTAGGGGGTTGGACTCGGTTGCCTAACGCGTTAATTGGCGGTATTTAATCCGGTGCGGTGTTTCGGCGGCCGCACCTAAGCGAGCTTTTCGATCCGCTTCATACTCGGAATAGTTTCCCTCAAACCAGACGACCTTGCTGTCGCCCTCAAACGCAAGCATATGAGTCGCGATACGATCGAGAAACCAGCGGTCGTGTGAAATCACAACTGCGCAACCCGCAAAGTTTTCCAACGCTTCCTCGAGTGCGCGGAGTGTATTCACATCCAAATCATTTGTCGGTTCGTCCAGCAAAACAACGTTCGCACCTTCCTTCAACATCTTGGCAAGATGCACGCGGTTTCGTTCTCCTCCGGAAAGCATTCCTACTTTCTTCTGCTGATCTGAACCTGAAAAATTGAAACGGGCGACGTAGGCGCGTGAATTAACCTCGCGATTCCCAAGTTTCAGGATGTCTTCGCCGCCGCTGATTTCTTCCCAGATAGATTTATTCGCATCGAGCGTCCGACTCTGATCGACGTACGCGAGGATTACTGTTTCACCGATACGGATCGCCCCGGCATCTGGCTGTTCTTGGCCTGTGATCATGCGAAATAACGTCGTCTTACCCGCGCCGTTAGGGCCGATTACGCCGACGATGCCGCCGGGCGGTAATGAAAACGTCATATCCTCGACGAGAAGATTGTTGCCGTAACCTTTATCAACACCTTCAGCCTCGATCACAACATTGCCAAGCCGTGGGCCTGCCGGTATGTGAATCTCGAGATCTTCACGTCGCTTCTCCGATTCCTGGCGAAGAAGATCTTCGTACGAGTTGATTCTCGCTTTACCCTTCGCGTGACGGGCTTTGGGTGACATTCGTATCCACTCAAGCTCACGTTGCAGAGTCTTTTGTCGTTCGCTTTCAGATTTCTCCTCACGACGCAAACGTTCCTGCTTTTGTTCCAGCCACGAAGTGTAATTGCCCTTCCAGGGAATTCCGGCACCACGATCAAGCTCGAGGATCCATCCTGCAACATTGTCGAGAAAGTACCGGTCGTGAGTTACCGCGATAATGGTTCCCGCATAATTCTGCAGGTGATGTTCCAGCCAGGCCACGGATTCAGCATCAAGATGGTTTGTTGGTTCGTCCAGGAGAAGGATGTCTGGCTTCTGCAGCAGGAGGCGGCAGAGTGCAACTCGTCGTCGTTCACCACCGGACAAAACCTTCACCGACGTGTCGGGCGCAGGGCATCGCAACGCATCCATGGCCATCTCGAGACGGGAATCAAGATCCCACGCATTTTGTGCGTCGAGTTTTTCCTGCACTTCGCCCTGGCGTTCGAGCAGTGCAGACATTTCATCGTCGGTCATTTCCTCGCCAAACTTCGCATTAATCTCTTCAAACTCTTTCAGCAGATTGACAGTTTCCTTTACCGCTTCCTCTACAACCTCACGCACGGTCCGCGAGTCGTCGATTAACGGTTCCTGTTCGAGACATCCCACGGTGAAGCCAGGCGAGATAACAGTTTCACCATTAAAGTCTTTGTCGACACCGGCCAGAATCTTTAGTAGCGAAGATTTACCCGAACCATTCAGCCCGATGACGCCGATCTTCGCGCCGTAGAAGTAAGAGAGAGAGATATCCTTGAGGACCGGCTTCTTGTCGTAAAACTTACTGACGCCGACCATTGAATAAATGACCTTGTTGGGTTCGGTACTCATATGTTTAGTTTTTGAGCTTTGTACTTCTTAGAAACTCAATGAGAAAGTCCCCTTTGATTTCAAACTGGTTTGGTCTTTTCTCTGTGCTCCTCTGTGTCTCCGTGTCTCTGTGGTGACAAAGGACTTACCCTACCAAGAGACACGGAGACACAGAGGAGCACAGAGAAAAACAGATCACTTGCATTGTCTCTTCACCGTCAAAAGTTTCATCTCGTTATCTGCTTGTCCGAAGACAGGCAGGGCAGCTTTGTGGTTAATATAACTTTAGTCGAGTAACATTACACAAAAGAATCAAAGCACAAAGCACGTCTTATCGCTCCAACATCTCCTCAGCGTGTCTTCTCGCGCTGTCGGTGATTTCGGCGCCCGTCAACATTCGCGCGAGTTCTTCGATGCGCCCCTGGCGATCTAATTCAGTGACGCTGACTCTGGTGCGGTTTTTGAGAGTCTCTTTTTGAACAGTCAGATGCTTATTCGCGAAACGAGCAATCTGCGGTTGGTGTGTGACACACAGAACCTGATTTGTTTGAGCGAGCTTTCTTAACTTCACACCTACTGCTTCGCTAACTCGACCTCCAATGCCTGCGTCAATTTCGTCAAAGACGATAGTTCGCGGAAACTCTGCGGCGTTGGCAACTGTCTTGAGCACTAACATCAACCGCGACGCTTCACCTCCCGAAGCTACACGTGCCAGTGGTTTGAGCTCCTCGCCAGGATTTGCCGAGAAATAGAACTCAACCAAGTCAGCGCCGGTTTGTCCGATATGCTTTAGCTTGTCGTTGTCGGGATGAACGGTGCTCTCGTGTATTGGGGCCCCTTTCCCTGAGCCATCGACAAACTGAAGTTTATCGGACACCAGGACCTGGAATCGCGCGTTCTCCATTGCCACTTCCCTGAATTCCTTTTCAATAGCTTGTTCAAACTTCTTAGCGGCTCGCGCCCGCTCCTTATGGAGTTTGCCCGCGCGTTCCAGATAATGATCTCGCACTATCGTTAGCTCAGTCTTCAACTGCTTCTCGATCTCCTCGGACGACTCGATTTGCCCCAAACGATCCTGTGAACGCGCCAGGTGTTCCAGCGCAGCTTCTATTGATCCGCCATACTTACGTTTGAGTCGCGACAGTTCCGCTAAACGATCCTCAATAGCGGCCAGACGTGCGGGTGAGAACTCTAATTTGTCCGCAAAATCGCGTAGCGAAAACGACAAGTCCTCGAGAAGCGCACGGGCTGATTCCAACCCGTCCAGATACTCACCGAAGCGCGATTCGTATTCGGCAAGTTCCGTCAATTCACTCATTGCCAGTCGTAGTCGCGCCAGTGCCGAGGCCTCGTCCTCATAAATCCGTCCATAGCTCGAATGGCAGAGTGATGTCAGTTTTTCAACATTTGCCAGTCGTCGTCGCCCGTCTTCGAGTTCGTTATCCTCACAGACGACGAGTTGTGAGCGTTCGAGTTCGGCAATTTGAAACTTTAAAGTGTCGACCAGTTGAAACTTCTCCGCCTCATCAGCCTTCAGTGTCTCTAGTTTGGTTTGCACTCCACGTAGACGCTGGTAAGCATTAGCCACTTCATCACGCAAACGAGAGTGGCCGCCAAACGAATCCAGCAAATCGAGATGGGTATTGGTATTGAAGAGGGTTTGCTGATCGCCTTGTCCGTGAATGTCGACCAGGAACTCGCGCAGTTCGCGCAGAAGTGCCTGCGTGGCCAACTGATTATTTACGAAGATCTTATTTCTGCCGGCAACCGACACCTCGCGACGAATAATCAGTTCCAGTTCATCGTTGGCTTTCTGCGTTGGTTTGTCTTGAGACGTCGCGAGGCCAGCACTTGTCAACAACTGTTCCAGCGTGCTGTTTGAATTAACCAGGAACAGGCCTTCGATAAACCCACGCTCGGTGCCAGACTTCAATAAGTCGACACTGAACCTGCCGCCAATCAACACTCCGAGTGCATCAACAATGATCGATTTGCCCGAACCGGTTTCGCCCGTCAGCAAGTTGAGACCGTTATCGAACTCAACCTGAAGCTCGTCAATGAGAGCGATGTTTGAGATGTTTAAGAGTTGAAGCATGACAAACGTCCGAAATCCGTTACAAATTCGGCACCGCTGATGTCTCTCGTCGCTCCGGAGTAACCTTTGGCGGTTCAGGCGTGAAGTCCTCGCCAGGATTAATAAACTGATTCTTCTCGAAACGATACTGCTTGTCATAAAGCTGTTTGTATCGTCCATCGCTGGCGAGCAATTCGTCGTGTGTACCGCGCTCCACGATCACTCCCTCTTCCAGAACTAGAATCTGATCCGCACTACGAATAGTTGAAAGACGGTGAGCGATTACGAATGTAGTGCGTCCGCGACGTAGCGACTGCAAACCATCTTGAATCATCGCCTCACTTTCGCTATCAAGACTCGAGGTTGCTTCATCAAGAATGAGAATCTTCGGCTCGGCCAGGATCGCGCGAGCAATCGCCACCCGTTGCCTTTGTCCGCCCGACAACTTCACCCCACGTTCGCCAACGATCGTGTCATAACCATCTGCAAAACCGTTGATAAACTCTTCGCAGTGAGCGATACGGCTGGCCGCAATGATTTCGTCACGTGTGGCGTGCGGATGCGAGAAGCCAATATTTTCCGCAATCGTGCCATCGAAAAGAAAGTTGTCTTGCAAGACTACACCGAGCTCGTGACGATAGTCTTTTAAGCGAATAGAACCGAGATCGCGGCCGTCAACGGTTACGCGCCCAGCTAGTGGACGATTAAATGCCATTACCAAACTGATCAGCGTCGACTTTCCCGAGCCGCTGGAACCTACGAGTGCTGTCGTTGATCCAGCGGAAGCTTTGAAGGATACGTTTTTCAGTACGGGAGTGTCGTCGTTGTACTCGAAACTAACATCTTGAAAGTCTATTTCACCCTGTATCGAGCCGAGCGGCTCACGCGATTCATCCTCCTGGTCTTCGGTGGCCATTTGTCTGATCTCGCGGATCCGATCCAAACCTGCAAACGCCTCAGTAATCTGTGTACCAATCGAGGCGATTTCAACCAGGGGTGCAGCCACAAGGGCTGTGAAGAAGATATACATGAAGAACTCGCCGAGGGTCATGGTGCCGGCGAGAATGTCGCGACCGCCCACGACAGTGAGAATCACACCAATAAGACCCACTATTAGCGTCGAGAAGGAAGTCACGGCTGAAACACCGGTCATCGAACGTTTCACATTGCGGAACAGGCGATGCGCGCCCCGCGCGAAGACCAGTTCCTCCCGTTTTTCTGCCGCGTACGCCTTAACTATTCGAATGCCTCCCAGCGATTCAGTTAGACGCCCAGTCACCTCCGCGTTGATTTGACCGCGTTCGCGAAAAAGAGGCCGCAGCCGCTTGAAAGCTGTAGCCATCGCGCCACCAAACGCCCCGAGTGCAATTACGATCACTGAGGTCAGCTTCCAGTTGAGATAGAACAAAACAGTCAGAGCGATTACCGCAGTAACCAGGCCACCGACGAGTTGCACCAGACCAGAGCCGACAAGGTTACGAATACCTTCGGCGTCAGACATGATCCGGGAAATCAGCACACCGGTTTGAGTGGAATCGAAGTAGCGAATTGGCAAACGCTCGACATGTTCCTGAACGCTCTTCCGCATCTCCGTAATGGCGCGTTGCGCTGCGACGCCAAGGATCTGCGACAGTGAAAAAGAGGTAACTGCCTGGACGAGAGTTGCGGCGCCCGCAGCGAGCGCGAGGGGAAGCAATAATTCGCCTTTGCGCTGAAGAACTACATCGTCAATGAGGTACTTCGAAGTCGCAGGTAAAACTAAACCCACCAGACGATTGATGATCATCAATAACATTCCGAGGGCTAACCGATAGCGATGTTGCCATATTAGTTCGCGAGCATCGCGCCAGGCGGCTGACGGGGAGATGCGCTTTTTTCGTGGTTTGGGAACGGTTGTGCTCATTCGTGTTGGACAGGTTACACAGAATGGAGTCAGGTGTCAGGTGCCGGATGTCGGGTGTCGAGTGCTGGTGCCGCACGGACACCGTCACCTGAAACCCGGCACCCGCCACCCTTGACAGTCTAGAGAGCTTGCGAATAGCCTTACCCCAGACAATCTAGAGGACGTTATGAGAACCAATCGCACCGCCCTCATGCAGGGCACCCTCGAACTCCCGATCCTGAAGTCGTTCTCGGATCAAGCAACTTAAGAGGTGTGTTGTGAAGAATCTGCTGGAACAAATATACCGTCGACGAAGACCTCCGATTGAAAAGGAAGTAGATGAGGAACTCCGTTTCCATATCGACATGCAGACTTACGATTACGAGGGGCGCGGTTTATCGCCTGAAGATTCGCGGGTGATGGCCCGGGCTCGTTTCGGCGACGTCGAGAAGATTAGAAAGGAGTGCGTTCGCATAGGTTCGGGCACGACATTTCTAATCTGGATTCTTAACAGCGTCTTTCTTTTAAGTCTGTTTGGTGGCCTAATGCTGCGAGCCCTCGTTTCGGAAAAAAACCTCCATCACGTTGGAGATATCTTGATGATGATTGGCGGATTGGGGATTCTGCTAGTCTATGCGAAGAAAGCCGGGACAACGGTCTTCACGTCAAAGTCAGAATCCTTTCGACTCGGACTGAACAACAAACCTCCAGTGAGCTTCGATGATCAGGGGCGCACACCGTTTGATCGTGTACGAGCGGATGAATAAGGGGATTCGGTATCTCAAATCTCTGATCTTAAGAACCGAAGGACGCAATTGTTTGTCTGAGATCTGAGATCTACTTTGACTCTCGTGGAATCACCTCCACCGTCAATTTCTGCGTTCCACGAATGACCGTTACCGGGGTCTTTCGCCCAATTCGTTCGTCAGTCAGCAATTTGTGGAGATCGTCGATTCCTTGAATCGGATGACCGTCAAAGTCGACGATGAGATCGCCTGCCAACAGCCCGGCTTCTTTTGCCGGACTCACGCTCGCTTTGTTTTCAAAAGAGACAATCAAAACCGCTGACTCAACCGACAGTTGGTAGTAACGAACAATGCGTCGAGGTATGGGAACGTTCTGGCCGGCGAAGCCAATGTAACTTCGACTTACTCTCCCATCTCGAATCAGACGGCCGGCGACAAACTTCGCCGTATCGATCGACGTAGCAAAGCAGATTCCCTGGGCAGGCAGAATCGTTGCCGTATTCACACCGATGACCTCTCCACGTGTGTTCACCAGCGGCCCGCCGGAATTTCCTGGATTCAGCGCCGCATCAGTTTGAATGACCCCATCCATCAGCCGACCTGATTGTGCCCGCAGCGAACGACCAAGCGCGCTGACCACGCCAGCAGTCACCGAATACTGAAACCCGTACGGATTTCCGATCGCAATCACGAGCTGACCGACACGAATCGAGTGTGAGTTTCCCAAACTGCCCGGGCTCAGGTTTGGCGCGTTAATCCGAACCACTGCCAGGTCGGTATCCGGATCGTCGCCGATGAGTTGGGCCTGAAATCGCCTTCCATCCATCAGCGCAACGTCGATTTTTGTTGCTCCACTTACGACATGACTATTCGTGAGAATGAAACCGTCGGGCGTAAACACAAAACCCGAACCGCTACCCGTCGGTTCTCCCTGGGAGCGTCGACGACTTGTACGTCTTCCGGTGACCTGAATGTAAACGACTGAAGGACTAACTTTTTCAGCAGCCTCGATAACCGCTCGTGAATATGCATCGAGTAGCTCGTCATCCGAAGGGTGAACTTGAGGCGCCGCTGACTCAAAGGGGCTGGCCTCAATGTTGTCAATCAGAAAAACTTTGTTGTTCTCGAAGCTTCTCTCTTTACTTCTCGGGTATTGCATTTGTACCTCCTGGTAAATCCTAAGTAGGCTTTCAAGTGCCTTTGACTAGATCATACGATTTCTTGTCAAGTGCGCTTCGCGATCTGAGATTTGAGATCTCAATTGTGTTCGGATGACTGGGATAGATGTTAGGATTGCACAAACGGAGGTGATGCGATGGCGTGGGATGGAGATGACTTAGCTGGGCAAGCCGAAGATGCTCTTGAGCGACAACAGGCGCTCGCTGAAGGCCGGAGCACGAGGACCTCACTTACTGCTGAAGAGCGGGTCCGCAAAACCGAGCTGGAATCGCTGCGGTTATCTCGCTCTCGTGTCATTGCCCAACTCGAAAACGCGACAAATCCCGCTCACCGGAGAATGCTCGAAAGCGCTTTGCAGTCGATTGATGAAAAGATGAGGGGTTAATTTACTTGCTCTCGTAAACGAGCACTCGTTTGCTTGCCCTTCTACCGATCAGATATCCCGTAACGCCTCCAGCAAGGGCTCCAATGACTGTCAATCCCGCAGTCACAGCCTGGTCGATCTTATCGAATTCACCGGACGATCCGATAGCACCGAGTCCCGCGCCGGCGCCCGCCCCAAGCCCCATACCAATTAAAGTTGACGGCACTGCCGACTTCTTTGTGATCTGGTAGATGCTCGCAACATCTTCTCGCTTTATTTCAAAAGGCGCGTTCTTCCTAATCAGCGTCACTGATGAGTCAGAGACACTTTTGAATTTTCCTTCTACGGACTTGCCAGTTTTCAGTTTTACCAACACTTTGCTATCTGTCGGGACATTATGGAGCGAAGCCCAATCACTTGTTGACGACGGGGTCTGGGCGGCCAGTGTAATGGTTGAGAGCAGCAATGATGAGATCAAACCGACGCTGATCATGAGCCTGTTCCAGTTGGACATAAAACGCTCCTTTTTCATTGTTGGTTACCAAGCGAGGAATCTGCGGACTGCCTTGTATCACGAGTAGTGAGGGTCTGTCGAAGAAAAGGAGGGGATCACAACAAGTCAAAACCTACCGCGAAGCGGTTACGTCGCAGAGCCCAGGGTTGCTTCAACCTTGGGGAAGTGCCGGCGCGTCCACCAACCCCAGTTGGGGTTGAAAGGACGCGTGTAGCGTTCCCAGGGTAGCCGCGAAGCGGCAGCGCCATCCCTTAGTCTCCAACGAAAGTCAGCCGCGCCAAGCTACCTTTAGCTCCCGCGGCCCACCCAATTGTTTTGTCGGGAACAAAACTGAACGTGTCGAAGCCCGGACCTGCAATTGGTTTCCACGTGCGGCCGTCATCAGTTGAATAGTCGGCACCGGATGGACCGATAGCGACGATCGTCGGGGTCTTAGTTCCGGGTACGTAAGCCACGACGGAACGAAAACCAGTGAGGCCTGACGAGATTTTCCATGTTGCACCACCATCGGTAGTGAATGCCAAGTTGTTAGACGCTTCTTTCTCTTTAGTGTAATCGCCACCAACTATCACGCCATGCTTTGCATCGCGAAAAGCGATCGAAAAGATTCCGGTTGAAGTTCCCGCCGCCAATGGTGTATCGGCGACTTGCCAGGTTCGACCGCGATCCGATGTGCGCAGAACGCGCGCCTTGGATGCCGCACCTGTTCCGATCCATGCGTGGTTCATGCCGAAGACGGCAATGTTTGTTCCGCTTGCGGCAAACGCGCCCTCGTTTGGAAGAGACGGTGGCAACTTATCAGTAGACATTCGAGACCATGTTTGCCCTCCATTTTCGGTGATCAGGATGTCGAAATGACCATCGATGGAATCGCCAAACACAAGGCCATGCCGGGCGTCCCAAAATGTCATCGCATCAAGGAACGCCTTTGGATCCTCATTTTTGAACTGCAGCGACCAGGTCAAACCGCCGTTCGTAGTTTTGTAAATTCGCGAGACTGGCCCAGTACCAATACTAAGAACGTAAGCTGTTTGCTCATCAATGGCATCGACATCGCGAAAGTCGAGTGCGTCAGGCGTGACAGTGAGTTTTTGCCATGTTGCTCCGCCGTCAGTTGTGCGCAGCACAGTGCTCCCGGATCCACTTGCCCAAGCGACACGATTATTCACAGAACTGATACCTCGGAGACGAGCCGTCGTGCCGCTGGTTTGAGGCGTCCACTGCGGCATGCCTGCAAGCAGAGCAACGATTGTGATTAGGAGTTGCATGAGTGTCCCTCTTGTCAGTGCATTCGGAACGGACCGCCAGGTGGTTCAGGTTCGAGATCCGGCCGCGTGGAATCTTGAACCACTTCATGCATCTCGAGCACATTCGCTTGAAAGAACGCATCTTTGGGCAATGTGCCGGACTGGGCGTGACCCTTTACAAACTCATCGGATCTAACCCAATCGAGAAAGTCCTGTCGGCTATTCCAGAAAGTGAAAACGACATACGGATCGCCTTCGTTTACTGGGCGCAAGACATAATTTGAAATAAACCCGCGCATCTTGTCGACCAGGCCAGCGCGATCGCGGAAGCGCTGTTCGAAAGCAGTTGCGTATTCAGAATTTACAAAGATGCGATTGGCCACTGTGATCATTGGTATACCTTAAGGTTCCTTTCAAACGGGCTTCGTCCTAGTCTTCAAATCTAGGTTTTGCCCGAAGTTGCTTCACCCGAGCTCGCCGAGATTTCGCTTCCAACGTTCGATTCTTAACGGCTCTAGGTACCCGAGTCGGAATCCGGGGAGCGGGTTTGCGATTCATTTGCTCGATTCTTCGGCGGAGTTGTTTCAAACCCTGCGCTTTATTCAGGTGTTGGCTCCGTTGAGCGCGTGAAGTCACGACGACACCAGTCGGCAGATGTTTGATTCGTACGGCGCTCTCAGTCTTGTTGACGTGTTGACCACCCGGGCCGCTAGAGCGAAACGTATCTACTTCACACTCGCGCAAGAGGGCGTCGTCCGATGCCGGCACTTTAATCATGCATTTTGTCCGATATGTGCCCGTCTGGTCGTATGCTGCCGAACAGGCCACTCCAAGGAGGCGTCCGAAGCAGAACCGATCGTTTTATTTCTTGAGTTTGTCACTTGCGAGCTAGACAGCTTGTTAACTCCTGCGTTTTCGTAAACCCGCAGCTCCCATTCGACTGCCGTTCACAAGTAGCTTTTCTATAACACTCATACTCCGTGCGGTACTCACAGGTGGTAATCACCTCCTGATCGGAACAAACCTGGCCAGAGCAGCCGGTCTTTATACACGGCTTCAATGATGTGCTGGAACTGGAGCGTAAATAAAACTGTGTCGCGTTCAACGTTTTGCTCTTTCCTGCCGGTCCAGTAACGTCTGCGAGCGTCCCGACGACAATCACTCCTCCAGGACTGGTCATGGCTTTCAGAGCTTCATCAAGCTGACTTGTTTCGCCGACGTTTAGATTCACACCAGCGATGCTTCTTTCCTCCTTGGTATTTAGTTTCGCCGCGTGATGCGTCCCACAGGGCGCTGCTATGCAACGCACGTTCAGATCGCGAACGCGAAAGTATTCACCGCTCGGTTGATTATCTGTGGCTGCTTGCCACGCCTCGGACACTTTCAATACTCCAAACTTGCCATTGCGATTTCCTCCTGAGACCAGAGACCCGCGCACCAAGGCTTTTCCTATTTCGACTTCACTCGCGCCCTTCCAATCAATGCTCGCTACATAGCATTCAGACAGTGTTCGGCCGTTTGCACAGCGAGTCAGCGACTGATTTACCTGTTTGACAAAGTAACCGCCACACATCGGTGAAGCACACCTACGCATGTCGGGCCTCAAGGTATAGAAAGTTGAGTTATTGTTTCTCGACTGAGGTGCCCCACTGACGACATTTATAGCTGATGCTGGCGGTAGTGACGGGTTTGTTGTTGCGGACACGAACGCCATCGATGAAACCAGTACGAACAACAAAGTGCGAACATGCGTGAAACCAAACATCTTTCAACCTCCAAAAGATAGTTATCCGATAAACTCCTAAGATCTTGTGTTTTCTGACAATCTTTTGAGCATTTCGTCCGGTGATATTGACCTCCCCCCTTTTCCAACGTAATCGCTATAATGCCGCCCAGACTGACTACCATCACTTCAATAAAAAGTAAGCGAGAACAAGCAAAATGCCCTTTCATATCTCACGCCGCAACTTTTTGTCTGTCACAGCCCAGTCAGCGATCGGCGCGACAATCTTCAGCGCAATTGACACCAAAGGCTCAACTGTTTTCGTCAAGTCGATCGTTCCTCATGAGGCTAACACACAGGCCGCAGCCATGCAGCCATGGATCGCGCGACTTGATCAATATGTTGCCAGACACATGTTGGAGACTGGCGCCCCAGGTCTCACGCTGGCGCTCGCCAATCGTGATGGCCTGATAAAGGTTTCCACCTACGGTTTTGCCGATACCAAAGCGGGCTCACGAGTTGTCCCGGAAACAATGTTCGAGATCGGTTCAATCTCCAAATCATTTGTCTCGCTGGCATTGATGCAGTTGCATGAAGAAGGAAAGTTGGACCTAAACAAGCCGATTGTCGAGTATTTACCCTGGCTCAAAATCAGTTCGAAGTTTGATCCGGTAACCACTCATCACGTGCTGAGTCACACCGCCGGGCTTCCTGCGGTGCCTCTGCTTCTCGATGCAATGCTGAGCGACTTATGGACCGCGTATCCGCCCGGTAAACAGTTCCTATACTCAAACACTGGTTACAACATGCTTGGCTTTCTGCTGGAGGCAATTGATAAGCGGCCGTTTGCAGAATCAATCCGCGCGCGCTTGCTGGAACCAATGGGAATGAGTGCGAGTGCACCTGTAATTACAAACGCGATCCGTCCTAAAATGGCAATCGGTTATAAACCTATGAACGAAGGCCGCCCATTCCCGTTGCATGGAGCGCTTGCCGAAGCACAGTGGCTCGAAATGGACATGGCGGCGGGCAGCATCGCATCGACGCCGGCTGACATGGCCAAGTACATACACATGCTTGTAAACCACGGCGCATTGCGAAAGGGCCGACTGATCTCTGAAGAGACTTTCAACCTGTTCGTCAAACCTGCGATTAAGTCTGCGTTTCGCGGAGAAGAAGCGTCATACGCCTACGGTTTTTGGGTTAGCAACATCGACGGCCACACTCGGCTTCGTCACACTGGCGGCATGGTGGCGTTTAGCTCATCGATTGATACGGACGTAACGAGTGGTGTCGGCGCGTTTGCGTCAGTGAATGCAAACCTGCGTGGATATCGTCCAGTTGC
>DASYRR010000250.1:0-36213 GCA_036004125.1 Pyrinomonadaceae bacterium | reverse complement strand
TCCTGATTCATTGCAGGTACTGCACGATTGCAAAATAGAACCGAGTGTGCGAGACGCAGAGCCTGGGACTAAGTATCAGTTTGAGCGCCTTGGTTATCATTGCGTTGACCGCGACTCCGGGCACAAATTGGTGTTCAATCGGACCATTGGCCTGCGCGATACGTGGGCAAAGATCGAAAAACGCGCAACGATCAGTGCATGAGCAAAACCTCTTGGTTCGTGCTTATTGACTTCGCTTCGTTTCTTAATTGTTTTAACTGGATGTGGAACTAAAGCTTGATAGCAAGCCTCACTCGGGATTTCCTTTCAACATTTCCGTCTTTGGTGATACTGCGAACGCCGGCACTCTTCTCGGTGAGAATCCGATCCGCGCAAATTACACAAGCTGCGGCCATCATTGACACGATTGCCGCGGGCATAAATGACCCGAGACTGAGGTCTAAATTCTTGGACTCGGAAGCTGTCCGCGAGGTCTTGGATGTGTAGGTAGGTAGGACATCAACCACATGGGGCGTGCTTTATGTAGGGTATGGCATCCGAATTCCGGATCTCAAACGAGCCAAGCCAAACGCTGCTCATATTAAGCCAATTCACGCAGGATTTTTGCTTGACATGGGTGGTCGCGAAAGATAGCCTGTCGCCCCCCAGTAATTACGAAAACCTGCGGTTACCTCCCGGAATCAAGTTGTCGCCACAAGAACCCTTGTGGCGACTCATTCACGCTACTTGATCCGAACCGTAATTAGAAAACTCCTGCTCGCAAAAGAACGTATGAAAACTCTAAAAGTCGTGTGCCTGTTAGCCGGCCTTCTTTCGTTTGTTATGGCCTCAGAGCTTGCGCCCCGCGGTCTCACGCATAACGCTGCGGTAGCCGGCGTCTTTGGCTATACCGATCTTGGTGACGTTTACGAAGTAGACACGGGCGCAGGTTTAGTTTTTCAAGTTCGCAAGACGGACGGCAGCGTTACTTCGATCGTCTTCAACGGCACCGAATATAAATCAACCACCAATAGATTCTCGCAAATCGCTTCAGGGCTCGGTACTCCTACGACAGTAACGCCCGAAACTGATGGCTCAACGTATGTGAAAATGACGCTCCAAACCGGTCCGACGAATGGGGTTGTTGCTAACCTTACTCACTACCTCATTGTCCGAAACGGCGAAAACACAATCTACATGGCGACTTATCCCACTGCCGAGCCCTCAGTCGGTGAGCTGCGCTGGATCACAAGACTGAATTCCGCACTGATTCCGAATGGTCCAATACCTTCAGATCTGCACGGCACAGTGGGAGCTATTGAAAGTACAGACGTTTTTGGAATGTCAGATGGCACCACGCGCTCGAAGTACTACGGCGACAACATCACTCACGGCAAGGATCGAGCGATGGATCTGAGCTACAACGGCGCCACGGGAACAGGTATCGGTTGTTGGATGGTTTTTGGATCACGCGAGAGTAGTTCTGGCGGGCCGTTCTTTCGCGACATAGAGAACCAAAGCGGTGACGACCAGGAAATCTATAACTACATGAACTCTGGTCACAACCAAACAGAACCCAATCGGCTGAACGTGCTTCATGGACCTTATGCACTGGTCTTTACAACGGGCGCGCCGCCGATACTGCCAATAGATTTCTCCTGGCTCGCCACTTTGGGTTTGAACGGCTGGGTCGCAATCTTTGACCGTGGCCAGGTCAGCGGTACCGCCACCGGCATACCAGCAGGATTTCAAGGAGTCGTCGGTTTCGCCAATGCGACCGCTCAGTATTGGGCCACCATCGCTCCGGATGGATCTTATACGAGTTCCGGCATGAAGCCCGGTACGTACATCGCAACTCTATATAAAGGTGAACTCGAGGTAGCTACGAGTCCGGTAGTTGTCTCTGCAGCCTCGACGACTACGCTCAATCTCTCATCAACCGAACCGTTACCTTCAACGATTTTTAGAATCGGAGAGTGGGATGGAACTCCGGCCGGACTCATGAACGGTGAAAAGATTGTCCAGATGCACCCGCAAGACGTGCGGATGACGCCGTGGAACATTACTACTTATACGGTCGGCGTTGACAGCCCGTCCAGTTTTCCGGCGATCCAGTTTCGCGGTCAAAACAGTCCAACCACAATCAAGTTCAACCTGGCGCCAAATCAAATTACGAGTCTCACGCTGAGGATTGGTATCACGTGTGCCTACAATAACGGTCGTCCACAGATTACCGTAAACAGTTTCACTTCCCTTCCGCCCGCAGCCTCCAGCCAACCAAATTCACGCAGCTTCACTATTGGTACTTACAGGGGCAACAACGCCCTTTTCACCTACAGCATTCCCGCTGCGGCTCTTGTCGTCGGCACGAACACAATGACGATAAATCCGATCAGCGGTTCGACAGACATCAGCCAATGGCTCAGCGCTGGTTGGGTTTACGATGCGGTGGAACTCGATGGACCAATTGCAACTCCGGTAATCACCTATGTGGGCGGAGATCCACTCGTAATCAGTGGCACGTCCGAGCCTTTCCGCAACATCGCGCTAACGCTCGACGGCTCGATTCCCGCCGGTAACATAGTCTCATCTGCCGCTGGAGAGTGGTCCATTACATACAACGCTCCTATCTCGGCCGGCACTCACAGCCTTACTGCGGTTGCCAGTGACGACAACGGCAACACCAGCCCAACGTCGGCGCCGTTCACTTTTAATACCAACATCGCTACACCTGAGATCACGTCGGCGGTAGGCGACGAAGGCACGCATGCGAGCGGTGCTACGACGGCTGATCGAACGTTTGTTTTCAATGGCACCGCAGGAGTGGGCGACCAAGTGACGCTAACACGTGTAGGTACAGGCCTAATTGCGACACTCACTGCCGATGCCAGTGGTCAGTGGGCGTTCGATTATAGGTCCGTTGCGCTGCCGGTGGGAGTGAACAGTTTCTACGCGACTGCGGCGAATGCATCAGGCACCAGTCCCTCGTCGGCGATATTCACTCTTAACATTCAAGGCACTCCGCGAATCACGATTGTCCGCTTTAATCCGGTTACGAGCACGATTACAACCGAAGTTTCGAGCGTGGTGTTTCGAGTGACTTTTCGAGACAACGTGAGCGGCGTAACCACCAACGCTTTTACGCTGACTACGTCTGGCACCGCGGCGGGCACTATTGCGAGCCTCTCTGCGAGTAGTGGAATGATCTTCGACGTTACCGTAAATAATCTTTCAGGTGCAGGAACCATGCGTCTCGATCTGAAGTCGATTAACGGTATCGTCGATTCCAATGGTAACCCTGAAGCGGGTTACATCGCTGGCGAGTCATACACGCTGGTCCTTCCTACGATTGGTAACGGCACTTGGATTCAGCCAACGACAGGCGGTCTATGGAGTGATCCGGCCAACTGGTTGAACGCCGTCATTGCGGACGGTGGCAACTCAGCGAACTTTAATACGCTTAATCTCATAGCCAACAACACGGTGCATCTCGATTCACCACGCACGCTCAGTGGCATTACCTTCGGTGATTCAGATGCGACTTCATCCGCAAGTTGGGTAATCGATGACAACAACCTTCCTGGGAACACACTTACGCTTTCGGGACCAACGCCCATAGTTACAGTAAATGCGCTTGGTGCGGGAGCGACCACCACTGTCGCGACCTCCCTCGTTGGGAACGCTGGTCTGACAAAGACGGGCGCCGGCACATTGGTTCTGTCCGCACCCAATACGTTAACAGGCGTCCTCAATGTGAATGGCGGTACTCTTCAGGTCGCCTCTAGCGGGTTTATTAACCTCGGCAATAACGCTGTCAATACAGCTCTCAACACGCGCCTTCAGATTGCCGGTGGCTCGTTCACGACAACGGGACTCGTAAGCGCAACAACTAGTCAAGTGGTAATCGATAGTGGCAGCGCCGCGCTTGGCAGCTTCCGCACGAACTCTGACTTTAGCGGAACTCTGCGAATCAATGGTGGTTCACTTACAGTCGGCGACGTCAACATTCGTCGGAATGCCGGTGCGACAGCAGATTTCGGGTCTGGCTTCATCATCGCGGGAGGTAATGCTAGCGCAACGACTATCGGTCTTGGAACACTGAACTCTTTTGGCAGTATGTCTGTAGAAGGCGGTTCGCTGACGGCAACCGGTCCGATCACGATTGGAAATCAGACATCAAGTGGCCGTGGCGGTTCGATGCGTGTACTCAACAACGCCGTCTTCACAGTCAGTGATCCATCGCTGGGAATCCTGATGTGTCGGAACAACGGAACCAACGCAAACAACGTGGCTTCGGCAACATTTACAGGCGGTTTAAGTACGGTTGAAAAATTCACGCTGGGTTTCGATGCAAACGTCACTGCCGGTTCCGCAACAATAACAATCAATGGCGGCTCGCTTTACCTTGGTGCTGGCGGAATCATTAAGAACGGAGCCAGTGGGATGGCGACTAACCTTAATCTCAGCAGTGGTTCGTTGGGAGCCACCTCTGATTGGACCACAAGTCTTCCGATAAACCTGCCTGGTGGTGGAAACATTACGTTTCGCGCAGCAGACGTTTCCAATGGGTCGCACAACATAACGCTCAACGGCGTGTTGGCAGGCAATGGAGGATTCACCAAGAGTGGTGGTGGTCGTCTTCTGTTAGGAGCGGCAAACCCGTTTGCCGGCGCTGTTGCGATCAACGGAGGCACATTGGACGTAGATGGAAGTATTGCGTCCGGCGGAGCGGTAACCGTCAACTCGGGTGGAACGTTGACAGGAGATGGTTCAATCAATCGCAATATCGTCTTAAACGCAGGTAGCACCCTGCGTCCTGGAGCCATGTCCGTCGGTTCCCTACTTACTGCAGCTTCGGTTACATGGAATGGCGACGCCGCGATGGCGTTCAATCTTGAGGGCGCAAGCAACCAGCTCGCGCTCACTGGTGCCCTTACGAAGGGCAGCGGCGGCTCATACAATTTTGCGTTTACTCCCGGGCCCGGTCTCGCACCTCACAACGTCTATACACTGGCAACCTTTGGATCTACAGATTTCACAGCTTCGGATCTTACGTACACCGGTTTACCAGCCGGTCTCATCGGCCAATTCACGGTTAACGAGAGCAACATCGTCTTTGAGATCTTTGGTCCACCGGAAATCGTGATTCAGCCACAGAGCGTTGAAGTCTTAATCGGGGGAACCGCCAATTTTTCCGTTACAGTGAACCCGTCGCCAGTGTTGGGCTATCAATGGTTTAAAGACAGCGTAGCGATAGCGGGCGCGACTGGACCAAGCCTAACGATAAGTAATGTGCAAGGTTTTCACGTCGGCAGCTACACAGTCCTTATTTCCAATCCTGCCGGAAGTACTTTGAGCAATCCTGCTAGTCTCTCCATCTCTCCGGTAGCGCTTGTCAGCCATGCGCCATTTCTGAACAGTGCTCTGGTTGTAGGCTCGCTCCAGCAAATGCTGGGCGAGGACGTAACCATCGCAGGCAGCTCTTCAATCAGCGGCGACCTCTTCGTGCCAGGCACGCCTAACGTCGTGCTGAACAATAACCCCGACTATGGCGGCACTGTCGACGGCAGTGGCAGTCTGTCACCCACCAACTACGTGGTCTCAATCAACGGTGGCACGACGTTGGGCCATGTTGTACGACGCACTGATCCCGTACCGTTACCGATTGTTAACGCTCCTCAACCACCCACTGGGACCAGAACCGTTACTCTAAATAATTCAAATCAGAATATCGGTGATTGGGTAACCGTTCGAAATCTCACTGTTAATAGCAACCTGGGACAGATTGCCGTTCCGGCGGGCGCATATGGCGATTTCAGTGCGAAGAGCGGCAGCGGCTTTACTCTTGGAGTGCCGGGTGCTCAAGTTCCCTCGATCTACAGTTTTCAGAGCTTGACTCTCAATGGTGGTGCTCAGTTGCAGGTGGTTGGCCCAATCCTCCTCATTATCGGAAATGGCCTAAGCGTTAACGGAGGAGTCGTTGGTGATGACGGCAATCCCTCATGGTTAACTCTCCAGATCTACGCCGGAAGCTTAACCCTAAACAATGCTGCGAATGTTTTCGGCTACGTCACAGTCGCAAACGGTACGTTGACGATAAATGGCAACTGTGTGGTGACTGGAGGTGCTGCGGTAGACCGGCTGACAATTAACTATCAGGGTAGACTGCAACTAATTACAACTGGGAATTCGTTCGTGCAGTGAGTCAATAGGTCAAAACTGCTGTCGGGGGATTGTCAGGTTAACTGTCAGCAGAGACTTGACGGCGCGCAACAGCAATGTCTTCCCTTACTCCTTCCTAAACCGGCTCGCAGCAAAAGGGCTTACGCTTGAGCATGAATTAGACGACGAATCCGGTCCTCAAAAAGCACATCAATCTTTCGCGGCTCGATCACCGCTGTTACCTCCCCGAGACCGAAAGTTGTATGCGCCATGGTTTGGCCCGCACGATATACGCGTGTTCTGTCATAAGGCGATGCGGCTTGCGCCGACCGCCGAGGTGATGTCCGCGAGCTAAGCTTGAAGGAACTGACTGTGCCGCACTTCGAACAACTCACACGCGAAATCTGACCGCGTTTAGTGACAGATGTCACAATGTGTCCACGCTCATCGTCACATTTAGCGCATAACTTATCTGCTCTCTGACCAAGAACGTAAGTTTCCTTTTCCATAGAGTTCTCCGTAGTTTTTGTACCTGCCAGGTAGCTGTTTTGTCAGTCATTACAAAAAACCTCCGGCACCCATACTCGTACCGGAGGCTTTCTTTAAAGAGTCGCCGGAACTAGCCAGCGATTAATTAGTAGCGAGAAGAGCGGCCGTAGCCACCATTGCCGCCGCTATTGCGACTTCCGCCGAAACCACCGCGACTGCCGCCGCGATCTTCACGAGGTTTTGCTTCATTGACGTTCAAGGCTCGGCCTCCGACCTCATGACCGTTGAACTGTTGAATCGCCGCACTACCTTCTTCCTTAGAAGACATCTCGACGAATGCGAAGCCGCGTGAGCGACCCGTTTCGCGGTCTTCGATTACATTGACTGATTCGACTGTCCCCGCTTGCGCGAAGAGTTGCTGCAAATCTTCGCTCGAAGTTTGGAACGAAAGATTGCCGACATAGAGTTTCATAGACATATTTGTGTACCTCTCCTGTTCAGGAGTAAAAAGAGAAGCTTTGGAACCAGGTGCGCTTCGACGAAACGGAACCGAGCGAAGAGACGAGCATTCGAATGCTCAAAATTGAGCGACTTCTACGAGTTGGAAACGGCCTGCCCTCGAATCATACAAACGCCGAGCTTTCATTAGCGCGGGCGCATCACCGTTGATGCGCGAGAGAAGGGATAACTGATAGTCAGATGCATTGATCACAGATTCGGTTGTAGTGAAACTAGTTCACCCTGAACAATAGAATGGTTATTCACTAACTCGTTTTAGGCTTTTCCGATAGGTTTGCTCTGCTCACGTGAAAGTAATTCGAGAATCTCAGCATGATTGTTTTCCTTCGCAAGCATCAGTGCTGTTTTTCCATTCTGGGCATATCTACCCGACAGGTCAGCACCCGACCTTAGCAAGGCGCGGACGCTTTCAATCTCGCCTGATGACGCCGCAAGCATCAAAGCTGTCGCTCCATCATTGGCGGTCGCATTCACGTCGGCGCCATGCTTAAGCAATTCGCTGACGGTATCGTTGTGCAGGTTAGCAACTGCGAACATAAGAGCTGTTCTGCCTTTGCTGTC
Source organism: Pyrinomonadaceae bacterium (assembly GCA_036004125.1). Lineage (GTDB taxonomy): Bacteria > Acidobacteriota > Blastocatellia > Pyrinomonadales > Pyrinomonadaceae > PSRF01. Next base: position 28,503 of record DASYRR010000250.1, on the reverse strand, counting down.
TTTTGCATTGACATCTGCTCCGACAGTCAAGAGTGCTTTTACCCTACCCGTGTCACCGTCAAGCGCAGAGTGCATCAGCTCCGTATGGCCATCCTCGGATTCGCTTAATTCAGCACGTGTGATCATGTATAACCGCCTACACCCTATTAGAGCCAAACGTGCGTCGGTTCAATGCGAGGGAACTTGCTACAACCTGCTATGCCGCTCTCAATGTCGGTCGCTTGAGCGGAGCGGAACCTTCTGCCCATCCGTTCGATGAGCACACAGCGTCGCCTCACCGTAGATAGCCTACCACGACAGCGGCGAGTGACATGATCAGCGCGATTGCAAGTAAGACGATTGTGATCCTTAAAACCTTCATAAACCACCTCATTTCTGGGAGCGAAACCTGCGGGCCTTCGCCGCCCGAAGAATGCAATCATGCTTCTCCTCTGAGCTCGAGTTTCTCGTTCTCATCCCTTTCAAACTCCATACCTGCCGCCATTTTCTTTACTCGCGGCAAAGACACTAAGGTACCGAACGGCCCCTCCCAATACTCGGCTTGCGTGACGTTGATCCACAGCAGCGCCAGCTCTGGGTCTTCGAGGCCCGCCGGGAACCATGGTTCCAGATCCCCGAACCAAAGCTCTTCCATTTTTAAGCGTTCGCGGAGAATTCGCGCCGGGCCAGACATTGAAACGTACAGTTGATTTTCCGGCGAGGCATAAGAGACGCTGACTTGATGGTCGCGCTCGATCTCTTTGACTTTAAAGGCGCTGAGCTTTGTAAAGAAGTATAAATCGCCGGAGAACTCAATCTTTTGAGTCACCATCGGGCGGCTGTGCAAGCTGCCATCATCTTGAACAGTAGTTAGCATCGCTACCTCGATGCCCTTAATCAACTCCCGGAGCTTCACTACATTTTCTTCGTGCTTCTCGTGGGTCGTCATTTTGTGTTGCTCCTTTGTAGATGCATTTTGCCGAGTCAATCAAATCCTGTGGTGTCCAACTCATCGGCCAGCTTCTGTTCGTAATGCTTTCCGGAGTTCGGCAAGCGCTCGTCCGTGCGATTCGCTGCTTCGGCTCAGGTCTATATAGAACAAGACTTGTACCCAACAGCCTTCTCATCTGAGTACTCCTATTCGATAAGGGGCAGCACCGAAAGAGTACACAAACTGTCGCCAAAACAGACATTGAGTGACTCCACAGTCTCCTCTGAAAATCGGACCGAAGTCTCGTGTCATAAAACGCATATTTCTCTGATAAACGGCTATATAAGTTCCTCTTTTTTCGACACCGTAATCCTTTACCCACTATTCCCCAACAGTCATCAGGTCGCAACTCATTACGAGAATGAGCTTTGATGCTAAGAATCATTGAAGTCCAAGAGGGTGAGGAGAGAACACGTGACTGACGTCAAGGGCCATGCCTGGATAAGGTGTAACGTAGCGCCTATCTGATGAATCGCGAGCGACTAAAGTTTGAAGATGTCTCAGGTCTTGTACGAGTAGGAGTTACTGGTTGGTTTTGGCTTGGTCTCGGATCTTCAGCTGCGATGGTTAATCTCGCAGCCTTTCGACTTTTGACACGACGAAAACCAATGACTCCGGGCTAAGTTGTCGTTTCAATGACACATTCCCCCGTTAATAGGTGTTAAGGAATGGAAGCACAGATCAAGCTCGGCCGAATCTTTGGGGTGCAGGTGGGTCTGCATTACAGTTGGCTAATTCTCGCACTGCTGGTGACCCTGTCGCTTGTTGGACAATTCTACACTTTTAATCCCAGATGGGGTCCAGTCGTCATTTGGACCACCGCGCTCATTACGAGTCTCCTGTTTTTCACCAGCCTGCTCCTTCATGAGTTGTCTCACGCAGCGGTGGCGCGCTCGCAGGGATTGCCAGTGCGATCGATTACACTGTTTGCACTCGGCGGCGTGGCCCAAATTGAAAAAGAAGCAGAGAACGCGAAGACCGAATTTTGGATGGCTATCGTTGGTCCTATCACCAGCATTACGATCGGCGTTGTCTGTCTTACCGTTGCCTGGTCTCTTGGCTGGGCACCCATAAACGAGCCAAGCACTCCTCCGCTGGCGGTCCTTCAGTGGCTGGGGTACATAAACATAGCGCTTGCTTTTTTCAACATGATTCCCGGTTTTCCGCTCGACGGTGGTCGTGTACTGCGCGCCGTTGTCTGGTGGATAACCAAAGATCCCGCGCGCGCAACGCGCATTGCCGCGATTGTGGGAGAGTTAGTTGCTTTTGGCTTTATCTGTTGGGGAATTGTCCGCCTCTTTGGTGGCCGGAACTTCGGAGGATTATGGTTGGCCCTCATTGGTTGGTTTCTCTTGGAAGCAGCGCGATCCAGCTACGCGCAGGTGGCAATCACTGAGAGTCTTCGCGGCATTAAAGTGAGTGATGTGATGACGCGAGATTCGCCCGTTGTTGATAGCACTATGAGTTTGCAGACCTTTGTGGACGAGCATTTGCTGACCACAGGACAACGCTGCTTCATTGTTGAGAAGAACGGAGCCGTGAGCGGACTAGTTACGCCACACGAAGTGAAGACAATAGAGCGCTCACAATGGAAATCAAGTACAGTTGCAGACGTGATGCGTCCCTTGAAAGATCTCCATACTGTTGCGCCACGAACACCAGTCGGGAAAGCGCTGGAAGTAATGGGTCGCGAGGACCTGAACCAGTTACCCGTTGTTCGAGATGGCCATCTCGAAGGAATAATTTCGCGGAGCCACATCCTGCGCTTGCTTCAGACGAGAGCGGAACTCCGAGTATGACACTCTCATGTCGCTTATTGTCCTGACGTAACTCTGAACGACTCTAAAGACTGGGCCATGTCTTGAGGCCAAGATCACGGTGACTTTGACGCATGTCATGAATAGCTGATTTGTAAGGATTATTGGTACTGCGACATGTCTTCATTCAGCATCTCTCCGAAGTCAAAGGCCGACGGAGCGCGATTCACGTTCCGGGCGGCTAATGTTGTTTGCCGAAAACTGCTTCCGATACACTGGCAAACGAAAGTGAGAGAGCATGCCCAATGTCGATCCCTAATACAATTCTGATTTTGCTTGTCGTCGGGAGTAGTGCAAGTTCCTTTCGCTCAAGCAATGCCCCGGTCGTACAGCAGCCGTCGTTCTGTGAATCGCAACAAGCCAATGCTCGTGGCGAGGAACCGAGCGCAGCGATCACGAGAGAGTTGGCGACCACTCAAGAGAATTCAAAGCGTCTGGCACAGACCGCCTTTACTGAAGGAAAACAACTTGAATCGCAAGGAACTGCTGATTCGCTTGGAAAAGCGCTTGAGAAATACGAAAAGGCGCTCGGGCTTTGGAAATCTCTAAATGACCGTCCCGGCGAAGCCACGGCGCTGGGCGGCATCGGCTCGGTGAGCTACTTGCTGGGCGAAAAGCAAAAGGCACTCGACGTCTTCCAGCAACAGCTGCAAATCTGGAGAGCCACAGGAGATCACCAGCGCGAAATTGCTGAAGCACTGCACAACATCGGAGTGGTTTACAGCTCGCTCGGGTTTAAGCAAAAGGCGATCGACTTTTATCAGGAGGCACTCCCGCTTCGTCGCGCTGCCGGTGATCGCGTCGGGCTCGCGAATACTCTGGATAGCCTTGGACTTGCCCATCTGGACCTGGGCGAGTTGCAAAAGGCATTCGATTATTGCGATCAAGCGCTCACCATCTTCCGCGATCTGAATTACCGCGCCGGAGTAGCCAACACACTCAACAACATCGGCGGAATAAATCTTACGCTGGGCGATCATCGCAAAGCGCTGGAGTACTTTGGACAGGCGCTGGAGATGAGACGTGCATTAGGACATCGTCTGGAAGAATCCATCGCTTTAAACAACCTTGGTCGCGTCCATGATTCTCTTGGCGAGGCTCAGAAGGCGCTTGATTATCACCATCAGGCGCTCGAACTCAGACGCGTATTGGGAAATCGTTCGATGGAAGCCGCCTCAATCAACAATATCGGCAGAGTCTATGATTGGTTGGGCGAGAAACAAAAGGCCTTGGACCACTATAAACAGTCACACGAGATCTTTCGCGCGGCGAACAATCGCGACGGCCAGGCACGCACCATGATGAATATCGGAGCGTCTTATCTTGACGACCTCAATGATCCCAAGACAGCTCTTGATTATTACCATCAGGCACTTGAGATTACTCGGGTCCTGGGACAGCGGATTCAGCAAGCTTCGGTGCTGGTGAATATTGGAGACGCTCATCAGAAATCAGGCAATCTGGCGAACGCGCTTGAGTATTATCGCGAGGCTCTGGAGATGCAACGTGCGACGGGACACAAACTTGGTGAAGCCGCATCCTTGAACCAGCTTGGCGTGACTTATTTCGCAATGCGCGAGTTAGAGGCGTCGCTTGAGTACTTCAAACAAGCGTTGGGATTGCACCACTCTATGGGAAACCGAGGTCGAGAAGCGGTCGCGCTTTATGGCATCGCTCAGGTGGAACGCGACCGGGGTAATCTGCGCGAGGCTCTGCTGCGAATGGAAGAGTGCCTGAAAATCATCGAGTCTTTGCGCGGAAGCGTGTCGAGCCAGGAACTGCGCGCGTCTTTTCTGGCCCAGCAGCATGGATATTTCGAGTTTTACACCGATCTGTTAATGCGCTTACATCAACGTGAGCCCTCAAGAGGGCATGATGTCGCGGCATTTCACTCCAGCGAGCGTGCCCACGCGCGAAGTCTGCTTGAATTGCTCGCGGAGGCACGCATCGATATTGAGCAAGGCATCGCGCCTGAATTGAAACAACGAGAGCGCCTCATAAACAAACGTATCGCCTGGATCCAGAGCCGCTTGATCGATGCCTATGGTCAAGCGCAGCCTGATCAAAGCAGCATAAAAACGCTGGAAGAGGAACTGACGCAGGTTGATGGAGAGCGCGAGCAGTTAAACAGCGAGATTCGACAGCGGCATCCGCGCTATGCCGACCTCCGATATCCGGCGCCGCTTGAATTGAAAGCCGTCCAAGCTCTGCTTGATGACCAAACGGTCCTACTGGAATACGCCCTCGGCAAAGACGCTTCGTTCTTATTCGCGGTGACGAGGAACGATTTCGCCGTGGCTCGTCTTTCTTCTGACGCGTCTATTGCGAGTCAAGTCGAGGAGTTGCGCGCAACCATCACAGCCCGGCCACAGCGAAGCCTCTTTCCCAAACAGATCGATTACTCTCGCAAGCTGTACCGTGAATTAATCGAACCTGCCGGAAAGCTCTTGGCAGGCAAACGGAAAATCATCATCGTTCCTTCAGGTATCTTGCATTACCTGCCCTTCGAAGTGTTGTTGTCATCCGGCGAGACGAGAACTCTGGCGACTATTGGTCTTGATCGCTGGCCATATCTGCTAAAGGATTATGCGATCAGTTATGTTCCCTCAGCCGGAGTACTGGCCGGTCTTCGAAATCGGCCCGTGTCCACGTTGGAAGTCAGGAAAAGTTTTCTGGCCTTTGCCGACCCCGCTTATCTTAACAACCGGCCAACCGAAGTAGGTCTGCCAGGTACGCCCCTTCGTGGAGCATTCGCTGATCGGCAATCATTGAAGTTGGGACGTTTACCGGAGAGCCGTCGCGAGGTTGAACAGATTGCCCGCCTCTATGGGAAAGACAAAGTCTCGGTTCTTCTCGGAGACGAAGCGAGTGAAGAGAATGTAAAGGCCACAGGTCGATTTAGGGACTATCGCTTCGTTCACTTTGCCACGCATGGTTTATTGAATGAAGATCGGCCGCCCTATTCAGGGCTCATTTTGAGCCTTGCCGGACCCTTACGACTGCAGAGCAAACAGGCTACGGCAGCGCAGAAGAAAGTGCCTGACGGTGGGCCAGTCGAAAAGGAAGCCGTTTCGTCAAACAGCGTCGGAGCTGAATTGGACCAGCGTGTAGGCCAGCAGATGGAAGACGGTCTGTTGCAGGTCTATGAGATCTTCAATTTAAAACTCAACGCCGATCTGGTGGTGTTATCAGCTTGTGAAACTGGCCTTGGCAAACAGGTCAAAGGAGAAGGGCTGGTGGGACTAACGCACGCCTTCTTCTATGCCGGAACACCATCGATCATTGTGAGTCTCTGGAAGGTACAGGATCGCTCAACAGCCGATCTGATGGTTAATGTCTATCAGCAACTGGATCGCAACAACGCCAAAGCTGAAGCTCTGCGTCTGGCAAAGCTACAATTGATCCGGCAAAACCGTTACGCTCATCCTTACTACTGGGCGCCGTTTGTGCTCACAGGTGAGCCAAAGTGAATTCGCCTCATTCAACCTGGACCACATATTCAGCTATAGCGTTATTCTGGCCGTAGAGTTTTAGACGATATTCACCGGCGCCGAATAACGTTCGGGTCACCAGGACTCTTATTTCACCGTTGCGGTCGGCCTTGAGTCCAGGGCGCTGCATTACGATCCGGCCCGCAGGACTTGTGAACTGCAGCCGGTAATTATGGTAGCCGGATTGGAAATCACTTAGGATCAAAACGAATTTCCCGGCGCCCCGTGGCAAGCGAAGCTGATTGACGTCACTACCTCCACCGGAACGCTGCGTGTCGCCCATCGGATAAATATTAATGACCGGCACGTTGGAGTCCGACTGTCTGACTTGGGCCACTTGCGTCTCACGCTGCTGCGCTGCCGTCGCGATCTCCTCTTTCAGTCGCTCATTCTCCTTTCTCAGGGCCTCTAGTTGTTCGGCTGAGGCGGTACCACTCGCCTCGAGTTCTCGAATCTTCGCTTCAGAGCGTTGCAACTCTTCGGCGACTCGGCTCTGTTCGCTCGCCTGCCGCGACAGTCTCTGATTTTCACGCAACACCGACATGGCCCAGACACCGAGGAGCAGGCTCGCCACCAGAAAACACATGGCAAGGGCTGGTACGGCCCAGTTGCGGATCCGGTTTGGGTAAAAAATTGCGGGCAGGATCGAAGATCGAGCAGAGCGTTCGTCGTGTTCTGCGGTTAGCACACCGGATCTTGACGCCTCGCGCACGCCGGCGATGAAGCGCGCCGACATCTGCACTTGATCAAAACACTCATCACAAGCGAAGTAATGCTCCTGAAATGCCTGCCGCTCAGCCGGAGTCAGCTGGTAACGCACGTATCGCTCGATGACTTCGTTATCCTGGATTTGCTGGTGTGTCATAGCCTCCTGTTCACATAGTGCTCATAAAAGTCATTCTGTATCAGTCTGCGTCTGCAATTTCCGATAGATCTCGCGGAACTTCTGCAACGCTCGCGATTTAATCAGCCGCAGCCGCTCTTCTTTGACACCCAGAACGCGCGCAATTTCCCGTTTTGGTAGTTCGTCGTAGTAGTACATCTTGAGAAACTCACGTTCTCTCGGCTTGAGTTGCTTCGCCACCTCCTCAATGGAACGACTTACTTCCTGATCGAGAAAAGCCCTTTCGGGCGAAGCTTCACCGACAAGTTTTGATTCGTGATCTTCAAGCGGTTCGGTTCCGGATCGTTGCCTCCGGGATTCGCGAATCACATTAAGAGCGATGCCCACGATGAATGAAGAGAGCGAATCGGGTTTGCGTAACTTACCGTCTCTCAGTGCCAACAGCACCCTGGTGAAGGTTTCGGCGCGAACGTCCTCTGCCTCTTCGGGGGAATGGAGTTCGCTCAGCGCCAGGAAGTACAAACGATCGGAATACTTCTCATATAGCGCCGCCTCAGCCAGCTTGTCGCCCAGCTCGACACTCGAAACCAATTCACGGTCGGCGAGAGTGGTGGGTCGAGGCATACGTTTCGGATTCTATGCCCGCAAAAGTAGGAGGGCAATTAGTAATTCAAAAAAAGTAGCGGTCCTACTGATACATTTCGACGGCTTCCTGCACTAAGTATCGACAAAGCCAATTGGCCCAACTTCAAGTCAATGAAGGAGAACATCATGAAACGTAGACTTACCATGGCTGTGACTTTTTCTCTTCTGCTGCTGGCAACGGTTATCGCGTTGCCTCAATCCATCGAGGCCCAGCAGGAAAACCCTCCGCGGCCAACCAGTCTAAGAAGCGGTCTGATACCGCTCGGTCCAAATCAGTTTGTTCGTCTGACGCTGGCGAATGCGGCGGTAAATCCAAATGCCAACGAGAAGCTCACGGTGAGGTTAAATGTGCGCATCTTGCAATATGCGCCTACTGGCCAAACTGGCATGGTGAAGGAGCATGCTGTGGTGGGCCAGATTTCGTCCGGTCCAATCACCATCGCGCCCGGTGGCGCCGCTTCGATCGATTTTGATCTGACTCAAGCGACGCAACCCAACGTTCAAGGCTTTTTCTTTATCGTTGAAACGTTGCCTTTAGCCGGAGCCAGCAACGATGCCAAGGCGACCGCAAACGCGGTAGTCTACGACGCATCTTTAAACCAACCGCTGTCAGTTTGGATATGGGTCGAAGCTGAAGGTGGTTATGTTTGGATGTAACAGAAAAGAGGTAATTGAGAATGCCAATCAGGCTAAGACTGGGAAGAAACTTTTTCCCGTTAACTTTATTGTTACTTCTACTCGCGACGACCGTTACTGGCCAGACGTACAAACCCGCCCTCGAATATCAATCGTTGCTGAACATGCGCTACTACGAAAACAACGGTGGTTTTCTGGTAGAGGATCTCCAACTTGTCTTTCCACCAGCGAGCGTCGGTCCGGCAAAGTTCGTGATAACCGACCAGTCAGGCGCGGTCGTTGATAGCCTGCCGCTGCGTTACGAACGGATGGAGTTTCCCGCGTTCGGTCGTTTTCGACCGGCAAGTGGGAACCCGGGAAATGTACGCGTCGGACGATCAGGAAGCTTTGTCATGTCTGTCGTCGTCGATGGCCAGACGATCACCTCGATGCCGTTTACTCTAAAAGAGGAAAACAGCACCGACCCGTTCAATCCAGCGAAGCGATTTGTGCGCGATGGTCCATGGCGTGACCTGGCTTACTTCTCGGTTGTACCCGATGATCCCCAGGGCGAAGTGCGGTTTAGCTGGTGGCTGAGCACTACTGAATTGCCGGCAGGAATAAAGGCGCCGAAAGTTACCATTCACCTGATGGTCAACGGAAAAGAGTTCGCGGCCAGCCGAGGCCCGGTCGTTCCGGATACAGTTGACTGGTATTTCTATTCGCACAAGCAACTGAGCGTGCCGACGCTGCCCCGCAATCACTGGCTGACACTCTCAGATATCACGAATCAAAACAGTGAAATCTCGCTCGTGGTGAAAGCTAACGGCCAGCCGATCAAGACTTACAAAACGACGGTGAACGGACAAATTCAACGTTTGCCACGCAACGCTCTGAACTTCGAGCCGCACGCAGACTTCATCTCGCCGCGGTTCATTGACGTGTCTTCCGGATCGAATTCCAGCTACAAGATGTTCGAAATGTACTGGGTGAAGAAACAGTGAAATGACATTCGTCGCGAGGACCGACAAACGATTGTACGCAGAGAGATTGATCACATTTACCCTGATGGTGCTGCTTACGATGTTTACTTTTGTCTGACGGCGCAGGATCAACGGCAACTAATCCGAACGATGGCTCAGCTGTTTCAGGTAGCTTCACTTACAACCCTGCGGCGAGCACCGGTAAGTTAGCTTCTTGCGAACCTTATGTTCTGCCTTTTGCCCACAGACCTCGAGTGAAGTCAGGAAACTTGACCGGCACACTTCCCTTCGCGACAGAAATTTGACTAAGCGGCCCAGGTACGCTCCAGGCAGCCGCATCGTACACATCGATATCAGGTTCCAGGCCTTCGCGCATGCACTCAACCAATCGATAACACATTAGGTAATCCATGCCACCATGTCCGCCTAGCTTTCGCGCCATCTCACCTTGTTTCTTCCAAAGCGGCGACTCATACCGATCCTTGTACTGATCAAGCGTGGTCCAGCCATGGCCACCTTGTTGTCCATCGATGAAAATGCGAGGGGGATAATCGCGGAAAATACCTTTCGTTCCTTGAATCAGGTTAATCCGGTCATAAGGTCGTGGTGTGCTGACATTATGCTGCAACATGATCGTTCTACCCTTCGCAGTTTTGATAATGCTAGTGTTGTAGTCGCCCGTCTTGTACATCTCTCCCCATTTAGGATCTCCGGGCGGAATGTGCTCTTTGCGATAGGCCTCCAAGCCAAGATGAGATGAACTCATCGAGACCAGATGATCAAACCTGTCGCCTCGGTTGATATCCATGTACTGCGCCATTGGTCCAAGACCATGAGTCGGATAGAGATTACTGTCGCGAAGCGTGTGATGTCGTCGACGCCACAAACCCTCGTCCTTATTCTCAAAAAGGATTCCACGCAAATCATGATTGTAAGCACACTCACCATGGACTAATTCTCCAAGCAAACCCGCACGAACCATATTCAACACGGTGGTCTCTGAATCGTCGTAGCAGCAATTCTCCATAATGAGACAGTGCCGGCGAGCCATCTCTGAGGCGTCAACGATCTTCCAACAATCCTCAAGAGTGTAGGCTGCCGGTACTTCGGTGCCGACATGTTTTCCTTCCCTCAACGCCGCAAGGACTTGGGGAACGTGCCACTCCCATGGTGTAGCAATATAAATAAAATCGAGATCGTCACGTGCTGACAGCCTTTCGAAGTCACGCTCGCCATTCGAGTAGATCGCCGGAGACTTCTGCCCTGCCTTTTCCACCAACTGAGCCGCGCGCAAACACTTTTCTTTGACAACGTCACATACTGCATTGATTACCACTTTATCGATCGCGAGAAACTCGCCAAGCACACTGGTTCCACGCAGACCAACACCAACCATCCCGATGCGGACGGTATCGCGTGGTTCAAACTTTATGCCAACCATCGTCTGATGTTTTGCGGGACGAACTTGTGTCGCTTCGAATTCGCGCTCACTGGAATCGGTGCCAGGAGTGTGCGCGTGGGCGACTCGCGAGGTGGTCAGTCCCAAACCCGCAATACCAGCAGCTTTCAATAAGTCTCGCCTTGAGAACTTAGAATCGTGGTCTTCCATTGGTAGCTCCTTGAACTGTTCAGCGTCACCGTCGCATTCGAATGACAATCGTGACCTTTGATCTAAGTCGAATTTGTTGGTGCGAACTCGTGAAGTTGTCTTCTTCCGATTTCCTTGATGCGGCTATCGGGCCACTTTTCAAGGAAACTGTAGGCTGGGTGGTTAGCTCTTGCTTTGCATGGATTCCGAGCAGCGTTATAGCAACAGATAAGAGACCAACGAGGATTGGGGCTGCGATTCGCGTCCGACCGATGAAGCAAGTTGGCGTGAAAGAAAAGCGCGGTACCGGGCTTCATTTCACAATAAACCAGTTCCATGTGTTTTAGTGCTTCATTGACGCGATCCATATCGGCACCGGTTTGATCACCCGTCTTGTTATGATCGATCCGGCCCATGAGATGTGACCCTTTAATCACCTGAAGACAGCCGTTCTCCTTGGTGGCGCGATCGACAGCTATCAGACAGCTCGCCATGTACGGAAACAGGCAGGTATTCGAGTACCAATAACCGTAATCCTGATGCCATTCCCATGAGCCGCCGACAAAAGGCTCCTTCAACATCATCTTGTGGTGATAATGATAAACCTCGCCTCCCAGAAGCTGCTCGATGGGTTCAACGATACGTAAAGAACGAACAAAGGCACTGTAGATGTCATCAGCCAAAGAATCGGTCAACCATAACTTGCTGGTGTCGGCATTCGCGTCGCGACGCTCCAATGCTTCTCGCTCCAATCGCTGATCTTTCTTGGCGATTTTGATCAGGAGGTCCATCTCCTCAGCATCAAACAGCTCCTCTCGCATGAGATAGCCGTCGCGGTTGAATTGCTGCAATTGATCTTCTGTTAGTTGCATTGTCTTTCGTCGAGCCTTGTCCTTCTCATAGAAAGTTCCTGCGCCTTCCTACGGTTGGGTCTCTTGTTCCTACTGCTTTGGAACTCGACGGTCCGTAAAAACTATTTCACCTAACCTTACCAAAATATGGAAATCGTCCTGCATAGTTGGCGACCACGCGAGCTCTGCAACCTTCGGCAACCTCTCCACACGAAATAGGTTCATGCGCCATCGATCTCCGGGTTGGGGCGGAATATGCGTCGCCGTTGCAATGTCTTCAAGTGGCAGGGCAATCTCACACGTCCACTCCCGATCGCCGCCCTTGCCATCAACCGTTCCGGCAACGCGCACCGCCCAACGCAACTTTTCGCTATTCCAACTTTCGTAATGCAGTGGCTTGCGAGTATCGAGCAAATAAATATCAAGCATCGTTCCCAGCGGATTCACTTCGAGTTCAATGTAGTTTGGTATCGTCGAATTCCCCTGCAGAAAAATTTCAACAACTTCTTCAAGCCAAAGATGTTGATCGCGTCGTTTCATGGTTGCCCAAACATTCTTGTCGACAGATCGAAACGCGACGTAGAGGAATTTATCGTCGTACAAAAGTCGCGCCTCTGTGGGCAGCGTGCTTGGTGAACCATCACGATTATTCGCAAAATTCCCCACAACAGTGGTGTCTGCCCAGGCGCGTTCACTAAGGTCACCATCTATCTTTAGTTGGCTCGTGACGCGCGCTACTTCATAAGTAGGCAGCTGCTGTGCGGCGGCAGTAGCGTTCGCAAGGCAACACGAGCTCATCATTGTGAATGCAATAGCTAACCGATAGCTCATTTCTGTTCAACTTGACTGCTAAACCACTGATTCGCTTTCAGGATCAACAGGCAACTGGGTGCATGGCTGATTCTAGGTCTTCGCTGATCTCGACCCGCTCGTTTTTGTACCGAAGAGTTGTTCCCTGAACGACCCACGGACCTCTATGTAGCATTAGGCAGCTCCGCGGCCGTAGCAAACGGCCATTGCTTAGTCTGACGCGACCAAAGGATGAAACAAAGTAACCCGAGCACGAGGGTACCTAAGCCGAACGCAATGATTGTCCAATCCGTGGTCGCAAAAACGAATGTCCAACCGAGCAGAGCAAGTAGATTCGGTATCGGGTACAACCAAACGCGATAAGGACGGTGCAAGGTGGGCTCATTTCGCCGTAACAACGACACCGCTGCAATCTGTCCAATGAACTGGATGAGAATGCGCGTAGTAATCAGTGCGTCAATCACCATTCCCAGGGAAAAGAAACTGCACACAATGGCGATTATTCCCAGCACGACAAGCGAAATGTATGGGAAGTTCTTCTTTGGATGGAGACGTCCAAACACCTTAAAGAAGTAGCCGTCAATAGCGGCAGCGTACGGAACCCGCGAATAACCAAGCAAAAGTGCAAACACCGAGCCGAACGCAGTCCAGAGCACCATGGCTGTAAAGAAAGTTGCTACGCCACTGCCGTAGATCCTTTCCATGAAGATAGACACAACGAAACTCGATTGTGGATGCTTGTCAGCCGGCACAAATTCTCGCCAGGGCACAACTCCAATGACTGAAAAGTTTATTGCGATGTAGATCAGAGCAACTGCGATCACGCTGATGATCACGGAACGAGGTATCGTTCGACCGGGCTGTCGCACTTCGTCGCCGATATAACAGATGTCGTAATAACCAAGGTAGTCGAAGATTCCGATCCGAGTGGCAGCACCTAATCCCAGGAAAAAGCCGAGTGAGAAATTGAAAGCGCCCGGTGGAAAATCAAAAGCGAGGCTAGCCTTGAAGCTGAAGATGCCGGTTACGATTACTGCAAGTGTTGTGAGAATCGTTCCGATCCAAAGACTGACGGTAAGTTTGCCGATGAATGTAATTCGCCTGTATAGCAGTGTGATATTGAGAACACCGAGCAACACTATAACCGCCAGAGACTGAGTGCGACTGATATCTTTCCAGATGTAGCCAAGATATTGCGTAAACCCGATGTAGCCTGAGGCAATCTCTAATGGTCCGCTCAGAATGAACTGCCAGATAAAGAGGAACCCCATCAGTCTGCCAAAGGTTTCGCGTCCGAATCCTTCTCGCAGGTAAATGTAAGAACCACCTGAGCCTGGTAACGCTGCGCCGAGTTCACTCCAGATCATTCCGTCGGAAATCGTAATCACCAAAGCCACCAGCCAACCCAACATTGCTTGTGGCCCTCCCAACGTCGAAAGTAGGAGTGGGATCGTGATGAACGGACCAATGCCGATCATGTTCGTCATGTTGAGCGCCGTTGCTTCCAGCAATCCAAAGCGTCTCAACAAGTGGGGTTGTTGATTGGAGACTTCGTCGTTTGGTGGTTTACCGCTCATCCAGTTTGGGGACCGTCCGGGAAACTCCTCTGTTTGTTACGTTTGCTTGGGCCGTCGCCATCCACGTCTCGTAATTCGTTCCGATTCCGCCGGCCAACTTCGGATTGTCTTTACTAAAGCCTGGCTCACGATTGGGATCAGCTAATCCACCGACAGGTATGTCACGTCCACCATTGAAGAAGGTATTATTTCGGTGAATAAACTCCGTAACTTTCACTCCCTCACCTGTGATCTGGTACAGCATGGTTTCGTCGACGACACCAGAAAGCACAAAAATATTGTTCTGCACAGTGAGGTTGTCGGTTTGTGTTAAGCGGACCGAACGATTGCAACCTTTAGCAGGGCTATCGACTTCATTACCAGGACGAATCAGTAAGACGCCTCGCTCGCCGATACCAACGAAAGTATTGTTTTCGATTACGGCATTCTTCACCGTCCAAATTGCAATTGGTTCTACCGGTTTTTCGCCGGGCCGCGTCGACACCACAAGATTGTTTCGTGCAGTCATGTCATACGATTCATAGAACACAAAGGAGCAAGGATCACCAAGTCTGCCATCGATAAATAGATTCGGATCCGTTGATCCGCCAGAAAACGCGGCACCTGAGTTATCGACGAAGGCGTTCATCTCAATAAGAACACGCCTGCCTCCACCCTTTGTCACTACACCGCGATGACAGTTGTGAATGAGGTTGCGACGGACCACGACATCGTCACTACAAGGTAGATCGATCGCCGGCTTGCGTTGGTAGTTCTTACCATCGAAGAGTTCGTTGTCTTCGATGGTGATGTTATGTGCTTGATTGAACTTGATCAGATAAAGGCGATCATCATCCTGCATTGGATCGTAAGCTGGAACACATCCACCAGGCGGGCATTCATAGTGTATTTTGCAATTCCGAACTGTGATGTAACTGGTCCAAAGACTACGGTCGTACCATGCTACCGTATAACCTCCGGGCGGATCATTTGTCTTTACGTGGTTATAAGCCTCTTCTGGTTCAAAGACACTGTCACCATGTATTCCGTCACGCCTGGAGTTCAACTTTCGGCCCGCGACATCCTTGTAGTAAGGATTCGGAAAGATGTCGAATCCATCTATGACAATTCCACGAGCGAGATGAAATCGCACGTGGTCGATTATCACTCCATGCTTGGTCTCAGCGCGGATCGTTAAGGGGTTTTTCGGATCGTAACGATAGATGCCGACGGTATCAGGTCGACTCGAACTTGTTGGATGTGGATCGCCGGAGTCTAATTGGTCTGCGAGTGTGAGAGTAAAATCAAGGCCGCCCCACTTCCCTTCCCGTCCAGCTTTCCGGTAGTCACCATTCTTTGCGATGATCGTGTCGCCACTTGTTACCTGCCGCAGCGCAACTCGCCATGACCTAAATGGGTGAGCGTACGTGCCATCTTGCGTCTCGTCGTTAACTCCTACAACGTGGACATAGATCGTTTTTGCTGATGCCGTATCAGGCGCGGAGATCGCAATTGCACCAATCAACAACACCAAAGGTAGCGACAGTTTCATTTCATTTCTTCTCTGATTCGGCCTGCTGCCAGCGACCGTTCATCATGACCCGCTGAATACGACGCATGTTGCTGATATCAACCAAAGGGTTACCGTCCACGATAATGAGATCTGCCAGTTTGCCGGCTTCTACGCTGCCCAATCTATCGTCGATACGAAAGTAACGAGCATTCTCCATCGTGCCTGCAATGATTGCTTCCATTGGGGTGAGTCCAGACTCGACGAGCAACTCGAGTTCGCGCTGATATGCCCAACCTCTTTTCGCGTGTGGGACATCCGAGTGAGAACCAACAACGACTTTGCCGCCGGCTTTTTTAACCAGGCCCACAAATGCTTCCATCTGTTTGAATGCCTTAACGTGAACGTCCCTCGTGTCTTTGTCACCAGCACGACGTTCAAAAACTGCCAATGTCGGAGAAACAAATACCCCGCGACTCACGATCAGGTTAACGAGCGCTTTTGCTTGCGGCGTATTAAGGTCGACGGAGTTCCAGACCTGATATCTACCTTCACGCCGCGCGTTATTGTCCGCAAGCACAGCCTGCCGATATTTCTCGGCATCGCGAAGGGGCAGAAGCGCAGTGCCGAACGAAGTAGCATGTTCGATGCCGTCGATACCCGCGTTAATTGCGTCACGGGCGTCGACGATCTCGAGGTGACCCATGACCGGAATGCCTCTCGCGTGGGCGGTTTCGATGGCCACTTTGATTAACGCCAGCGGCAAACGGAAATAGACCTTAATGGCGGACGCACCATCGTCGTTAAAACGGTTAACCGCTTGCCGTGTCTCTTCTGGGTCACGAACGATGTAAGAGTCTGCAGGATAAGCGGGTGGTGGTGAGTCGAGATGTGGACCACAGAGAAACAGGCGAGGTACAGGAGCGGCGGCTTTACGGGCTCCGTCATAGGCTTCGATCCACTGACCCGGATCGCGGATTGAAGTAACGCCATGAGAAAGGAAAAGCGCCGGCAAAGGATCATCGCCGTCAATGTGAAAGTGCGCGTCGATTAGACCCGGCAAAAGCGTGAGGCCCTTTACATCCACTACTTCTGCTCCTGCAGGAATCTTTACAGATGTCCGACTACCAACTGCCGCGATACGTTCGCCGCGTACAATTACGACCGAATCAGGAATCGCTGGCCCCCCACGCCCGTCGATTAATGTTGCGCCGACAATAGCGATAGTTGATGTTGCTGATGGGCCCGCAACCTTATTAACTTCGCGAGGAGATGATCCGCCGCGCTGTCTCGGTTGGCCATTCACCAAAAAGCAACCTGACAGCAGAATTAAGAACCAGGTGCAAAGTTTCATAAAGATGCTCTTAAGTTGTCCTGCTAACCGAGCATACGGATTCGTAGTCTGCCGTCCTTCTGACCCTTGAAGGGCACAGACAACACGCCTGAACCGTTAGCCGTACCAACAAATGTTCCTGCCGGAACGCCATTAAAAAGACCACCGCGCCAATTGGCCCTGCCTCCAGTCATCTGTAGCTCGTAGGTAGCGTGAGGCTTTAGTCCGCTGATGAGCAGATTCGCAGTTTCAACGTTAGGAATCGTGGCCTCACCTTCAGTAATTACACCGTCCACTGTCGCGAATAATGTGACAGTGCCTCCTTCAACCAGGGCGCCAATTAGATTGGAACCGTCAACCAGTTCAACCCTTCTGGTAACCGGATCGCCTTTGTTGCCAATCTCGAGTACATGAAGAAAGAGGTCTTCGTTTGCCGGACGTGAGGGAGACACCTCAACTCGCCACGCCGCCGGTACTACCGCACGGGTGTTGGAAGGTGCAAGCTTTTCGAAGTCGTCTCCCCAGAACGTTTTCCACATCTTACGTAAATATGGATCCGTCGTGAGTGGTCCACCCGCAGGCGGATCGAGCGGCCAGTTCTTTCCGGATCCCCAACCTCCCCCGAACTCATCGCCGGGCGTCCAGAACTCCCAGCCTGGTCCTCCTCTTGCAATCACTTCACGTTGGCGTGGCAGCAAAGAGTGAACCCGTAAACGTCCGCCGCCGTCTTCATAGGTAAATGTAGAAGCGTTCGGGTATGCCGTTCCGCCCTGTCCAACATCTCTTCCCTTTTCAGCAGCTTCAACCGCGGGCTTCGCAACGCCATGTAGCAACCAGACCTTTTTATAATTCGGATCAGTAGTTCGAACGCGATCAAAAACGACCATTACGTTATTCCCTGGTGTGTAGGCAACTTCTCGAGTAAACCGCTCCATCTTTGACGGCTGGTACGCGCGCGTCGCGTTGCCGCGCGCATAAACGTACGAATCTGGCGCGTAGTCTGTGACTTCCATCCGACCGGTGTCCCATAAGTCGCGAGTGCGTTCGAAGTCTTCTCGACTGCGTAACGTATTCCAGTAACGCGACGAGTCCATTCGCTGACCACCGTCATTTGCCGCGGGCCAGAGGTTCTCAGCCCAAAAGAACTTTTCACCTTTCGCGAACACGAGCATTGAGTTATGAGCAATCGTTCTTCTGTAATAGTTGAGATAGTGAGGACTCTCGGTATCTGTGTAGTCGGCACCGCTTTCGGTCGCCAGATAACCTTTGTGATAAATGACAAAGTGATTCTGATCGAGATGATCATGCTTCGCGAGATAAGGACCTGAGTTGAATTCGATCCAGGTCGAATCCCGTCCGAAACCATCGCGCATGATCAGATGACCAACACCACGAAAAAAGTAACTACGCGGTATTTCAGCTTCTGTGCTCTCAGCTGGGTTGCGTGGAGCCACGTCAGGATCGTCCCAGAGGAACTGCGTGATCGGTACACGCCAGTTGCTTTGCGCGGGCCAATCGCTCTTGCGCAACATCCACGCAGCGTAAGGATCTTTGAAACGATTCACGGCATAACCGAAACAGATATTGTCTTCCCACTGCAGGTACGGAAATTCGTTATCGTCATCGCGGGCCGTGGTTCCGTCTGGCAAGACCTTGTAGAGATATGTGTCCGTGTAATGGTGGAAAACGGTGTAACGCAATGCCGGATCGCTGTTCGCTGTCGTGCGCAGTAGTTCCGCCATCATTGCCAACGGTGCATAAGTTATGCGCTGATAATCCATCGATTCGTGATAACCACCATCCGGTGTAATGAAGTCGGTCAAGTCGAGAATATGATCGAGGATAGCGCGCGCGTGTTTCCTTAGAGGTGCGGCGCGTGTTTCCACTGAAGGGTGTCCTTCGATTGCCGTAAGGGCAAAGATGGCAAGCGTTAGATAACGAACCGGATAGTTCTGATACATCGCGAGTTGCACTTCTTTAAGTGACTGGTCCTGCAACATTTTTTCGGCAGCTTTGAGGAGTTCGTCGGCGACGCGATCCTTCAGTTGATTGTCAAAACCGTGATAGTTGTAGAGCCAATCAAAGGTGAGCGACCATTTGACGTACTGAGGATACGTGCGTGAGCCGACTAGATCTGGTGGATGCGTATCTCTGAGTTGTTGAACTGCACGCTTTGCAAAAGTTTCGTCTCCGGTGATCAGATAAGTAAGCGCCCAGCCCTCAATATCGTCCACCGGTCGCGCTCCCGCGGCATAACGCGCACGTAAGGCTTGGTACCCGGTCAGCGGATCGCGCTCGCCGATTAACATGCGTGGTCTTGTAATTCTGGTAAGCGATTGCCCTTGAGCTACGGATGTGACAATTGCGCCCGAAAGCCCGTAACAGGTGACAATAATGACTAGTAGGCCAAGCCTCAACATCGAGTCATTCCTCTCATATTTGCTTCTGCTTGCTGGATCACTTAGTTGCCGTTTTCGCTGTGTTACCACGCGCGCCCGCCAGATACTTGAGCCACTCTTTGGCCATTAATCGATGGTAGGGTTCGGTCATATGAATTCCGTCCAGACAAATAAACCGTGCGCGATCTGATGAGTTCGCCAAGAGTTGACCCACTTCAATCACTTCGATTCCCGATTCCTCAGCTGACTTGCGCGCGCGTTCCACTGTTCCCGGCGCTACTGCAGCCGGATCGTGAACTTCATCAAACATGTACGGCCTGATTCCTGCTGCACGAAAACCTTTTGCCATTTGCGCAAGAGCTTCATAGTCCTCGTCGGTCCGAGTCATTACGACCAGCAGCACGTTGTCTGGTTTCCAGTCAAGCACATCCCGATAAAAACGTTTTTGCGCGCGCGAGGCCGTGAGTCCCCCTCCCGCAAACTGTTTAAATTGCACTTTGGGATTCTCGCGACGAAAGACATCGATCACGACAGGGACAAAGCTGGACGGTGAGGACCAATGCAGCCCCATCGTAAACGAATGGCCGATGACCGCAATCTTCTGAGCCGGCAACGCGCGCAGATTTGGCGTAAGCCGTTTCATGGCGGGTTCACGAAGTAACTCCGCCGACAGGACGCGCTCATCGCGAATGTGCAGATTCTTTTCACCCCAGTTCCAGATCTTCCTCCCGGCGATCTGCCACTCCGCTGCGGTGGTACCAACGGGTGCGTCGCAGGATTGGCCCTCGAGCTTCCGACCAACCTCCAAAAGATCCGCATCGCTGCCTGTTAGGTGAAATTGTCCAACATAGACCGGAAGACCCAGTCCAATATAGAAAGCGTATTCCTCCTGGAGCCGATCACCGTCGCGCTCAACCTCCAAAACAGTTTGATAGAGACTGGCAACGGAGCGAATTTGCACCGCACTCACTTTCGTATTCTTGTGCAGGTACTCGGTGAAAACGTTGACCGGAGCTTTGGCCGGAACAATCAATCCAGAGTTAATGATCGGCTCCAGATCTTGTGCTGGATCAAACGAACTCTTGGCACCATTAACCCAGGATCGTACGGCGTTTAGATCTGACTTGAGTAGTCGCGCCTGATGTTCTGACAGTGCAGTCAGTTCGGCATCGGAGAGATGACCAGCCGAAAAACATGTGCGATCTCCTTTGCCAGATGTCTTTGCCAACAGAACTTGAAATGCATGCACTGCGATCACATTTGCCTCGACTAATTTAGCCAGACGTAAATCCTTTGCGGCCTGATTATTCACCGGCTTGCCCGGCACCAATGATGTAAGCACCAGACTCAGAAACAGTAATCGCACGACTGTCCATTTCATGTTGAACGTGTGCTCCGGAAACTGATCATTTACGAAGCTGCGCCACACCAGGTTAAGGCGGCCGCAAGCAAGACTTCGGCCGTTTGCAGAACCGATTTCAGTTCCACAAACTCATTGGCGTTGTGGGCGCCACCACCCCGCGGACCAAAAATCAGCGTTGGTATTCCAAAATAACGTTGGTTTAGAAATGCATCACACGGAAACTGCGCACCCGTCACCTGCGGATCAACTTCCAATACGCCGGCTGCGCAACCCGATAGTGTGCGCGTCCATTGGTGATCAAAATCTATTTCGTGACCAAGCAAAGGCGGATCGAATAGCGGTTTCCACTCAGGACGGTAAATGTTGAAGAATGAGTCACCGTCACAAAAACTGTCGAATGATGTTTTTATCTCTTCAATTACAGATGCTACGTCTTCGTGAGGCAGAAACTGTAAGTAGAGTCGAACCCGACCTGTTAGAGGCACACTCAAAGGGGTAAGTGTATCGAAGCTATTTGCTTCGATCGCCAGAACCTGTACTGGCGCTGGGTCAGAGAAATTTCGATATGCTTCACCCTTCTCAATTTCTCGACGCGTGATGGACAAGTTATCAATCCAGTTCAATAAGCGACCTATTGGGATCGCAGGACTAAGCACTTCGTTTTTGGAAAAATAGTTTTCTGGATCGCCCGCTCGCACCTCGATGTCTACGACGGATCCACCTCGACTGGCGTGATAAACCTTTAGATCCGTCGGCTCCGGAATCACACACGCATCCGCAACGTCGCCACGAAGACGGGCTCCAAGAGATCCGCCACCGCCTCCCCACTCTTCATCAATAACTGATTCGCACAGAAAATCTCCCGTCAGTTGAACTCCCGCCTTCTTGAGTGCAGCCGCCACGGCAAACGCCGCGACCAAACCGCCTTTCATGTCGTAACTGCCACGTCCGTAGAGTCGATCATTCTGAATCGCACCGGACCATGGACCGTCAATCCATTGATCGCGACCGACCGGAACCGTGTCCATGTGCCCGCTTAAGAGCAGACTGCGGCCCTGGCCAGATCCGTTGATTCGGGCGATCAGGTTATGACGATCCTTGTAGTTGCGGTCGGTGCGCACGTAAGGATGATTAGATCTAGCCAGAAACTCGAGGTCGTAAAGTTCAGCGTCAACGTTGTGGGCTTTGAGAAACTCTAAGAGAACTAACTGCCCCCTGGTCTCGGATCCATCCGGCGGTATCGCTACGCTGTCAGTTCTAACTAACTTCTGCAAGAGTTCTACAATCTGATTCTCGAATGGCTTGAGAAGTCGTCTGGCATCGCGAATTACTTCTTCAGACACTAAGTCCGATCGCGAGCTTGTTTGTCTCTGTGCTTCAATCATGCGTTTTGTGCGTTCTTACAGTGGAATTGTTACCGCTTCTCAACTCAGTCAGTTGAGACAAGGCAAGTTCGTTTTGCGGATCCAGCTTTAGCGCTTTTTCGAGTGCGACTCGCGCCTCGTCCCGTCGATTCAGTGCCTTTAGTGCAACACCAGCAAGAACAAACCGAATGGCGCCGGATGGAGGCCACGGTTCAGCGTCGAGCATCTTCTTATCATCATTGAGCGATGCAAGACGTTCATACAGCACCTTTGCCTCGGCTTTGCGTCCGATATGTTCCAGCGCTACTGCTTTGTAAAAATAATTCTCCGACCACGGCTCTTCGGGCTGCGAGGGAGGATTTAACTCTTCAGTAGCGGCTCGTTGCCACCAACGTTCAGCCTCGTCTCGTCGACCAGCTGCTTCATACTCCCTGGCAGCTGCTACATATTGCTGAGCCTGTGACTGCATCGCCGGACGTCCAACGCCAAAGTTGCGTGGGAACTCCGTCGCTGCCGCAAACTCACTCGCCGCTTTTAAGTGATCTCCCGATTGCCGGTATTTCCGAGCCAGCCCGAGGTGAGCTTTACGATAGAGGCCCAAAGCCGCGTCCTCACCCTCACCAGAAGTGAACGTTGTCTTAGCGAGTAATTCCGCA
This sequence comes from Pyrinomonadaceae bacterium, assembly GCA_036004125.1. GTDB lineage: Bacteria > Acidobacteriota > Blastocatellia > Pyrinomonadales > Pyrinomonadaceae > PSRF01. The sequence goes on along the minus strand of DASYRR010000250.1, from coordinate 5,708 downwards.
GCTTCTCCAAACCTACCGCCATCAACGTATGCTCCCGCCAACGCTTGTACCGCGGCTGACTGGGCCAACACAGCAGCTGGCGCACCTTCCAAAAGCTTGACGCGACGTTCGGTTGCACCCATATCGGCAAGCAATTTGTCGACCTCAACGTAGAGTCGAAAATCGTTGGGAGCTACCGAAATGGCATGCTGAAAATGAGTTGCTGCTTCGTCCTTATTCTTAGCGACGAGCCACAAGGCCCGGGCAAAATTACGTTCAGCAATCATGTTTGAGGGATCGAGTCGGACGGCGTCGCGCCATGCCGAGAGCGCTTCGCTGTCTCGGCTTTTTGAAGCTAGTACATTTCCGAGGTAGTAAGCCGCGCGCCCATCGCGGGGATTTGCGGTCAAAGCAGCTCGCAGAACTTCAATTTCTTCGACGCGGTGAGGAAACACAAAAGCTGGATCGCCTTTCATAGCCAAAGAGTATTGAGCCTGAGCACGCTGGCGATCTCCGTCTTTGCCGTAGAAGTAACCCAGCGTGTAACCGAGCATCGGATGAATGCGAGCTTTGTCTGGAGCAAGAGTTCCGCTTGGTCCTCTCTTGATCGCTTCCTCTAGTAACTGTCGCGCTTCCACTCGTCGCCCAACGGCAGCGTAGTCAAAGGCGACTTCCAGTACTGCGTCTGGCTCTCGAGACAAGAGATGCCACAGTTCATCCCACGCAGTCTTTGCCTTCGCTTCATGATGCGAATCAAGACTTGATTTGTACTGTTCATGAAGCGCTAGATAATCGATCGGCATCTCCTTGACTACTTCATCGATCCGTTCTTCCGCTGATCGAAGATTGCCGTTGAGTCGTTCCGCAAGCGCCAGGACAGTGCGCGCTTTGAGATCGCGCGGGTCCAACATGACTGCCTGTCGCAAATGCTCAACTGCTGTTGCTGGTTCATTTCTTGCCAGCGCTATTTCTCCGAGTACATATCGTGAGACTGATTCACGTTGGCCGGAACGAACAAGCCAGACCAAGTGGTCTTCCGCTTCAGATACCTGTCCTAACGCACGACGCACGAGAGCCAGGAAATAGTGAGCGTCCGCCGCATCTTTGTTTCGCGTGAGTGCCGCTTCAAGATGAGACGCAGCCTTCTCGTAATCACCGCTTCGGTAATACGAGAGTCCTAAAGCGATATGCGCAGGTGCAAAGCCCGAATCACGCCTCAACGCTTCCGTGTAGGCTTCACGCAGGTCGCGTTCTTTGCTCTTTTTGTCAAAGGCTAATCCTTCAACGTAACTCTGTTCAGCGCTGGCAGGGTTTTTGGGATCTGGAATTGGACGAGTCGCTGGCTTGAAATCCGGATTTGCGTCAACCGGCAAGTCAGTGCGGTAATCAATTAGAGTGCGACCAGTTTTGCTCTTTAGATTGACGATGAGCGGTTGGCCAACAACATCCCCTGGCAGATCGACTGTGCTCGAAAAGACTCTTCCTGGAACCAGATCAACTTGCTCAGTGTGGAAGACCTTGGTTCCGCTTTGAATCGTAAGTTGAGCACCGCTGAACTGAGTATTGGGAACCGCTGTAACAATAGCGCGCTTCTCTTTAACACTTACTCTCATTGCCGCGTCGCGAGTGGCCTCGTTCCAGGCTCCACCCATTTGATTAACGCCAAACCAGTATTCAAAGAAGTGTTCGACGCGATGCGGTGCGATAAATTGATGCTCCATCTGCGTTTCAAATCGACCGCCTTGAAACTCGACGTACTGACCTCCACTATCCGTTAGTTTGTCGATCCAAATGTCGCCATTGTCGTCAGTCCCCCAGGTCCAGGTTTTCTTGCCAGGCAGCTCACGATGGTCCGCAACGTGGACTACCCCCCAGTCTGATTTTTCGTAATAAATTCCGAAGTAATCTCGTTTTGAATCGCGGGCAAACAGAGAAAGGAAATTCGGAACCTGACTGAACTTCCCGATATCGACACCTTTTTCGAGCGGAAATTTGAAAACCGGCCAGAACGCGTGTGGATAGGCCTCGCGCATCGGATAGTTGAAACGAAGATCGTCGGCGGCCGGTGCGCCAGCGGTTGACCAATACCAGTAACGACCGGGAACCGGACGGCGATTGTTAAGAGTTACCTCACTCTCCAGAACTCTGGTACCAGGTCGTAGTCGGAGTATCACTTGCCACTGCATACCCTGCACCCGTTCTGTATCGCCAATCGCCACGGTGGCACTACCGTCGGGTTCGGTCCTGGTGATGTAGTCGATCGGCGCGACTGTTGTGAGTGTATGACCATCAGGAAAGTTCCATTCGATTCCGCCGGAAACCCACGCGCCGCGCAAGGCAACCATCGCGTATTTCATGACCGGATTTGAATAGATGACGTTGCGATTCAGAGTCTTGTCGAAGATTTGATAAACGTGACCACCGAGTTCGGGAAGTATGGTGACTTTTAGATATTCGTTCTCGAGGTAGACGGCTTTCCAGCTTTTGTCAGTCTTCTTGTTGCTCAACGAATCCAAAAATGGGTACGGATAAACAGGACGCCACTTGCGACGTTGCCAGTCGATCAGAGCTGGATAAGGGTTAGGTGGTCCCAGCTCGTAGGTGGGGATAACGAGCGGTGCTTCCCAAACGCGCGGCTGGTCATTAGCTGCCTGCCCATATGCGGTGAACGTGATCAAAGCGCAACTGGCAAATAAGATAGCGCACGTAGCCATGATCCTACTGAATGAATTACTGATGATAACTTTCATTGAAAACTACCTCTCCGCTGTAAACATCTCACGCAACAAAGCTTCGAACTGCGGTCGAATAACGCTCCACCTTTTCCCGCGACACTTTGAATCCAGTTCCCGGGCCATCCGGCAAATGAATAAATCCATTGCTATCGATCTTGATTAGCGGCTCTATCACATCATCAACGTACCAACGTGTAGAAGCCTCGATGTCTGTCGGCAATGTAAAGCCAGAGTGCGTTGCGAGATGAAGCCCTTGCGCCGAGGCCACCCCGAGTTCCGGCATCGTACCCACCCAACAAGCGAGTCCAGCGCAGCGAGTGGCCTCAAGCATTAGGAGAGCTTCGCCAAGTCCGCCCACACGTTGAATCTTGATATTGATAATTTGAGCTGCTTTCTTCTCTATTAACGAAGCAAGTGTGGCTAAAGAATCCGCAGATTCATCAGCGCACAACGGTGTGCGGAGCGTTCGTTGAAGCTCAGCCGCTTCGTCGTGAGCATCTCGCCCAAGTGGTTGTTCGATCATCATCAATTGATATCGGTCCAATTCACGCAACAACGACTGGTCAGCAATGGTGTAAGCGGCATTAGCGTCAACCATCAAAGAAAGGTCGGGAAAGCGCTTACGTATTGCCGCTACAGGCTCAAGATCCCACCCTGGTTGAATCTTTATCTTCACCCGTTGGTAACCATCGTTGACGTAACGTTCCACTCGTTCGATCAATTCATCGATTTCGTCGAAGATTCCGATGGCCACTCCAGAAGGGACTGGTCGAAGCTTTGCTCCAAGGAGTTCGCAAAGAGGGACACCGGCTCTTTGCGCGTACGCATCCCACAACGCTCCTTCCAGACCGGCTTTGGCAAAATGGTCTCCGGACAATTCACGCAAGCTGAGATAGAGATGCGACGGTTCAACGTCGTCGAGGTCAAAAACCCGCGGAATCATGTTTTCGACGAGGGCATTCCAGGCGCCGTCGGGGGTGTCGTCTGAATAAAACGCGCCTGACATCGGAGATGCTTCTCCCCAACCTACAACTCCGTCGTCCGTTCTAGCTTCGATAAGGATCGAGTCTTTCTCCGCAACCGAGCCATTGCTTATGCGAAACGGCTCAACCAGGGGCACACGAACCCGATGCAATATGATGCTTTCCACACGTATCTGCTTTTGGGTTATTACTGAAGTCATTTTGAAACCACACACTCACGTCATCGTTGCGAGCATCTCGCGAGTTATTCGATTCCGCGGGGCCTGACCATTAGCAAACCTGACGACTTCGTCAACAGCGATCTCGCCAATTTCTCGACGCATTTCAAGACCACCGGCAGCGATATGCGGCGTGAGCAAGACATTAGGCAAACGACGTAATTCGTGGTCTTCAGGAAGGGGTTCCAATGGATCTGTCACATCGAGCGCCGCTGTTATTCTTCCTCGTCGCAATTCATCAATCAGCGCATCGGTATCTATAAGGCCACCCCGCGCAACGTTGATCAGGTAAGCGCCATCTCGCATCAACGAGAGTCGCCGCCGATCGAAGAGATTTCGTGTTTCGGCGGTTAAGGCTGCCGCCAGCACTAACACTGAACACGCCCTCATCAGATCATCGAGCTCAACTAACCGCGCGTCGTGAGATGCGACAAACTCAACGGATGAATGCGGATCAGCAACCAGCAGTTCTACGCCCAAAGGCTTCACGAGTTTTGAGAACGCTCGACCTATGCGACCGAAACCAACGATTCCAACTCTGCGCCCGCGTAACGTTTCGCCTTCGCTGACCTGGTCATTTGTCCTGACCGCCCCATGACGCATCTCGTTCACGTAATCGGGAATCCTTCGCACCATAGTTAACATTAGGGCCAGCGCCATTTCCGCAACGCCCTGGGCCATTGGGTCAGCTGCGTTGGTTACGATTATTTGATCAAGCAACTCCTCGGACATTCGCGACTTCACTTCGCCACCGCAGTGAGCGATCAGTTTTAGGCGACGATTGTCACCCAACATGTCGCGCTGCAGGAATGGAGAGTGCCAGGTCGTCATCAGTACGTCGGCTTCGGCGATCCGGTCTCTCAGCGACGGTGAGTCTTCACGCTGCGAGTAGCGAGTCCAACTAGTCACCTCACTCAATCGTTTCAGACTCGCGTCCGAAAAGAAGTGCGGGAACAAGGCGTCGCTGGAGAGAATGAGAACATTTGGACGTTGTGTGCTCACGTTGTTTTTGATCTTCTGCGAGTGCTTTTGCACGTCGTCTACCGCGAAGCGGTTACGACCCAAAGCCCAGGGTTGCTTCAACCCTGGGTTACCGCACCGTACTCGTTTCCAACCCGGAACGGGTTGCGACCGCAGCTGGTGGACTACTCACTTTTCTTCGAACCACGGGCAATGATTCTGTTGACACCCCACCAAAACTCGTAACAACCATCTGGGCACAACCCGTTCCGGGTTGTTCGCCCTGCATTACGTTTCCCAGGGTTGAGGCAACCCTGGGCTCTGGGCCGTAACCGCTTCGCGGTATATATCTACTAAACCATCGCTCGAAGATCGCCCATCACACGTTTCACCGCATTCATAAAATCCGGCAATGCAATCTCCGGTTCTTCGATCTCAGGATGCCAATACTTTTCCCACTCGAAACTGATAGACCGCTCATATTTTTCCAAGGCTTCGATCGCTTCCGCAAACGAAACCTTGCCGCGCCCTGCCAACACGGGCAGCCAGTGTTCAGATCCTTCAACTGGCCGCGCATCTCTCAAATGGACGTGGGCCAGAAATGGCTTAACGATACGCGCTGCATTATTAATCTCGTCACCCGCGGCCACGGAGTTGGCGACATCCCAGATCAAACAAACGTTCTTATGTGCGGCAAGACCAACGATCTCAGCGGCAGCCTCAGCGCGCGCAAAATCACCATGCGTTTCCAAACCGACGCGAACCTGCTCAGGCATCCGTTCAGCAATTTGACGAAGACTCTCCGCAATATGGTCACGAGTTTCTTCTCGATT
>DASYRR010000249.1:0-5174 GCA_036004125.1 Pyrinomonadaceae bacterium | reverse complement strand
CAAGAATATTGGCGAACTCATTCCCAAGGTGCCAGCGGGAGCAAAACTCATTCCGGGTCATGGCCCAATTTCCACGATTGATGATCTGAAGGCTTACCACCGAATGCTGATTGAAACGACGGAGATCGTGGGCAAGAAGGTGGCTGCGAAAAAGAACCTGGATCAAATTAAGAAAGACGGATTGCCTGCGGAGTGGAAATCGTGGGGTGAAGGCTTTATTAAGACCGATCAGTGGATCGAGTCAGTGTTTTTGAGCTTGTCGAAGAAATGATTGAATCACTCTAGAGAGAACAAGTAGCGAAGGGTGCAAGCAGAACCTACGGAACCTCACCAGAATCGAACAAGTTGGAAGGGGGCAAGCGGCCCTACACGAACCTCGGCATCTTAGCCCGAAAGCGCGCCCCCGCCTGTGTTGCGAACTCTTTGATGCAAGTTTGAGGTTCACGAGCATGAATGCTCTAGAAGGTGTCGATATGCCGCGAACAGCGGGGGCGCGCTTTCGGGCTAAGATGCCGAGGCTCGTGTAGGGCCGCTTGCCCCCTTCCAACTTGTTCGATTCTGGTGAGGTTAGTGTAGGTTCTACTTACACCCTTCACAATTTGTTCTGTTAATGAGCGTCCTGCAAACTATCGTACGCTCTCCAAAAAACTTTCGCCCGCAACAAGCTTCAACCCAAAGTTCTCTGCGATTGTCTGGCCAATATCAGCCAAAGATTTTCGTGTTCCCAAATCAACAGATCGCGCTTTCTTTCCATAAACCAGCAACGGCGCGTATTCACGTGTGTGATCAGAACCCGGAAACGTTGGATCGTTCCCATGATCAGCTGTAATCATCATCAAGTCGTCGTCGTTCATCGCAGCTTCAATCTCCGGCAGTCGATTATCGAAGTGCTCCAAGGCTTTTGCATACCCTTCGGTATCGCGCCGATGGCCATACAGCATGTCGAAGTCAACGAGATTGGAGAAGATCAATCCTCGACTGGGTTCGCCGAGCGCCTTGATCGTTTGCCCAATTGACTGTTCATTGTTTTTGGCGGTCAAGTCTTTAGTCACACCCAACGAATCGTAGATCGACGCGATCTTTCCGATACAAACAACGTCGAAACCCTCGTCTGCCAACGCGGGTAACAAGTTCTCAGGTGGCGGAGGTACAGCGTAGTCATGACGGTTCTCCGTTCGGTAAAACGAGCCTGGTTCGCCAAGAAACGGCCGGGCGATGACACGGCCGACTTTGTGTTCGCCATCAAGAATGCGGCGTGCAGTTTCACACATTTCGTAGAGGCGCTCGATGGAAATTACTTCCTCATGAGCGGCTATTTGAAAAACCGAGTCGGCTGATGTATAGACAATTGGCTTCTTGGTTTTTACGTGCTCTTCACCCAACACCTTGATGATCTCTGTTCCCGAGGCAGGAATGTTTCCGAGAACACCCGGAACGGATGTTTCTTTTACGAAGCGATCAATTACAACTTCAGGAAAACCGTTGGGATAGGTGGGGAAGGCTTGCTCGAGAATTATTCCAGCCATTTCCCAGTGACCGGTGGTTGTGTCTTTGCCGTTGGAACGTAGCGCGCAGCGGCCATGTGAACCGACCGGATTCTCCAGCGGGGGCAGATCCTTCAGCGGCCGAATATTGCCTAGACCATAACGCTGGAGGTTTGGCAGGTAAAGCTTTCGCGATTCGAGAATGTGGCCAAACGTATCTGAGCCAGCATCTCCCCAATCAGGTGCATCTGGCATGGCGCCGATTCCCGCGCCATCGAGAACTATTAAGCAGATTCGGTTGAAGTGGGGCATGGATATCGAATGTCCGATATGCTTTAGCTTGTCGTGTTGGGAAGGAGGTAATTCAGCCGCAGATGAACGCAGACAAACGCAGATAAGAATTTGAGCAGCAGCAATACTCCATCAGGCGTGATCGTTGACGTTACCCCTTTCCTTCTATTGATCTGCGTTTATCTGCGGCTGAATTACTTCCTTTCCTGATCGACAAGCTGAAGCATATCGGACATTACTGCTTCGGCGCGTAATATCCATCCCTCGCGCGCACTTGAGCTTTCTCTTTCACACCTCGCACTTCCAAATGAATCTGACGAAACTTTCCGTCGCGAGCTTTATTGGTCGGATAGTAACCCAAACTGTAAAGCGTTCCGATATCAGCGGCGACTCGGGCGAATGCCGCTCGTGCATCCGAAAGACTCGAAGCGACAAATGCGCGTCCACCAGAAACTCGCGCCAGGTCATTCATTTCTTTGCGTGCGAGATTGTACAGCGCCCTGCTGATCGACATCTTCTCAAACTGGCCCATCTGACAAAAATCTGTGACGTCTTCCGGCTTGGCGTGGGGCATGAAGAGTTGTCGATAACGCTGCAGTTGTCGTTGAGATAGAGTAAGACGACCATCGTCCTTACAGTCTTTCATCAAACGATCCTCGACGAAGTCCTCCGTATTCACTTGAATGAAGTAACAAGCAATACCAGCGCGTGAAAGTCTTAACTTCGCATTGCCATAGTCAGAATTGCTCGTTGAATCTACTCCGTCAGTCAATGCGACCACCGCACGACGCCGAACCTGATCAGTTGGCGCTTCGCGAAAGATACTGTCAGCAACGCGTTGGAGCGCGTCGTAGTATGGCGTTCCATTACTGCTGCCCAGGTTTTCGATTGCTTTTGTCAACACCTCTCGATCGCTGGTCAATGTTGCTAACACTTCCACCGTTGCTATCGGCTCGGCAACGGTCTGCGCAGTATTGAAAGCGACAACGCCAACGCGATCACCGGGGCGCAGGGCATTGATGAAGCTGTTGGCCGCTTGGCGAATCAGATCGACGTCCTCGCGCGTCGATCCCGAAGTGTCGAGCAACAGCGCAATTTCAAAAGGAGCATCGGTTGTGCCGAAGTTCGCGATACTCTGTGGCTGACCATCCTCTGTGATTTGAAAGTTTTCCGGTCGCAAGCCCGACAAAGGACGACCGGTAGGGTCAGTCACAACGGCAGGTACCGACACAAGCTGGGTATCAACGCGCACCACGTCGCCCTCATCAACTTCCTCTGAAGCCGAACCGTTTGGTTTCTTTTGATCGGGAGCTCGATCGGTTCCGCCCACTTTTCTGGGTCGTTGAGTTTGCTGGGTCGCATTTTGTTGCGCCCCTGCGCGGCGGATCGGTTGCCCAATCAAGAATAGAGAAACGGTGACAAATGCTGAGAGACTGAGTTGAAACAAACTACTGGGTTTGACTAATGCTTTCATGGCGGCAAATCCGGATGGGCTCTCTTTGGCAAAGAATATAACTGGAAGGCATGCTTAACTGCAAAACTCCAACGTCTATGCCTGAACAGAGCTCGCCGAGTACCTCGGAAAATGTAGCCCCAGAGTCGTATCTTCGCTAGAATCCAACCTGTTCTGGGACACCCCCTACTTTCATGTGCGCGGCAACTACTGCCGTCATTGAAACCCTTTGCTGATGGGTAAGCTTGATCGCACTCCAAAAATGAAACCGACGCGTTTTGCAGTAAAGATGCTCATCATTGTTCTTGTTTTGCCGACCTGCTTATCCGCTCAGGACGACGAAAACTGGCCTTCGCTGAGCTATCTCAAAAACGACTACAAATCAGTCTCAGTTGTGGCTCACGTCCGCTTCAAGCAGGCAGAAATCACCGGACGAATTGGTGGCTACGAGAATTGGAGCGTGTCGGCGATTGTCGTCGAATCTTTCAAAGGACGGTTCAAGAAAGGCAATGTCATCAACTATTTTCAGGGAGCAGAAGCAGGGCTAAAGCAAGAGTATTTTACTGGAGAGAAGATTGTATTCCTGCTCGCCGAACGCGAGCGTGGGCAAGTTCGTTATTCGGTTCTAGAAAATTCGACGTTGCCGTACACGCCTGACCGCGTAAAGAAGCTGAGGTTGATTCGAAGCGGGTACTCGTCGAGACGCCGCCGGACTTTTGCCCAAAAGAGTAAAACTGAGATCTCTCATTCTCACCGGGCTTCAGCCCGGTGATGATCCGATACAAGTCAGCTAACATGAGACCGAGTCGATGACCATAACCGCCGGCACAAAACTGGGTCGTTACGAAATCCGTTCGACGATTGGTGCCGGTGGCATGGGCGAGGTGTATCGCGCCCGTGATACCCAGTTGGGCCGCGACGTGGCGGTGAAGGTGCTACCTGCGACCTTTTCCATTGATGTAGATCGGCTGCATCGCTTTGAACAAGAAGCCTGCGCCGCAGGTGCTTTAAATCACCCGAACATTCTCATCGTACATGACATCGGCAAGCACGACGGCGCTCCCTACGTCGTCTCCGAACTGCTTGAAGGCGAAACACTGCGCAAGCGAATCGCCGGCACTCCTTTGACCCCACGGCGGGCGATCGATTACGCCCTGCAGATCGCCAACGGCTTGGCAGCTGCTCACGAGAAAGGAATCATTCACCGCGATCTGAAACCTGACAACATCTTCATCACCAACGACGGACGCGTAAAGATTCTCGACTTCGGTCTAGCGAAGCTTACGCAACTGGACGGTAATCAAAGTCAAACCGATGTACCCACGCGTCGCGTCGACACTGATCCTGGCGTCGTAATGGGCACCGTTGGCTACATGTCGCCCGAACAATTGAAGGGACGCATGGTTGATCAACGTTCAGACATCTTTTCCTTCGGCGCGGTTCTCTACGAGATGCTTGCCGGCCGCCGTGCGTTTCACGGTGACTCCGCAGCCGAAACCATGAGCGCCATCTTGCGGGAAGACCCGCCCGACCTTTCAGACACAAATAAGACCGTTTCGCCGGCGTTGGAACGCCTGGTTAATCACTGTCTGGAAAAGAATCCTGAAGGCCGATTTCATTCCGCGCGCGATCTCACGTTTGCACTTGAAGCTCTCACAAATTCAAGCGCGAGCTCCACTCAAACTGAGCTTTTGCCCAGTGTAGCAATGAGCTCGGGGAAAACCCGCGAACGGTTTCTGTTGATTTCTATCGCAGCCATATTGCTCGTATCCACAGTCGTGTTCGCCTTCCTCTATTTCAGACGACCCGCAACCGAAGTGCGCGCGTTAAAGCTGTCCCTCTTGCCTCCTGAGAAAGTAAGCTACCCCGGGTCAGTAACGGCCTTCGCACTATCACCCGACGGTCGCCGTGTGGCGTTTGTCGGAACTTCGGATGGGCAGAACCTT
>DASYRR010000248.1:0-4299 GCA_036004125.1 Pyrinomonadaceae bacterium | reverse complement strand
TACCTCAGATGCGAGAAGAGCTTGAGGAGCTGCGACAGCGGGTGAAGGAATTGGAAGAGAAGCTTAAGTAGGAATTCAATCTTTGGTTGCCTTTAGTAGTACCGTCGGGAGATCTGGAGCGCTAAAGCTGGGACCGCAGGCGTCCTCGCCTGCTTGATTACCACCACGGGCCTTAATGTAACCAAGCAGGCGAGGACGCCTGCGTTCCCAGCCCTGGCGCTCTCAAATTACTCGACGGTACTACTAAAGGGGATCGGTGAGAATCGCAGCTCGTTCAATATCGACTCAGCGGCCCTTTGCGACGCACCTCCTTCTCCCAGCTTACTCGCGATCAGGTGAAGTTGATCGCGCGCCGCTTGATTTCGTTCGGGCTGCAGCAAGTTCATCAACTCCTCGGCTAACCGCGCTCCATTGAGATCATTCTGCATTAATTCTGTGACGAGTCTTTCGCCCGCGACAAGATTGACCAGACCAAAGTGTTCGACGTTGATCAGGCGTCCGAGTGTGTGCCAATTGATCGGAGATTCCTTATAAACGATCACCATAGGTGTACCCAGTAGCGCAGCTTCCAAGGTAGCCGTGCCACTAGCGACTGCAGCCACATCGGATGAACCGAGTGCGTCTCTCGTACCATGATGAAGAATCAAGGTTTTTGATCTCAACCATTCGCCATGACGTCTTGCGGAAATTATTTCGTGCGCCTCTTCAGGCTTGCGGCTCGGTGCAATGACAAGAACAAACTGCGCGTCGTCTCGTTTTTGAGCGATGACCTCAATAGCGTCTAGCATCGACGGTAGGATCCGCACCAACTCTTTGTGCCGACTTCCCGGCAGGAACGAAATAATTGGTCGAGTTGGATCGAGATTGTTTTGCCCACAAAACTCGTCTCGGTTTACCAGGACTCTTACTTCGCCGGACAGTGGATGTCCAACAAACTCGACGTGTTCGACTCCTCGTGCCTGGTACCACTCTTTTTCAAAAGGGAGAATCGAAAGCAAAAGATCAACGTCGCGCTTGACGTTATTAACTCTTCGTGGACGCCAGGCCCACAATTGAGGGCTGATGTAATAGACAACCTTGATCCCCTGACGATGCAGCGCGGAGGCTAACCGCAGATTGAACTCTGGCCAATCCACCAAAATAACAGCGTGAGGGTTTCTTTGGATCGCTGTGGCTTTCAGGGTTCGAAATGCCCGAATGAATCTCGGCAACACTCTCGCTACTTCGACAATCCCCATGATTGCTAACGAATCAGAGTTAACGGTCGTCTCCACTCCTTCTGCTCGCATGAGAGGACCCGTCGCTCCGAAGAATTCAAACTTAATATCGGGTGCAGCTTGATGTAATGCTTTTACCAGCGCCGCGGCGTGAGCGTCTCCAGAGGGTTCGCCGGCAACGATCATGAGTTTGTAGAGATCGGGCATTGGTCCGGAATAATAGCAAAGGTGGCGATGAGGGTTATCTTAGACGTCAGTCATTTTCCATATGTCATTTGACATTTTTCAATTGTCATTTGAATTTCTCAGTGGTCCGTGGCCAGTTGTCCGTTATTACCGATCGTTGATAATCAAACTACGGAGACCAAAATGACAACTGAAAAATGTCAAATGACATATGGAAAATGATTCTGTCTTTGGTCGTCACAAACAAATTCTCGTGCTACACGCTTTCCCGCCTTCCGTGCTAGCATCGCCACGCTCTAGTATTAACGGTGCGTGCGGCGCGAAAATCTTCGACGCACGCGCTTATCTCGCGTTGGAGTTCACTCGCTTTTGCCTCTTGCTTCTTGCTCAAGCGGTTCTCAATCGGGCATTGGGTTGCTTTTAGCGAGCCTGATCATTGCCGTTACTTCTCACGCGGTCTTTGCTCAACAAACAAATCCGGTTGATCGGAAAGTCACCAATCCGATGACCGACACTCCCAACGTCAATCCACTCAATCCGGATCAATCTGTGCAGCGCCCGGCTTCGCGACAAGGCGGAGTGCCAGGTGTTGCCACTGACCAGTTATCAGTTGACTCAACCAAACAGTCAGCATCAGGACCCGAGAACGCTCGGGTGGTGGTTTACGAAGGAAACGTTGATGCCCGGATCGGCACTTACCGGCTCCAGGCGGACAAGATGACTGTGTATGACGCCGAGAATAGAGTAGTGGCTGAGGGCAGCGTGGTATTAGACCAGGCAGATCAGCAACGCATCACCGGTTCGCGCGCTGAATGGAACTACCGGACAAAGACTGGTTACTTTATCGACTCAACGGGATACACAAACCAAACACAGGATGGCACACGTATCTATTTCACGGCCGACCGCATTGACAAGATCAGTCTCGATACGATTGTAGCCACAAATGTTCAAGTCACGGCTTGTGATCAGGATGTGCCCAAGTGGAGTTTCCACTCGGGCAAAGCGCGGATCAAAACGGGTGATCGTGTCCGACTCTATTCGCCGAAGTTTAGGGTTAAGAATATTCCGCTGCTCTACATGCCTTATGCCTCCGTCTCGATCAAGCATCGCGATCGCGCCTCAGGTTTTCTAACGCCGAGTTTCGGTGGATCAGGCGCCAAAGGATTTCGAATTTCCAATGCGTACTACTTGACGTTGGGACGGTCTGCCGATTTCACGCTCCGCAGCGATGTCTACACGAGTCGAGGACTTGGTTTAGGCGGTGACCTGCGCACGCGTGCGAACTCGCGTTCATTCTTCTTTGTCGGTTTCTATGCAGTCAAAGATCGGATCTTTGGCCCCAAGGCTGACGCTACACATCCGGATCAAGGTGGCTCAAGTTTTTACGTCGAAGGTGTGCATTACTTTAAAAATGGATTTACTGCCGCCGCGGACGTGAACATAACTTCGAACCTTGCTTTCCGTCAGATCTTCTCCGACAACATCCAACAAGCTATCTCGCCAGAAGAGACTTCGCAGGTTTTCGTCAACAAGGATCACAACGAATACAGCTTTAACTTTCTCGCCCGCACTCAGGTAACTTCATTGACGGGCGCACGCATTCGTATTCGTGAGTTGCCGAGCATTATGATCGACAGGCGACCCACGATCTTAAGTTTCCTGGAGAAACTGCCTGTCTATTTTTCATTCGATGCTGCTGCTGAAGGGGTCAGTAGGAAGGAAACCGTCGAAGACGCAGTTCAGTTTGCAAACGACGTCGGTGGTAGTCCGATAATCACGCCGTCAATCGTGCAGCGTCTCGACCTGCATCCTCGTTTTGAGTTGCCATTGAGCTTTGCTGGTTGGAATGTCACCGCGTCGGGAAGTGGCCGGGTTACTTTCTATTCGAATTCTGTCGATCCAACCACTCGCAACGTCTTGAGTCGCAACCTAACAAGATCGTATGGACAATTCGAGCTTGACGTTCGACCGCCGGCGTTGGCAAAGGATTTCCATCGGGGGAATGGTTCCTTCTTCTTTCGACATGTCGTTGAGCCTTATATCGTCTATCGCCGACTCGCGGGTATCAACAATTTCGATCGCATCATTCGTTTCGATTACGTCGATACGATTGCTGATACGAACGAGATCGAGTTTGGCATTGCAAACCGCTTCTTCACACGCAGGTCAACTGAGAATGTGAGTGATGCGGCTGTTAAGACAACAACGACTGAAGCTAAGCAATCGATCGCGAGTCAGCCATACGAGGCATTGACGATCACTGTTCGCGGCAAGTACTTCTTCGATCCTTACTTTGGCGGTGCACTAGTGCCGGGTCGCCGAAACCAGTTCTATCCACTTAATACGCTGACAGGTTTTGTATATGGAGGTGCGCCCAGACGCTTTTCTCCCATCAACATTGATACTCGTTATCGGCCACGACGGGATCTGTTTGCGGACTTCCGAACAGACCTTGACACGAATGGCGGCGGCCTACGTTCGGTCTCAACGACCTTTGGGTTGTCCAAGTCGGCCATCCAGGTTTTCCAGAGCTTTTACTACACGAGGGCCATCGAGTTGATTGGTAGTCTGTCGAAGTTCGCAGACGCGCGTGGTTTTGAGGCTGGAACCCTACGCGGCTCGCAGTGGAGTCCGTCGGTGTTTTTGGGAAATCGTGATAGAGGCCTATTTGGTGGTGCGTCGTTCTTCTTCGATTTTCAGAAGCGCCCAGGGAGGGGCGACAGTTCGCTCATCAGTTCCACCGTTACCATCGGTAATAGTTGGGATTGCTGCGCTGTCACCGCACAACTCTCAACCTTCAACGTGGGCTTACGAAAAGAGAATCGCCTGGTGTTCAGCTTCCGTTTGAATGGTATTGGGACGTTTGGAACTGAGCAAATAGGACAGCACGCAA
>DASYRR010000247.1:0-5084 GCA_036004125.1 Pyrinomonadaceae bacterium | reverse complement strand
GCGTCCCCACCTGCACCTGGATGCCAATTTGGAAGCTTTCCGAAATTGTGCGCGCGGACTCTCAGATAACGAACGATGCGCGGTCGGATAGTTCCGCTAAAGTCTTTGATGATTGCCTCGTAGTTTTGGGCTGAGACATCGTTTGTGATCGAAAGGACTGGAACGAATTCATGACCATCATTCGAAACTTCGAAATCTATTTTTACCGGCATCAGGATCCAGGAGCCGACATCCTGTAAAAATCCGGCACCGAGCTTAGTCACCTTCTGTAACTTGCCGAGATCAACCACTGCCACCAGATCCTTTCCCTGATAACCTTGCCACGCACCCCCGCTGAAGTTGGTCGTTCCCCTGATTCCGTCTATCAACGCCTGATCGCCACCGCCACTATATTGAGAGTTGTATTTTGCATTCAGCGTCAGGCTCCAGCTGTGCGGCATCTTCAGAAATTTGGCAGTGGCCACTTGACTACTCTTACCTTTGCTGTCGATCACCCGAGCCTTAATAGTCGTCGTGTTGTTGATGAAAAATTGCCGTCTGAATCGTTGAGACTTCTGATTCGGCTCGCTGCCGTCGAGTGTGTAATAGATGTTTACGTCGTCACTGCTTTTTTGAAAACTAATTTGCTGCTGGTCTTTGAACGTTTTGCCAGCGCTGTTGATAACCGGAACTACCACAATCCGTTCACTTGCAATTTTCGAGATTGGTGCTTCCCTCGCCCAGTTGGTGTTCGGCTTGTCGCCCATATCGAAAACTAGTTCACCTCCGGTTATCAAATCTTGATGTCGCAGAAACGACTTCCGGTAGACCTTACCGTTTAGCTTTGCAGAGTGAATGTAGAAATTTCGGGCGGAAACGTTCTTTGCTCTAATAACAAACGTCTTGCCGTTCTCGAGATTGAAACGCACTTCCGGAAAGAGCGGCGTCCCAATCGCGTAAATTCCTGAGCCGGGTGTCACAGGATAAAAACCAGCTGCACTCAAGATGTACCATGCCGACATTTGACCACAGTCTTCATTGCCAATCAGACCGTCCGGCGTTGCTTTGTAGAACTTGTCGAGGATCTCTCGCACTCGAAACTGCGTTTTCCAGGGTTGCCTCGCGTAATTGTACAAATAGGCAACATGATGGCTTGGTTCATTGCCGTGCGCGTACTGTCCAATCAGTCCGGTGATGTCTGCCTGCTCACGTCCAGTCGTTTTGCTCTCCGCGGCGAAAAGATCATCGAGCTTACGCACAAACTTCGCTTCACCACCCATCAAGTTGATCAACCCGCTAACATCTTGAGGCGCGAAGAAACTGTATTGCCACGAATTTGCTTCGGTGAAACTGAAGTTAACTTCGCGTGGTTCAAAGGGTGTCAGCCAACCGGCATTGGTCCGTGGACGTACGAACCCAGACTCCTGATCGAAGACGTTCTTGTACGACTGCGCCCGACGCATATAGCGTACGTAATCATCACTACGATTCAGCAACCCCGCCATTACCGCGATACACCAATCGTCGTAGGCATATTCAAGTGTTTTGGAAACTGATTCTCGTTCGTCCTCCAAGTTGAGGTAGCCTTGATCTATATACGAACCCAAACCGTCGCGTCTTAGTTCAGCACTGTGCTTCATTGCCTCGAAAGCGAGTTGTCGATCGAATCCAGCAATTTCTTTTGACACTGCGTCGACAATAACGGGGACGGCGTGATACCCAATCATCGTGTCTGTCTCATTTGCTGCGAGTTCCCATACTGGCAGTCGTCCACCCTGTTGATATTGAGCGAGAAAGGTATTTATGAAATCGCGTGTGCGCTTCTGATCGATGATCGTGTAGAGCGGATGTGCGGCTCGGAATGTGTCCCAAAGTGAAAAGACAGTATAGTTGTCGAAGCCTTCAGATTTGTGAATCTTGAAATCCCGTCCCAAATACTGACTGTCAACATCCATGAACAGATTTGGCGCAAGGTCCGCGTGATAAAGAGCAGTGTAGAAAGTCTTCAGTTGCGCCTCGTCGCCGCCAAAGACCTGGATCTTGTTTAGTTCTTTGTTCCAGGCACTTGTCGCATCAGCTCTCACTCTCTCGAAGTCCCAATGGTTGATTTCAGCGTTCAGGTTCTTTCGCGCACCCTCAATGCTTACCGCTGAGATTCCCACTTTCAGAAGGATTGTCTCGGGTTGGTCGAAACGAAAGGCGGCTCTAACGTTTGAGCCTCGTAACTCGGTTTGGTTATCCGTTGTAATAAACGACTGAAACGGTCTCGAAAACTCCGCAACGAAGTAGACAATTTGATTCTTCGCCCACGAGGTTGATCGGCGAAACCCTTCAATGTGGTGTTTGTCGACGATGCGGAGATAGGAATCGAGCACCTTGTCACGATGGTTGAGATCCAGAATGACATTGCCAACGTCTGTGTGCTCAGGAAAAGTATAACGGTGAAAGCCCACTCTGGCTGTTGCTGTTAACTCCACTTGAAGACCGTCGTCGAGTTTGACGCGATAATAACCAGGAGTTGCAATTTCGTTTTCGTGCTTGAAAGTAGTTGAGTAACGAACTACACCGTAAGCGGTCCCCGCATTATTGAAGGAGTGCAACCCAACTCTTGGCATAAACAAAATGTCTGTGTAGTCAGGAATACCGGTCCCACTGAGGTGTGTATGACTGAATCCGTAGATCTGCGAGTCGGAATAGTGGTATCCGGCGCAACTGTCCCAACCAGTCAGGCGAGTATCTGGACTAAGTTGCACCATTCCAAAGGGAACACTGGCGCCAGGAAATGTGTGACCATGAGCACCGGTGCCGATGAAAGGATCGACGTAGTGGCTCAGATCCGGTGAAATACCTGCGGACGTGTTTCTATCCGGCGTTGGATCAATTGCTGAGGAAGTACGTGCTGAATGGACAAGAGGTGAATGTAAGGTTCCCGCGTTCAGAAAACAGCAGAGCACAACTGACAGGAAGTATTGACCAGTAATTTTCCCCGACATGGTGCGGCATCATAATCTGGATTGGTTGATATGTGTAACAAACTCCTCGGCATGTTCCGCTAATGAGGAGGGGTTCCCATTGCTTTGCGTCATTTCCTTCAATCCGTTTCTGTGGCTGTGTCTCGATGTGTTCTTAGAAGCTCTTCTCTGCGCCTGAGGAGAGCAATTCACCAGCAAAATTGACTTTAATGGAACAGCACTATCCGTTTCAATTCAAACCGTTGACCGCGAATCCGGACCAAGCCGCATCTATCTAGGAATTCACAGGACTCATCAACGCGTGAATGACGACGCCCATGTTGTTTCCACTCTGCGAAGCGAGCGACAGCATTAAAGCCTTCTGGGTGCAAGTCCTAGGTAAACACTTCTAATTGACCTAACCAACCATCGTCACGATTGACTTGGCGGGTACCGTTATTGTGAACCCACCCGAAAATACATTTACCGGATTGAGCTGTGCTTGGTTTTCGGTCGCAGAGGTTCGATATGGTGTCACCGTCGTGGGTGGATTAGTCAACGCGACCAAGTTAACTGTAACGGTGTGTGCATTACGGCCGGTATTGGCAAGCACAACCGCGACTCCACCTGTGGTGGGTCTCACAGCCGTCACCTGAAGCGAAGAATCGCTGGATGTCGATCCGAGCATTACAGAGCCTGGACGAATGAACTTGCTGAACTGTCCCAACACGTACAATCGCTTTGGGACTTGAAACGAGTCGGTCGAAATGTTGGCGTTAATTAGACCCTGATTGTCGTTATTCAGCGTCATCACCCACCAGTAGAACCATGCGCTAAATCTCCCGCCATTCAAAGCTTTATAGATCTCAGTTGACCACGTCAGGCCGTCGTCAATGCTGCCGTTGTATCGACCGTCAAGGTTCGAGTCTTCGGTTTGCCAGATTGGTTTGTTGTACTGCGAGCAACTGTTGCAGGGTGTGTCGAACTTATCGGTTCTCCCGTAACCGTGTGTTCCTACGATCGAAATCGCTGCGCGCGCAGCGGGATCGTTGAGCAGCGGAAATCCCCAAGCGTTGTCGAAGTTCGAATAGATAGCGGGTTCCGGAGCCATGATCTTTGCCACAAGACCGCTCGACGCCAGAGCAGGTTGGAGATGGCTCGCGACGAAAGTATTTATTTCTGACGATGTCCACTCACAACTGTCGTAACTGGTCCTCGTGCTAGGTTCGTTCTGCACGCTCTGGACTTGAGCCTCAAAACCAAGCTGGGACTTTGCGTTGTTCAGCCATTGCACCTTTAGAGCTGCAAGACTCGGATAGTACTGCGACAGCACATGCCCACCGTTAGTACATGAGTTGTTGTCCTTCATCCATGCCGGCGGACTCCAGCTTGACACCATGTATTTGTTAACACCGTATGAAGCGTTCACGCGTTGTAGCCACCTCATTTCACTTTGAATACCCCAGTGGTTCCAATCGTAGACGCCCTGAGAAGGATTGAAGTTACACAAGAAACTGCCAACTCGAACCCAGCTCAATCCAGCACCGGCAATTGACGTGTTGTAGAGCAGATCGAGGATTTGCGTTTGCTTTGCAGGCGAGAAGGCGTCGATATCGTTTGCGACCCACGTTGCGGAGGCTCCGAAACCTTCGACGGTTTGACGTGAGTTGTTGTAATCGACATTAACTGTGACATTCGCAGCGGTTGTTGACACTGGTGTACCGAGGTAGAGACCCACCACCGTTATGAGAATCAGACAGCGGCTGATAAACCAGCTTGCACTTGTCGGTAGGAAATGAAGATTTATCGCTCTCATCTTTCCCGTCTCCTTTTTTTCGATTGAAGAAACTTAAAAGCGACTTGGGGGTGAGAAAGTCGATACTTACAAACAGACAGACAAACGGAGGAAATCGTAAGCACTAACTACACAGGGCATCGGGACTGCGCTGCATAATAATTCCAATAGACTGAGATGGCAATCAACAAAGTGTTTCCGTTAAACGTGAGTTAGTTCGTGATGCACTAAGCCCAGCTTGACACCCTTTGACGCGGTACCTAATATCCTCCCGACGCGTGTGGGGCAGTAGCTCAGTTTGGCAGAGCGCCGCGTTCGCAATGCGGAGGTCAGGGGTTCGATCCCCCTCTGCTCCACCA
>DASYRR010000246.1:0-11455 GCA_036004125.1 Pyrinomonadaceae bacterium | reverse complement strand
GGGCGTTGTAGATGCTGAGCTTCGCTGTACCAAAGCGGTGACAAGTCCCCGCACTCCAAGGCGGTAACTTAGCCCTGCTTTACTGAGATTGGCTCCGGTTCATGTCGCCCACCTCTCGCAACATCACTAATCACCGGAGGTGGAGGTGGATTGGCAACCAGTACCTCAAGCGCAGCGTCGATCACCTCGTTAATTCGCGAAACGAAAACTATTTCTAGTTCCTTCTTCACGTCCTCAGGTATGTCGTCGACGTCCGCTTCATTTCGAGAGGGCAAAAGAATGCGACGGATGCCTGCTCGGTAAGCTGCCAGCACCTTTTCCTTAACACCCCCAATTGGAAAGACCAAACCAGAGAGAGTGATCTCGCCAGTCATCGCGGTATCTGGTCGGACGCGTCTACCTGTGTACAGAGAAGCCAGCGCCGAAGTGATTGTGACTCCTGCACTAGGGCCGTCTTTCGGAATTGCCCCCGCAGGGACATGGAGGTGAACCCCATAGCTTTTGAAGATTTCAGGATCAATCCCAAACTCTGCTGCGTGCGACCACAAGTAAGATTGCGCCGCACGAGCTGACTCCTGCATCACTTCACCCAACTGGCCAGTAATGGTCAGTCCTCTACCTCCGGGCAACAAAGTGGCTTCGATGAAAAGCACTTCGCCTCCCATCTCCGTCCAGGCCATCCCCGTTGCCACGCCCGCCGGCAGCTCCTTTCTTGCGAGTTCTGGATAGAACCGAGGCGGACCCAGTAGTTCTCGAATTGCTGCTGTGGTGACCACGACTGTTTCCGCCTGCGCCTGCGCAACTCTCAGTGCGGCTTTCCGTGCGACGCTGCCAATGTTTCTCTCGAGCTGCCTGACGCCGGCTTCGCGCGTATACCGTCCCGCTATAAGTTCAATGGCTGCGTCATCAATCTTCAGCTGAGCAGTGTTTAAGCCATTTTCCTGCGTCTGTCTGGGGACCAGATAACGGCGAGCGATCTCCAACTTCTCACGGTCGCTATAGCCAACCAATCGAATCGTCTCCATGCGATCCCGGAGCGGCGTTGGAATTGGACCCAACTGGTTTGCAGTCGCGATGAAAAAGATCCTGGAGAGGTCGAAAGGCAGATCAAGATAATGATCGCGAAACGAATTGTTTTGCTGGGGGTCGAGGATCTCCAGCAGTGCTGCTGACGGATCGCCGCGATAGTCATTGCCGAGTTTGTCAATCTCGTCCAACATCAGAACTGGATTATTCACTCCAGCCCGCCGAATCGACTGGATGATCCTCCCTGGCATTGCACCAATGTAAGTGCGGCGATGACCGCGTAACTCGCCTTCATCCCGGACCCCGCCTAGCGACATTCTTTCAAACTGCCGGCCCAGAGCCCGAGCAATCGATCGTCCGAGAGAAGTCTTACCGACACCCGGTGGCCCTACAAACAGGAGAATGGGACTCTTCGTGTCGGGACGTAGTTTGATGACTGCCAGGAACTCAAGTATGCGTTCCTTGACGTCCTCGAGTCCGTAATGATCCTCGTCCAGTATCTTTCTTGCTTCAGCCAAATCCAGTTTGTTTGTCGACGACTTCAGCCAGGGTAGCTCCAGCACATAATCGAGATAGGTGCGAATAACGTGATAGTCCGGCGCAGCGGATGGCAAGCGTTCAAGACGTTTGAGCTCTCGCTCTGACTCGGTGCGTACCTCTTCAGGTAACTCAGCTTTCGCCAGTCGCTCACGCAGCAGCTCTGCCTCAGCTGCTTCGCCTCCTTCTTCTTCGCCGAGTTCCTTTTGAATTGCGCGCATCTGCTGGCGAAGTACGTAGTCGCGCTGAGCCTTGTCCATTTCTGACTGTGCTTCGGAAGCGATCTTTGAACGCAACTGTAGAATCTCGAGCTCGCGGGCGACATTTGCATGTGCCAGGCGTAATAACTCATCAGCCGTCGAAGCCTCGAGCATCTTTTGTTCTTCTTCAACACCTAGAGTCAGAATTGAGGCTAGAAAGTAGGCTAACCTTACAGCTTCAACAGAGCTGAGTACCGCAACGCGAACTTCTGGAGGCACGTTAGGCAAGAGCGCGAGGGCCTGCTGAATCATCTCCTGCAGGTTGCGTCTGGCGGCTTCAACCTCTTCAGCGTCGACGACGTGCGGTTCGGGAAGGATTTGAACCACGGCGCGCATGTATGGATCCTGTTGTTTCCACTCAACAACTTTGATGCGTTCCGTTCCTTGAACCACAATCCGCATCGCGTCACCGACACGCTCCATACGTTTAATCATTACCAGAGTGCCGACGGTGTACAGATCATCAGTCTTCGCATCGGTGTCGTCAGCATGGTCGGGTTGTACAGTGATGCAGCCAAGCAGTTTTTCCTGAGTTGCAAGCGCAGCTTCAACCGCAGCTAGCGAACGTGGCCTGCCGACGGCAAGCGGTATCACAGTTTCCGGAAACACCGTAAGGTTCTGCAGCGCCAGAACGGCGATCTCAAACGGCTGTCCTGCTGAAGCGCCCGGATCACTAACTGGTAAGGATTCCGATGACGGCGGTGTAATTGGTGGTAGTGTTTCAGGCGTTTGCGACATAGTCAGCCAGTTATCTTAATTACGTCGTTACTCACTTCTTAGTTTGATTATTAAGAAACCGTCGCGGTAATCACGAGCCACCGAGGCCCCTTCGATCGGGTCCGGAAACTCAATCTGCTTTTCAAACCGGCTGTAGGTGATTTCCATCTGGTGATAAACGAAACCTTCCCGATAATGCGTATCGCGCCGACAGCCACGAATTGTCAGCAAGGCGTCGCGCAACTCGATCTCTAAATCGTCGGAGCAGATACCAGCTAAGTCCAACTTAACAATCCATCCATCTGTCGAGCGATAGACATCGGCAGAAGGATTCCACAGACGACCAGACGGTCTAACTCTCCGATCTGTTGAGATCAGCGAGAAATCTCGCTCAGGATTTGGCATGGCAACAGAATAAGTGAAAATGGAAACGGTGAAAAGGGCGCCTCCTTGGAGTGCGGGGACTTGTCACCGCTTTGTTACAGCGAACCAAAACACCGACGCCCTGTACCAAAGCGGTGACAAGTCCTCGCACTCCAAAGAGGCGCTCTATCTCACGGTTGCTGAATCCTCGTCTAGACTTGCCGCTTCACCGCTTTGTTACAGCGAACCAAAACCACCGACGCCCTGTACCAAAGCGGTGACAAGTCCCCGCACTCCAAGGAGGCGCCCTCTACCTCCTCAACCAAATATTCGGTTCCAGAACGACGAACCTTTGGAAATCTCTTCAATTGCTTCCGCCAGTTCGTAGTCCTCTTGCGTTTCTACCGCAATATCAGCCATCGAGATCATTCCTGTTAGGTAGCCACTCTCATTCGTGACAGGCATTCGTCGAACCTGCTTGTCGCCCATTTTGCGAATGACGTCGACGACTCGATCGTTTGGTCTCGCCGTGTGGATGTCATTCGACATGATTTCTTCAGCGCGCACTGCCGTGCAGTCTTTGCCTTCCAAAACTGCGCGAATCACGATATCGCGGTCAGTAATCAAACCGACAAGCTTGCCACGCGAGTAGGGTCGCGATTCTCTTCTTTCCTCGGACCGGGCTTTACCATTCCCGTCTGTGTCGTAGGCCACAATTGGAATTACTCCCGTGTCTTCTTGTTTCATCATCAACGCGACTTCTCTCAAGGTCGTGTCGCGGGTGGCCACAGCCAAGTCACGCGTCATGATGTCACGGCAGCGCAGTCTTGATCGCGCTGTCACTGGTTCACGAGAAAAGCGCGGTGAAAACTCTCCTCTGCCCTCATACAGAGCGCTTTGTCTGCGGCTATCTTCGCGGAAACGTTCTCGTCCTTCACTGTAACGTGGTTCGTCGTAGTCATATTCAGCACGCTCTCCATATCGGTTGTAGTAGGGCCGGCGTTCATTCTCAAAAGCGCGGCGGCCCGAATACGGCTCGTCGTAGCTTCCCAGGGATTCACGTCTCAGTCGTGCCTCACGTGAATAGCGATCCCGATCCTCATCCAGGTCGCCTCTGTATCTTGCCATTACTTACCTCCTTGCAAGGAATCGAAGTCTGTCGCGTCGATCAAAGAACACGACAGTCTGTAGGAATGTGAAGGGGGCTGGAGCGAGGGTTTTAAGCCCTCGCTCGATGAACTGACAGGGGATAAGAACCAAATCAGGGATTCGTCTCGATTTCAGCAATTAGCTGAACTCGTGATCGTATATCAAGCGAACCCACTTCAATTGGCGTGGATGCTTGACTTCTCACCATGGCGAACTCCTGGGCTTGATAAATCGGTTGTGGTCGTTGGAAGCCATCCTCCTGAACCTCGACAATGCGGGAGACACGGCCATTCAATGCTTGTGCGATTACCCGGGCTTTACTCAAAGCTTCGCGCGTCGCTTCACCTAAAGCCTTGTCCTTCGCCGGTCGATCCTGGCGTAGCGTAAACGCAATACCGCCAACGTCGTTTGCGCCTGCCTGTGCGGCTGCATCGATCACAGCACCAACTTTTGTTAGATCACTTATCGTAACTGACACGCTGTTGCGCGCTTCATAACCGGTAATCGTTGGTGGTTGACCTTCTTTGTACACGCGTTGCGGTTGCAAACTGTAACCGCTGGTCTTTACTTCAGAACCCGATCCCGCTACAGCTTTGAGCGCCCGGACAACGGCTTCCGTTTTTGTAGCATTTTGTTGTTGAGCTTCGAGGGCCTGTTTTGACTGCGTGACAACAGAGATAGTCAGGACCGCTGTATCCGGTTGAACCTGAACTACGGAATCACCGGAGACCAAAACCCGTGTAACGCGGCGTGAATCCTCGCCGGACTTTGTGACGGTCTGTTGCGCCGAAATTACGCTGGCAGCAGCCAGTACAATTGCGGTTAGGGTTAATATTGATAGTCGCCGTTTCATTTGTTCTCCTCTTTCCTTTCTTTGACCAATCAACGGTCACCTAAGAGGAGAGTTGTTTGACCGCGAGATAGGAACGTAGGAGCCAGCCATTTCTTGCTTGTCCTCCTTGGAGTGCGGGGACCTGTCACCGCTTTGGTACAGGGCGTCGTAGATGTTGAGATTCGCAGTACCAAAGCGGTGACAGGTCCCCGTACTCCAAGGAGACGCCCGAAGCTGAAAGATGTTCCTGAAGTTTATCGGACATTGAAAACATGTTTTGTTACCATTCATCAAATGCAATCATTCCATACTGAATTTAGTGACAAAGAAGAGCCACCACAGAAAAGGCGAATCTTCCCTGTGTGCCCAATTAGCGCATTGCCGCCCGGAGCGTGTCATCGTTTGGCCCTGCCTAACGGCAATGAACTAGCCATCTACAATGTGAGCGGCGAATACTATGCCACCGATAACTCCTGCCCTCATCTTGGCGCAGCGCTTTCAGATGGTACGGTGTTTGGCCACATCGTCGAATGCGGATGGCATGGCTGGCGGTTTGATATTCGAACCGGGGAGTGCCTCACAGTGAAAGAGAGGGTTAAGACGTTTGTTGTGAGGGTAGAGGAAGGGTTTTTAGTGGTTGAGATCGACTAAAAGAAATCATTGACCATCGTTCCCAATAGCTTCAACCGGACAACACGCAAGCGCCTCTTCACAAAGCGTCTTCTCTTCTTCCGTCTCAGGTTGCTTGAATACAAACGAGTAGTTGTTTTCGTCTGAACGTTTGAAATTCTCTGGCGCGGTATCCCGGCAAACATCGCAATCTATACACGACGAGTCTACATAATAACTACCGCAAACATTCTCTTTTACTTTGTCGTTCTTATCGGGCAAATTTTCTCAACACCCAAAGAGTTAGTGGTCAGTGGTGAATAGGACCTATATGACCTATAGGATTTATTCGACCTATATCCGCCTTATAGAACCAACCACTGACCACGCCAAAATGACAAATGAGAAATCGCAAATGATATATGACCAATGATTTGGTTTCCTGCCCCCTGCCACCTGCCCCTGCTCCTGCGTCCTATCTCTACGGGTGCGTCATCTCCTCTGGCTTGACGAGTTTGTCAAACTCCTCGCCGGTCAGATAGCCAAGCTCAATAGCAGATTCACGCAGACTCGTCTTCTTTTTGTGAGCGTTCTTCGCAACCTGCGCTGCCTTGTCGTATCCGATGTGCGGGTTCAAAGCAGTTACCAGCATCAACGAATGTTTCAAATGTTCGTCAATTTGTTCTCGATTGAGCTCGATGCCGGAAATACAAAACTCCACGAAGCTTCGCGTAGCATCATGAAGCAAACGCACCGAGTGCAGGAAGTTGTGAATCATCACCGGCTTGAAGACGTTCAACTCAAAGTTGCCCTGCGATCCACCAAAGCTGACAGCTAGATCGTTGCCAAATACCTGGACCGCGACCATCGTCATTGCCTCGCTTTGCGTCGGATTCACTTTACCCGGCATGATCGATGAGCCCGGTTCGTTTTCCGGAATGACGAGCTCGCCCAGACCACAACGCGGACCCGAAGCAAGCCAGCGCACGTCGTTTGCGATCTTCATCAGCGAAGCAGCCAACGTTTTTACAGCACCGCTTGCAAACACCAATTCATCATGAGCAGAGAGCGCCGCAAACTTGTTTTCGTGTGACTTGAACGGCAAGCCTGTAAGCTGAGCGATCTTAGCCGCCGCGCGTTCGCCAAACTCCGGATGAGAGTTTAGACCTGTGCCCACGGCTGTACCGCCAATTGCCAAATCCAACAGTCCTGGCATAGCCGTCTTTAGTCGCTCGATGTCGCGTTCCACCAGGCTCGCCCAACCGCCCATTTCCTGACCGACAGTCAACGGAGTTGCATCCTGCAGGTGGGTTCTTCCGATCTTTACAACGTCGGCAAACTCTTTTGCTTTGGCATCGATCGCCTCATACAGTTCCTGAATGCGCGGAATCAGTTTGTTTAATTGTTCGGCGCCGGCAATATACATCGCCGCTGGAAACGTATCGTTTGACGACTGCGACATGTTGACGTCGTCGTTCGGATGAATCGGCTTTTTGCTACCCATCACACCGCCCGCCAGTTCAATCGCACGGTTCGAAATCACCTCGTTGGCATTCATGTTGGTTTGGGTACCGCTGCCCGTTTGCCAAACGCGTAAAGGGAAATGTTCGTCGAGTTTTCCTTCAATCACTTCGTCACAGGCCTGCACGATGAGCCGGCCTTTATCTGACGGCAACTTACCGAGTTCTTCATTTACGAGAGCAGCGGCCTTTTTGAGAATACCGAGTGCGCGAATCATCTCGCGTGGCATGCGGTCGAAGCCGATGTTGAAATGATGCAGTGAACGTTGAGTCTGCGCCCCCCAATACCGGTCAGAGAGCACTTCAATCTCACCCATCGAGTCGGTTTCTATTCGAGTTTTTGCGGTTTGTTCAGGGGAATGTTGAGACATGGCCTTGGCTTGATCTTGGCTGAGTATGGCTCGATTGGCAAGTGAAGAATTAACCACGAAGTCACCAAGACACAAGCTGTTTTGACTGTTGGTGTCCGTTGTTTTTAGTGCCTTTGTGTCTTCTTAGAAACTTAATGAGAAAGTCCCCTTTGATTTCAAACTGGTTTGGTCTTTTCTCTGTGCTCCTCTGTGTCTCCGTGTCTCTGTGGTGACAAAGGACTTACCCTACCGCAGAGACACGGAGACACAGAGGAGCACAGAGAAAAACAGATCACTTGCATTGTCTCTTCACCATCAAAAGTTTCATCTCGTTATCTGCTTGTCCGAAGACAGGCAGGGCAGCTTTGTGGTTGATTTTCTTTAGGCGGCGATGGCGACCGCTCGCCGAAGGCCGTCCGTTTGAGATTGTTCTGGCAGGCCGTCTCAGAAATTTGCTACGATGGCTCTGGCCTTACCCGACGGCCAACCCGCTTTGGTTCCCTCCCAAACCTGTTCAGTAAATGGCTCAACAGTTCACAAATAACCCTTCGAGCGATGATTGTGTGGACGCACGTCAGCACCTCCCGCCCGAGCTATTAATCAACGCCCTCGAGGCGATGACCGATGGCCTCTTCTTGTTTGACAGTAGCCGGCTGTTGCTCCTCGCCAATCAACAAGCAGAATCCCTGCAATCAAACGTTACTCGACTTCGAATCGGCAGCCGGTGTTGCGAGATGTTCTGGCAAGACGGCGACCCCAATACCTGCGTTGTTGATCGAGCTCTCGAAAACGGACTAAAACTCGAGTTTGAAATTCCAGCAAGTGCTGTCGCACGAACGCCGCTATTCATTACCGTTCAACCAATCCAAGTAGATGACGAGGGAAGTGAGCTCGGCGCACTTGTAATTGCTCGCGACATATCGAAACTCCGCAACGCTGAGGCTGAAGCGATTGCTCACAAGTCGTTCATGGCAAACCTCGCCGATCGTTCGCCCGATGAGATATACGCGTTGGACAAGCTCGGCCGTATCACCTGGGTCAATCAGCGGGCTGAAAAAGGCAGCCCGTTAATGTTGCTCGGTCAACGTCTGATTGACTTCATTTCAATTGATTCTCGCGACCCCGTCAGTGCAGCTATTACCCGTGCATTGAGTGGTGGGGATACTCAATCAGAGATTCTCGCGGTTCGACCTGACGAAACAGATCGAGACGTCGAAGCAAACATATCTCCACTGTGGAAGGACGGAGACGTTGACGGCGTTTTGGTTTTCCTGCGGGATACCACCGAACGTAAGCGTACGCAAGAACTGATATCACAATCAGACAAGCTGCGTGCGGTCGGTGAATTGGCAGCGGGAGTAGCGCACAACCTCAACAACTCGCTTACGGTGATCAAGGGTCGCACGCAATTACTGCAGATGAAAGCAACTGACGAAGCGACGCTCAAGAGTCTTCAGGTAATCAATGAAGCCGTTGAAGACGGCGGAAAAACGTTGCGCCGAATACTTGAGTTCGCGCGAAGGGACTCTGCCCAGGGGTTTGGCCCGGTTGAACTCGATGATTTGGTGACCTCGAGTATTGAGATTGCCCGCCCCAAGTGGCAAAGAAAATCCGGGCAACCACGGATCGAGATGAAGATGGAGTGCAATGGACCTGTTTACGTGCAAGGTGACCTCGCCGAACTTCGTGAAGTGGTGCTCAACTTAATCTTCAATTCGGTTGACGCGATGCCCGAGGGCGGCACGATCGAGATTGGCACTCGTGGCGAACTCGATAGTGGATGCTTCTGGGTTGCCGATACTGGATGCGGCATGCCGCCTGAAACTGCGGCACGTATCTTCGAACCATTCTTCACCACCAAGGGTGCGAAGGGTACGGGTTTAGGCCTGTCTGCATCGCACGGGATTATTTCTCGACACCGTGGGGAGATCTTCGCTGTGAGCGAACCTGGCGAAGGTACCCGGTTCGAAATACGCCTCCCAATTTGCGACGCGCTTTCACGAACAATTAAGTCAGCCGCAGAAGAATTGGCTTCGACATAGTCTTGGACTGGTCTACTCCGACCAACAGGTGGCAAAGCCGAAGAGAGGCATACTGACTAACTCTTACTCTGCACGAACATGCTGGGCGCCGAGTTCGTCCAACAATTTCTCCAATTCAGAGACTTCCTCTTCCGACCGGGCCTCGACACCAATCAGTATCCCACCGCCACGAAGTTCCGCGTCGTAAACCTTCGCTCGATACTCCGGAATGCCCGCACCGATCAGTGCGCCAATAACCCCACCAGTTGCACCGCCCGCTCCGGCACCCGCCAAAGCAGCAGCAATTGGTCCGGCAATAACAAGATTAATACCTGGCAGGAATAGCGTCGTTCCGACTGCTGCAATCGCAGCAACAACGGCGCCGACTGCGCCACCGACGGCTCCGCCAATGCCAAGCCCATCGGCAGCGTGTGTTCGTACTTGCAGGCCAAACTCCTTAGTCCGTGTCGCGTCTGACATCAACACACTAATGTCATCGCGCGAAAAGCCGCGTTTGAGGAGCGCATCAACAGCCGCTTCCGCCCCGACCTTACTTTTAAAAAGTCCTGTCACTAATTTAGTCTTAGTCATACAATTCCCTCCCAACAAACAGTCTTCCATTGTGTTGAGTGGCAACAGCCGTGCCGACTTAAGAGTGCCAAGACGGTTGAAATTTGGCGCTTATTTGATCGCTAAATGAAACACTGGCGAATTTGGCTGTTTCGGTTTGGTACGACTTGAGCCTCAGATAAACGCTGATACACGCAGATTTTTGTAGGACATCAAAAGTTACTTGTTCTGATCAGTGTTTATCTGCGTGACTCTGCGGCTAAACGATTCTGAGATGCGTATCCTTCAAATCTGCTCAGCCTCTTCTTTCGGCGGGGGTGAACGTTATGTTGTTGATTTGAGTAATGCACTGCGTGCGCGAGGTCACGATGTTTATGCGGCACTCCGTCCACAATCTCCACTGGTCAGTCACCTTCAATTGTCGCCGCGCAACATCAAGACATTTCCGCTCCGCAATGCACTAGACGCACAAAGTGCTCGCGCGCTTGCTCGAATGGCGAAACAAAATCAGATCGATGTGGTTCATGCGCACATGGCGCGCGACTACTCACTTGCAGCTTACGCTGCTAGAGGCAACCCGAGATCGAAGTTTATCGTGACGCGTCATGTTCTCTTCCCTCTCAACCGAATTCATAAACGCACACTAGCTCGAGCAACCAAAGTCATTGCTGTCTCCACTGCAGTAGCGCGCCAGATCAGCAATCAACGGATCGTGTCAGAAGAAAGAATCGCGCTCGTACCGAATGGCATCGAAGTGGACCGTTTTGCAAACGCTTGTGAAAGTTTTGACCGGGCGGCATTTCTGAACGCCAAAGGCTTACCGCTTGACTGTGTGCTAATAGCAAGTATCGGCGAATTAAGAACATTAAAACGTCACGATGATCTGATAAGAGCAGCAGCTATTGTGTCCCGCGAAATAAAGCAGGCTCATTTTGTGATCGCGGGAGTTGATACTTCTCCGTCCGGCGAGAATCGCTCTGAACTAATGGACCTGGTAAATGAACTCAAACTTGCGGACCAGGTCCACCTGCTTGGGTGGCTCGACGATGCTGAAAAGTTGCTCTGCGCGACGGACGTGTTTGTGTCTGCGTCAGAGACGGAGTCATTTGGACTGTCGATCGCGGAGGCAATGGCGGCAGGTACAGCGGTGATCGCCACCATGACCGACGGCGCTCAAGAGGTTGTTGAAGATCAAGTGACCGGACTGCTCGTTCCTATCGGCGATGTGAAAAAAATGGCAGTGGCCATTCTTGGCTTGCTGAAGAATGAAGAACATCGAAAGGCGCTGGGTAAGAGGGCGGCAGAGTCAGCAAGGTTGCGGTTCGGTTTGAGTCGCATGGTTGATGAAATCGAACGAATCTATTTGGAGAATTAGTTAAGCGGACCTTCAGAAAGAACATGTAAGGGAAGGGCGCCTCCTTGGAGTGCGGGGACCTGTCACCGCTTTGGTACAGCGAATCTCAGCATCTACAACGCCCTGTACCAAAGCGGTGACAGGTCC